>CAZTAE010000031.1:12490-18058 GCA_964611535.1 uncultured Woeseiaceae bacterium
GCGCCCGCGGCCGGCGCGGTCGATCTGAAGATTGCCACCGTGCTGCCGGAGAACACGCAGTGGATGCGCGACATGCGCGAGGGCGGCAAGGAGATCGACGAGCGCACCGAAGGACGCGTCAACTTCAGGTTCTATTCCGGCGGGGTGCAGGGCAGCGCCGACAAAGTACTGCGCAAGATCAAGATCGGCCAGCTGCACGGCGGTGCCTTCACGCCCACCGACCTGCAGCAGGTTTACCCGGACCTCAATATCTACGGACTGCCGTTCCTCTTCGAGTCGGCGGACGAGGTGGACTACGTCCGGCAGCGGATGGACCCGAAGCTCCGTAGCGGCCTCGAGGAAGCGGGCTTCGTCAGCTTCGGCTTCGCCGGCGGCGGGTTCGCGCTGGTCATGTCCAACGTGCCCGTCGCGAGCCACGCCGATCTGCGCGGCCGCAAGGTGTGGGTGCCGGAGGGCGATCTCATCAGCTACGAAAGCATGCAGGCCCTGCAGCTGTCACCCGTGACCCTGCCCGTCACGGACGTGTTGACGGGCCTGCAGACGGGGCTGATCGACATCGTCGCGATGCCGCCCGCCGGTGCGCTCGTGCTGCAATGGCACACCCGCATCCGCTACGTGACCCGCATGCCGATCCTGTACTCGATGGGGCTGCTCGCGATCGACCGCAGGGCCTTCGATCGGCTCCAGCCCGCCGACCGGGAGATCGTGCGCGAGGTGATGTCGCGCATCTACCGTGAGTGGGACAGGGAGAATCTCGAGGATGCCGAGCGGGCGATGCAGGCGCTGGTGGATTCCGGCGTGGAACCGGTGGAGCCGGATCCCGGCGAGCAGGAGAAGCTGCAGGCCATCATGGAAAGAACCAATCGCGCCATGGCCGAGGAGGGCATGTTTTCGGCGGCCCTGCTCGAGGAAGTCCTGCGCCACATCGACACGTACAGGAGCCAGGTGGCCGGGGGTGAAGCGGTCGCGTCCGAGTGAGCGTGCGACCGCCCCGGCGCAGGCCTACCGCGCCTGAAGGCGGCCTGACCCGCCGCCTCGACCGCATCGGCACGGCCGTCGAGAACGGCCTCCTGGTCCTTCTGCTGACCGTCCTGATGGTCCTCGCCGTCGGCCAGATCGTCCTTCGCATCGGGTTCGGTTCGGGGGTCATCTGGGCGGACGAGCTGGTCAAGATCGTCGTCCTCTGGCTCGCGCTGGTGGCGTCCGTCGCCGCCAGCCGCAGCCGCCGGCACCTGCGCATCGACGTGCTGAACCCGTTCGTGCCCGAGCGGCTGGCCCGGCTGCCGGGGGTGGTCGTGGACGCTTTCGCGGCGGCCGTGTGCGGGGTCGTCGCCTGGCACTCGTTCCGCTACGTGCGGCTGGCCGCGGAGTTCCAGGAGACGGTGCTTCTCGGGACCCCCGCCTGGATCGTCCAGGGAATCCTGCCGCTTGCCTTCGCGCTGATGACCTGGCGTTTCGGGCTGCATTGCCTGTCGGGGCTCGTTGCGCTGGTCCGCGAGTCGCGCCGGATGCCGGCGGCATGATACTGGCCGCGGCGCTGCTGGTGCTCCTGGCGGTCATCGGCGCACCGCTCTTCACCGTCATCGCCGCCAGCGCCATGCTGGGTTACCAGAGGGAAGGCATCGACCTGATGGCGATCGCCATCGAGATACTCGGCCTCGCCGAGATGCCGTTCCTCTCGGCGATACCGCTCTTCACCTTTGCCGGCTATCTGCTCAGCGAAAGCAACGCGCCGCGCCGGCTGGTCCGGCTCACCGGGGCGGTGCTCGGCTGGATGCCCGGCGGGCTGGCGCTGGTCGCCCTCGTCGCCTGCGCGTTCTTCACGGCCTTCACCGGCGCATCGGGAGTGACGATCATCGCGCTGGGCGCGATCCTGTACCCGGCGCTCAAGCACGACGGGTATCCGGACCACTTCAACCTCGGCCTGGTCACGACCTCCGGCAGCCTCGGCTTGCTGTTCGCCCCGTCGTTACCGCTCATCTTGTACGGGGTCATTGCGGAGGTGCCGATCGACGGCCTGTTCCGTGCCGGCATCCTGCCGGGCCTGCTGATGCTGCTGATGCTGTCGGGCTGGAGTCTCTGGGTCAACCGGCGCAACCGCACGCCGCTGCACAACTTCTCGTGGGGCGAGGTCCGCGCCGCGCTGGACGAGTCGAAGTGGGAGCTGCCGCTGCCGGTGGTCGTCCTCGGCGGCATCTATTCCGGTTACTTCGCCGTCTCGGAGGCTGCGGCGGTCACGGCGCTCTACGTGCTGCTGGTCGAAGTGGCGATACTCCGGGAGATCGGGCTCGCGGAGCTGCCCCGCATCATGCGCGAGTCGATGCTGCTCGTCGGCGGGATCCTGATCATACTCGGTGTCTCGCTGGCTTCGACCAACTACATGATCGATGCTGCCGTGCCGCAGACGCTTCTGGGCATCGTCTCCGAATTCGTGAGTAGCCAGGCTACCTTCCTGATTTTGTTGCTGTTATTCTTACTGGTTCTCGGGGCCATCCTGGATATATTCTCCGCTATCGTACTCGTAGTGCCGCTGATCCTGCCGATCGCGACGCAGTACGGAGTCAACGAGTTTCACCTGGGAATCGTCTTTCTGGCTGCCATGCAACTGGGATATCTGACACCGCCGGTCGGTCTGAACCTGTTCATCGCGAGCTATCGGTTCGACAAGCCGATCATGCACGTGTACGCGGCAACGTTCCCGTTCCTGATCATTCTGCTGCTTTCTGTCATAGTCATCACCGCGTGGCCGCAACTGTCGCTGTGGCTGGTGGCGCCATGACGGAAAGGCGGTGCAGCGACGTTCTGGCGGATGGCCGGTGCAGGAGAGGCTTATGAGCAAACGAAGTGCGGTGGGGAGATTCTTCAGGGCGATCTGGACCGCGCTGGACGGCGCGCGCAAGGTACTGCACCTGATACTGCTGCTCGTCATCTTTTCGGTGGTGCTGGGGGCGCTGTCCGCGTCTGCGCCGAGGCTTCCGGAACAGGCGGCGCTGGTGATTCGCCCGCAAGGCCAACTCGTCGAGCAGCTGCTGGGCGATCCCTTCGAGCGTGCGCTGAGCGAGCTCCTGGGCGATGCGCAACCACAGACGCTGGTCCAGGACATCGTCGACGGTCTCGAATACGCCAGGGACGATGAGCGCATCGAGGCCGTCGTGTTCGACCTCAACGGCCTGGGCGGCGGGGGGCTCAGCAAGCTCCAGCGCATCGGCCGGGCGATCGATGCGTTCCGCGAGTCGGGGAAGCCGGTCATCGCCACCGCGGACGCCTACAGCCAGAACGCCTACTACATCGCGTCGCGCGCCGATGAAGTGTACATGCACCCCGACGGCGTCCTGCTGCTTCAGGGGTACGGTGTCTGGCTCAACTATTTCAAGGATGCCATCGACAAGCTGAGGATCGACTGGAACGTCTTCCGGGTCGGCACCCACAAGTCCGCCGTGGAGCCCTATACCCGCAACGACATGTCCGCCGAGGACCGCGCTTCCATGGAGCGCCTGACCAGCCAGTTCTGGACGCACTACCGGAGCGACGTGGAGAACGCGCGCGGCATAGAGGCCGATGCGCTGGACGACCTGCTCGACAATTTCGTGACCCACGTCCGCGCAGCCGAGGGCAGCTCGGCGCGGGCAGCGGTCGACTTCGGGCTCATCGACGAGCTGCTCGTGCGTGAGGAGGTCAACCGCCGCGTGGGCGAATACGCCGGCATGGACCCCGACGACGAGTACCTGTACAACGCCGCGGAGCTCGATCACTACCTCGAGCAGACCCGGCTCATCCGCGGCCAACCGACGGACGATCGCAACGTCGCCGTCATCGTGGCCGCCGGCGAGATACTCAACGGCACGCAGGCGCCCGGCACCATCGGCGGGGATTCGACCGCGGAGCTTCTGCGGCGTGCCCGCACGGACGAGTCCGTCGCCGCGATCGTGCTGCGCGTCGACAGCCCGGGCGGCAGCTCCTTCGCCTCCGAGATCATCCGCAACGAGATCCAGGCGATCCGCGAGGCCGGCATACCCGTCGTCGCTTCGATGAGCAGCGTCGCCGCCTCCGGCGGCTACTGGATCTCGATGGCAGCTGACCGTATCTATGCCAGCTCCGCGACCGTCACCGGCTCCATCGGCATTTTCGGCATGTTCCCGACGTTCCAGCGTTCGCTGGAGACCCTGGGCATCAATACCGACGGCACCGGAACGAGCCAGTGGTCCGGCCAGCTCCGGCCGGACAGGGCGATGTCCGAGGACGCCCGCGAGCTCGTGCAGGTGATCATCGAGGACGGCTACGAGGATTTCATCGGCAAGGTGGCGATGCATCGGGGGCTCTCGCAGGAGTACGTGGACAGCATCGCGCAGGGCCAGATCTGGACGGGCAGGGACGCGGTGGAGAACGGCCTGGTGGACGAGCTCGGCAATCTCGACGAGGCGGTCGCCGCCGCCGCGGAGCTCGCGGACCTCGAGCCCGGCTCCTACGGGCGCAAGTACTACGAGCGGGAGCTGACGCCGGCAGAGCAACTCATGCTGCAGTTGATCGGCAACACCCGCAGCATCGGGCTGGACGTCGCGAGCCTTTTCCGGCGCGAAAGCTCTCTCGAACGCCTGGCCGACGTCGTCACCACGGCGCTATCGCCCATGCTTCGCTTCAACGACCCGAAGGGGATGTACGCCCACTGCTTCTGCCGCTTCGAATAATCCGAAGCCGCCCGGCTCACGGGATTTGGCGACGAAGCTTCACTCCGGCAGGATCGCGGGCAGGTTCATTCCCAGCTCATGACCACCTTGCCGGACTGGCCGGATTGCATGAGCTCGAACGCCTGCCGGTATTCCGCGACGGGAAAGCGATGGGTGATGACGGGCTGGATGTCGAGGCCGCTGCCCAGCATGCTGGCCATCTTGTACCAGGTCTCGAACATCTCGCGGCCGTAGATCCCTTTCAGGGTCAGCCCCTTGAAGATAACCTGGTTCCAGTCGATGCCGGCTTCGCCGGGCGGGATGCCCAGGATGGCGACCTGGCCGCCGTGGTGCATTGTGCGCAGCATGTCGCGGAAGGCGGACGGGTTGCCCGACATTTCCATGCCGATGTCGAAGCCTTCCTCCATGCCGAGCTCGCGCATGGTGTCGTCGAGCGAGCCGTCGGATACGTTCAGCGCCACCGTGGCGCCCATCTTGCGGGCGAGGTCGAGGCGGTAGTCATTGACGTCGGTGACGACGACGTAGCGGGCGCCGGCGAAGCGCGCGATGGCGACGGCCATGATGCCGATGGGCCCGGCGCCGGTGATCAGCACGTCCTCGCCCACGAGATCGAACGACAGCGCCGTGTGGGTGGCATTGCCGAGCGGGTCGAGGATCGCGGCCATCTCGTCGGTGATGGAGGCCGGCAGCTTGAAGACGTTGAAGGCCGGCACGGTGATGTACTCGGCGAACGCGCCGGCGCGGCTGACGCCGATGCCGATGCTGTTGCGACACAGGTGCCGGCGACCGGCGCGGCAGTTGCGGCATACGCCGCAGGTGACGTGCCCCTCGGCGGAGACGCGGTCGCCGTTCGCCAGGCCGCGGACTTCGCTGCCGCATTCCA
>CAZTAE010000032.1:0-17784 GCA_964611535.1 uncultured Woeseiaceae bacterium
GCAACGGATTCGCGTTACCGCAAAGCTGATTCGGGTGTGCGGTCAGTCGCAGATCTGGAGTGCCTCGTACGATCGGGAAGCCGGCAGCTTCCTTGGTCTTCAGGATGAACTCGGAGTCGCGATTGCCGAACGAGTACGGTTTCGCCTGTCCCCGGAGCGCGCTGCAGGTCTCGCCGGCGGCGGCACGCGGAACGCCGAGGCATATGACCTGTATCTCAAAGGCCGCTTCTGCATGTTCCAGGTGACGCCGGCCGCCGGGCGCAAGGCAGCGGAGTATTTCGAGAGAGCCGCGGCACTCGATCCTGGCTACGCGCTGGCGTACGCGGGGCTCGCGGATGTGTATGGCATCCTTCCCGTTAACAGCGACGCCGATCCGAAGCCATGCTGGCGCAAGGCACGCGAGGCTGCCGAGAGGGCCGTTGCTCTGGACGACCAACTCGCGGAAGCCCACAGCGCTCGGCTTGCAGAAGTTCTGGCTCGGCTGGGACTGGCCCGGTGCCGAGCAATGCTTTCGCCGCGCACTCGAGCTCGATCCGAATTACGCGTGGGCGCAGCTCACGCTCGCGATCGTGCTTTCCCATGCCGGCCGGCACGACGAATCGGCGGCCGCAATGAGCAAGTGCCTCGCTCTGGATCCTGTATCACCGCTGGCGCACGCAGTCGCGGGTCAACACCTGTTCCAAGCACGCGCGAACTTTGCGGCGCTCGAGCGGCTGCGCTACGCGCTCGCGATCGATGGCGAGTTCTGGATCAGCCATATCGTGATTGGCAAGGTGTATCAACAGCTCGGCAGACCGGCAGCTGCCCTCGATGCCTGTCAGCAGGCGCTTGCTTACTCGGGCGGGAATACCGAAGCGTTGTCACTAAAAGGTCACGTACTGGCGACCACGGGCCGCAGCGCGGAAGCGGAGGACGTGATGGCCGCGTTGCAGCGCATCGCGGTCGACAAGTTCGTGCCGCCATACAACATCGCTCTCGTCGCGGCGGGGCTCGGGGATGCTCGATTGGTGTTCGAATGGCTCGAGAAGGCCTATGAAGCACGCGATGTGCACATGGTATTCCTACCGGTCGATCCCAAGTGGGACCCCTACCGGCTCGACGCGAGGTTTCAAAGCCTTCTGCGGCGCTGCGGCCTTCCTGCGACGACCCCGAGGCACGGCCATACCCCCCGGGAGGATGGCTCCATGAAAGCATGGGAACATCTTCAAGGGACAAGGTAGAGCGGATCCTGATTCGCCTTTACTTGGGCCAGAAGCGGCGGCGCCTGTTTCCCACAGGCCTTGGTCGCATGGACTCGATTTCATTGAGAAGGCCTGTTAGCTTTTCGCATTTGCGAGCAGGGGAGATCGACGATGCGCGAATTTGGCTCACTGCAGACTTGGTCCCATTGTTGACAACGACGGCCTCAGCTCAAGATTACGCTGAGAGGCTTTCGAGAGTTCCGGTCCGGGGGAGAGTTATTATCGTGTCGGTTTGGCCGATCTAAAGCGGTTTATGGAACTCAATCAGCGCAATCACCTCGTCATTTTCGAGGTGATGAAAGAAGACGGCTTGGTAAGTGACATTCGCATCGACCGTCCGCTGCTTCATCTGAACGGCGCGGTGGCGTGGGATGTTCGCGTGACAGTTACGTATGCCGATCCCGTCGCGGCTCACTGGCAGTCAGATTTGCCGGAATATGGAGCAGCGAAGGCCCGGCTGTTCGAGAACCTTGCTCAACACGCCGCTGAGGAGGCCGAACGTTTGGCACTCATCGATGCCCATTGGGATGTAATTGTCTACGAGCCGACTGCCGAATAACCCCTATCGTCTTTCCAACGGGCATGATGTAAGTCCGGCGCGCCGTACCTGCGATCGGAAGGCGCGATGCGAAGACGCGGTAGCCTTCACGGACGTAGCCCCGGCTGGCTCCCAGTGCGGTCTATCGGCGAGCAACTGGATGCCGTCCAGTTCGCCGAGGTACGGCGCGCGCTCCCTGCCCCACCGGGCACCTGGGCGGGCGCGCGCACGGCGGCGATGCTCGAGTGGAGCCTGTCCACGATGCCAGAACCGTGGTCGCCGTCCTCTGAGTGGTTTCCTCGGTCCTTGCCCTTGCTCGAATCCCATCTAGACTCTAGGAGCGGCCCTGCATGGGGCCAGCGGTCTGCATTTCCGCCGAATCGGACATCCCCGCTTCCGCGGGATAGGGGAGGATGACGTCATGAAACGAGCCATTTCGACAATTTGCCTTACAGTATTGGGTCTCACGCTCACGGCGCCGGCCGTCGCCCAGGAGGACGAGGACGGCGGCGATGTGGGCCGTATTTTCGTGGTCAGCATCAAGACCGGCCAAGGCGAGGCGTTCCGTGAGGGCATCAAGGCCTACATGGACTGCTACGGCGAAAACGGCGGCGAGCGCGACTGGGGCGTCTGGAGCGCCGAGACGGGCGACCTAGGCCGCTACGCCTTCACCACCTTCGGGCACAATTGGGTTACGTTCGACGAGCAGGAGGCCGCCGACGAGGCCTGCGTGGAGGTGTTCACGCAGCAGTTTCTGCCGCACGTCGAGGTCGCGGGCAGCGAGTTCGTGCGCCTTATGCCCGAGCAAAGCCATTTCAAGGAGGGCGATTACAATCTGGTCTGGGCGATCAACTTCGACGTCAACGACGCCCAACGCTTCGTCCGCGCCGTTTCCCAAATCGCCGCGGCGGCCAAGGCTACGGAGTGGAGGTCGAACTATGCCTTCTATGACGTGGTCGCGGGCGGACCGGACTCGGGCGACTTCTTCGTGGCGGTGCTGAACGGCAGCTTCGCCGGCATGGGCGACGACGACACGCCGTTGTGGGACATGGTCGAAAGCCACCACGGCAAGGAGGCCACGGATCAAATCCGCGCCGGCCTGCGCGAGACTGTCCAGCATGAATGGTCCGAGATGTGGAGCCGCCTGCCGGAGCTGAGCTACACGGCAGGGGAATAGTCGGCGGACGTGGCACGTGGAACGTAGCTGAACTGGCCGACGCGGCGGTCGGCGCTTCAGAAGATTCTTGGCCCCTTGGCGCGAGGCGCGAGTAGGAGTAGGTGGGTAGCGCAGCGTACTCAAGGAGACGGCACTCGAAAAGCGATTCGCCCGGTCATCCGCAGCAGAACGGGTTGACGACGCCCTCCACGGCGGTCGCTCCCAAAGGGCCCCACCGGGCGCGCTCCACCTGCCAACGCCCTCAATGCGCCTGCCGGCCCTCCGCATCCTCGCCGCCGCCGGAGGGCGGCAACGCCCGCGTCTGCTGGGCCAGCATTGCCCGAGTCTCCAACACGTCGAGCAGGCCGACGCGCCTGGCATAGGCCTGGAAATCGAGGTCGTCGTGCAGCTCCAGGAAATGGACATCGACGGCGAGGTAGACCAGGCGGTCGTCGCGAACATCCAGCGCCCGCTCGAGCCATTCGAGTGCCCGATCCCTCTCTCCGAGCCCGAGCCAGCCGATCGCGATCTTCATCGGCGGGACGTACTCGCTGTCTGCAAGGCGCTCCAGGTCCGCGACCAACGCCCTTGCTTCCGCGGTTGCGCCCCTGCGGGCCAGCGCGTAAGCCATGGGGCCGCCCACGACCGCGAGTCCGAGATTCGGCAGCGACGCCTCGTAACTCTCGATCGCGCGGTCCCATTCCTCCAGCCCGGCATAGGCGAGACCCAGCGAATAATGCAAAAGTGGAAACTCCGGAACCTCCGCGATCGCCGCCGAATAGGCCGCCACCGCGGCACGAAAGTCACCCGAGAACAACGCGGGCGATCCGCGCATCATTCGCAGCACGGGAGACAGCGGATCCAGACCAGACGCAGCTCGCAGATGCTCGAGGCACTCCGCCTTTCGCAGCCGGTAGCAATGGAGCTCGCCGAGCCACTGCTCGGCCGTCGCATCGTTCGGGTTGAGCGTCAGGGCGCGGCGCAGGTGTGCCTCCGCTTCGCCCCAGTCCCAGTCGTATTGCATGGCGATCACGCCGAGCACCGCGTGTGCATGCGCCGCACCAGGATCCAGCTCCAGCGCTCGCTCCGCAGCCTCCCGGGCCTCGGGAAAGGCTTCGTTCGGCTGAACTGCGAGGTAGAGCGGCATGACCAGCCACGAATCGGCCAGGCCCAGCAGGGCATCCACGTAGTTTGGCTCCAGCTTGAGTGCCGCTTCATAGTTCTGAATCGCAGCGGCGAGCGCGACCCCCGATCGCTGATTCCAGTAATAGCGGCCTCGCAGGTAGTGCTGATACGCTCGGCGATCGACCAGGCGATCGGACTCCCGGAGCTGCAGGTTGGCCCAAAGCCGCCTGGCCACCGACCGGGCGAGCTGCTGAACCTGATTGTCGTCGATCTCGTCTACGGCCGGAGCCGTGCTGAAGCTCCAGAGTATGCTTCCATCGCTGGTGGACACGAGCATGGCCCGCAGGAGCATGCGGTCGCCGTCCTGCTCCAGGTGGGTGAGCAGCACAGCATCGACGTCGAGCTGCCGTCCGATCTCGGCGGGATCGGAGCGTGCCGAGAATTGCGCGGCCGATTGCTGCGTCACGACGCGCACACCCTCAATGCGCGAAACCGTCTCCACCAGGCGATCAGTCAGCGCGGCCGCGAACCAGTCCTCGGTGCCCGTACCCGCAGCCATCGGGACGACGGCCAGTCCCTGGACGGCTGGCCCCGCTGGCTGCTCGGTCAGCTCCGAAAAGAAGATGAATCCGGAGCCAAGGACCAGCGCGATGGCGATGGCTCCCAGAGCCAGGTGACGCGGCCAGCGCCAGATGGCTCCGGCGGCATCCGACCGGCTGGCAGCCGTGAAGCCTGCTCCGACCCCATTCCGCGACGGGCGGGAGCTGTCCGGGTTCTCGACGGCATTGACGGGCATGGAATCGTGCGGCGGGCGCGCAGCCTCCGCCGCTTGCTCGGCCGCGGCAATGAAGCGGTAACCGCGACCCCACAGCGTTTCGATGTACCGCGGCGGATCGCGGACATCGCCGAGCCGCCTCCGGATCGTGCTGATGCAGCGGGTCAGCGCTTCCTCGTTGACCGCCCGCGGCCAGAAACGCTCGAGAAGCTCTTCCCGCGGGACGACCCGTGCGCGATTCCTCGCGAGGTAGGTCAGGACGTCCAGCGGCTTCTGCTGGATACGCATCCGGACGCCGTTCCGCATCAAGCAACGCCGGGCGGAGTCGATCCGGAACACATCGAACGCGATGACCTCCCCGCCTGCTGCGCCGAAGGGATCCGATCGGTGGTCAGTATAGCGGCCGTGGTCGCCGCTCCCCATATCCACGCGCCTACCTCCCTACGTGTGCGAGGCCGCGATTCCCGGCCCTCACAGAAGAGCGGGCTCCGTTCGAACATTATAGAGAATGGCACGACAGAGACCACGGATTTCGCGACTCAAGCGTCAGCGGGATTCAGGAACAGATCCGAATCTCTTCCGACTTTGTTCAGGTTCTCGGTGAGTTGGCGTGCCACGGTCGTCCCGTTCGATCTTCCCTGGGACCACCGCGGCACGGCCGCGAGCATGCGTGAGGCAATTCATGAACAGGCCGCTTCTGTGGTTGGCCGCCATTGCGGTGGCTGCCTGTGGATTGATAGCTGAGAGAGTCAGCGCAGGCTTGACGGACATCACTCAGACCCCGAACGCGGAGGAGGAAGGCATCCGCAAATCGCTGGACGAGCAGGTCGGGGCGGGTCAGGGAGACGTCTATACCGAGGGCTCGTCTATCTACATCATCAATAGAGATCCATTCCGCTCGATCCGGCGAGGGCGACAGCTGTTCCAACGGAAATTCACGGTGGCACAGGGGCTTGGGCCACGGACCGCGGACGGCACCGGGTTCCTCGACGCCGACAAATCGCTGGGAGCCGGGCTGGCCGATAGCTGTGCCGGCTGCCACGGCCGGCCTCGAGGTGCAGCCGGGTTCGGCGGCGAAGTCTTCACGCGGCCGGACAGCCGTGACGCGCCACATCTGTTCGGCCTCGGTCTGCAGGAGATGCTTGCCGACGAGATCACCCGGGATCTGCGGTCTATACGGGAACAAGCGAGGGAGCTGGCCTCGAGCAAGGGTCGCCAGGTCGAGTTGCGTCTGCGGAGCAAGCAGATCGACTTCGGCCACATCATCGCCCGTCCCGACGGCACCATCGATTCCTCGAAGGTGGACGGGGTGAATGCCGATCTTCGCGTCCGGCCATTTTTCGCCGAGGGCGGCACCATATCCATTCGCGAGTTCGTGGTGGGCGCGCTCAATGCCGAGATGGGTCTGGAGTCACCCGACCCCCTGCTGCTCGCCGCATCCCGGGGCGAGCGTGTCGTCACCCCGGCAGGCATGGTGCTGGACGGGAGCCTGGACGTGATCGAGAGGCCTCCGGTTGAGAGTCCGGGCGAGGACGACGACGTGGACGGTGTAGTGAATGAGATCGACCCGGCTCTCGTCGATCACCTCGAATTTTACCTCCTCAACTACTTCAAGCCGGGAACGGGTCAGCGCTCACGCTGGGCCGAGGCTGGCCGCCGACGCCTGGACCAGTTCGGCTGCACTGGCTGCCACGTGCCGAATCTCGTGATCGACCGTGATCGCCGCGTCGCCGACGTAGAGACGGTGTACGACGCGGAGCGCGGGATCTTCAATCAACTTTATGCCACAGCAGTGCCTCTTTTCGTGGAGCAAGACGACGGATCGGGCATGCCCACGCTGAAGCAACCCCTCGGTGAGCGCTTCGTCGTGCGCGAGATCTTCACGGACTTCAAACGGCACGATCTCGGCCCGGCGTTCTGGGAGCGCGAGTTCGACGGCTCGCTCACACGTGAGCACATGACAGAACCGCTGTGGGGCGTGGCCAGCACCAGCCCATACGGCCATGACGGGCGGTCGATCAGTCTGGAAGCCGTGATCCTGCGCCACGGCGGCGAGGCTGCCGAGGCCAGCACGCGATTTGCGGCTGCCCCGCCCCCGCACCGAGCGCAGCTTCTGGAATTTCTGCGCTCTCTGGTGCTGTTTCCGCCGGATGACACGGCGTCCAATCTCGATCCGGGCGATCCCAACACACTGGATTATCCGCAGCGAGGCCACGGCAGCATCAAGCTGGGGCTAATGTTCAACGATCCGCTGGACGCGGAGTGATCTACGGGGAGGGTGTCGGCAGGTGCTGCTCGCGTTGTTCGGACACGTGCTGGTCGTGTACCTGTATCACATCCCATCGCGCGACTGAAGCGGCTAGCGACAGCCGGCGCTGCTCACCGCCCTCCTCCTCCCGAAGGTCTGGCGATAGGCCTGTGGAGGAACTCCGGCGTAGCGCTTGAAAAGATTTCGAAAGAAGATCAGGTCATCATAGCCGACCTCGCTGGCTATCTCCTGAATGGTCTTGTAGTCCTGCTCCAGGAGTCGCTTGGCCTCGGCAATCCGCAATTTGTGCAAATAGGTAAGCGGCGTCTCCCCCGTGGCGTGTTTGAACCGCCGCGCGAAGTTACGCGGGCTCATTCCCAGCCGATGCGCCAGCTTGGCGAAGCGAAAGTCGCTGCGGAAGTTCCCGTGCAGCCAGTCCTGAGCTTCGAGGATTCTGGCGTCGCTGTGGCCGCTACGACGCGGCGGTGTCGAATAACCGGATTGCCAGGTACGTGGCCGGTCCAGCATCAGTGATTTTGCGCACTGGATGGAAACGTCAAAGCCGGCGTACTTTTCCACCAAGTGCAGGCTGAGATCGAGTGACGCGTAAACGCCGCCTCCGCAATAGACATCGTCCTTCTCCGTGATGAACAGGCCTTCCTGCCAGTCGACGGCCGGATATCTCTTTCTGTAGGCATCGACCAACCCCCAGTGCGTTGTGGCGGGTTTGCCATCGAGGAGTCCTGCCTCTGCGAGCAGCGCCACACCGCTGCAGACACCGGCGATTGCGGTTCCACGCTCGTGACAGCGCTTAAGCCAGGGAGGAATCCGGGCGTGGCGCGCCAGCAGCTCCTCGGTCTCCATTCCAATAGCCGGCACCAGGATCAGATCCGGCTTCCGAAGGGCCGAGATCGGGCAATCGGGAATCAAGGATACCGGGCCATCCGAGGGTACGGGTTGTCCGTCAATGGAGGCCGTCCGCACCCGGAACAGGGGCCGCGGAGTCTCTCCGTTCACCAGGTTCCAGATGACGCCGGCCGAACGGAACACTTCCATGGGCGCAATGGCCGTGGATGCCAGGCCCCCACGGAGAAACAGGATTGCGATACGCATTGTCGCAATGGCAGTAAAGCCCCTCTACATTGTCATTATTGCCATCTTAGCAAAAGCCGGCCTCTGCTGCACACTGGTCTTGTGTTCAACGGAGCAGGCGCTCCATCCACGAGAGGTAAATCAGCAATGAAAACGTATGCCATTCGTCGCCGTAGCAACTGGCGGGATGCAGGGGAACTGGAGGCTGCGGCCGGCCGCTCCGCTCAGGTCGGCAACGAGGAGATGTCGACGAGGGTGCGCTGGATTCGGTCGTATGTGGTGCAGGAAGACGATGGCCGCCTCGGCACCGTCTGCATCTACCAGGCCACCGATCCGGAGTCGATTCGGGAGCACGCCCGGCGTGCCGGTCTGCAGGCGGACGAAATCTTCCCCGTCGTCAAGACGGTCGTCGTTCGACCCGACCCGGCCGAAGAGAGCGCGGCGGCTTGATCGTTGACCAGAGGCTGTGCCTGCTCATCGAGCGGGCACAGCAGCTTTTCCGAATTCTGGAGAGAAGTCATGCCCTTTGTAAACATACGCACCGCCAAGGGACTGCTGAGTCCATCGCAAAAGGCCGAACTTTCGGCACGGATAACCGATCTGATGGTGGAGGTCGAGGGACGCGGCAACGCGCCATTCCGCAACCTGGTCTGGGTTTTGATCGAGGAGCACGACGCCGATTCGTGGTGCCTGGGCGGGACCCAAGTCACCGCTGACATGCTCGATGAACTGGCGCTGGGCGGCTCAACGACCGCAGCCGGACACCCTACCGGCAGTCCAACCGCCTGCTCTACCAGGTCGAACGCACCATCCTCGGCCTGAAGCGGGACACGGGCCTGGGGCACTGAAGATCCGCGGTAAGCTGGCCCGCCAGTACCCAATGGTCAAGACGCCCGCCATCAGCAGCGCACGCCGTCCGGGTGACCCGCTGCGGACGCATCTGCTTCGGACAGAGGACATTGCAGACCAGCGTTCGATCGAGCGGCTCCTCGTCCGAGGATGCCTTTCGACCGGCTGATCGCCGGCTCAGCTACCCAGGCGCCATATCTCCGCCTGATCAGGGGACCGCTCGCGATGCATCAGGATCCACTCCGCGTGCTCGTCGAGCGCTGATCCGCCGAGGGCCAGCAGGATCTGCCGCTGCTCGATCGCGTCAGTGGCGTTGCCCAGACGGCGCCGGGCGTTCTGAAATATCCGCAGCATGAACTCGTACTGCTTGATGAGTTCCTTCTCGGCCGTGCTGTGTGCATAGCCTTGACGAACGCCGAACAGCAGCAACATGGCGCCCATAAGCAGCACCAGCATGCTGAACAGCGGTTCCTGTATACGCGATCCGCCGACAACGAAGGCCACCACGACGACCACGCTCGTGGCCAGGCTGATGAACTCCAGCCTGCGGGTAGATCGACTCTTCCTGATCCACTGGCGACTTTTCTTCAGGTAGTAGCCTGTCTGCCCGGAATGTTCGTCGCCGACCCACTCCCGCAGCACAAAGTCGAGCCCTTCGGCAGTCGTGCTGGGCATGGCGTCGCAGCGGGTTCCCGCCACCCGCATGACGTTACGAATCCACCCCAATTCCGGATCCTGGCTCTGCAGGAAATTGTCGTGGGTAAACTTCGACTCGTTCTCGCTCGTCACTCCGGCGGCGGCCCAGTAGAACTGGACACGCAGACCCTCGGCCAGCGCGCGGTAGTCGAGATACTTGCGATGCCACTGGTGGCGTCGGCCGAATCGGTTGATGCCGGCGGCAGCGAGAAAGAACAGCAGAAAGGCGAACATGTACCAGGGCCACGTCTCGTAGTCCGAGTACAGGATGAACATCATGCCCATAAGGAAAGCAAGAAAGTGGCTAACGCGTAGGACGAACAGCGTTTTCTTCTGGTAATGAATCGCCAGCCAGTCGGCGATGCAGAATATTCTGTTGATTCCCGCAATGCCGTCGGGCAGACGTTCCCGCCCCCTCTTGTCGAGGAGCGAATAGCTCTCGTCATCTATCCGGTTGGCGAATCGCATCCCATCGCGACTGAATTCTCCACTGCGTTGAAAGATGATCCGGTGCTGCTTCGGGATCTCGCGTGTGCGGGGCGTAACCCTGTCCTTTGTAAACCAGAAGCACTGCAGGGGGCGAAAGTCGGGATGAGGTGCCCCGTCCGGGCATTCCCGCGAACACACGATGTGATAAACGAGATCGCTTTCGTCATCGACCAGCATCTGCTGCGTCGCGATGGTCTTGGACGTGTATCCCGGCATGATGTCGTCGTGATGAAACTTGACGACCTGGCCCGTGCCGCCGAGTTCGGTGCCCGGCTTGCCGTCCCACAGCGCAAGAAGCACGTGACAATGCGCGCAGAGAAACACTCCCAATTGCGCGTACTGTCTGTTTCGCCATGCTCCGGGGCTGGTTATGTGCTCCAGCGAACTTCCCTTCGCGAGCGGCAGCTCGAAGACTTCCATTGCCTCGTCGCACAGGGCACGAAACCGCGCGCGTGACGCTTCGTCGCCGAAATCCTCGATATACAGATCTTTCTGCATGGGCAACGCGACGGTCAGGTCGACCCCGAGCTCGAGCGCCACTTCGCCGACCAGGCTGTCCGCTCCCTCGGCAAGTGAGGACATCACCCGAAGGCGGCGCTCGGGGAAACGCTCGACGAGATCTACGAACAGCTCCCGCACTCTCGAACGGATTCCCGGAACTTCCGCAGGCACGAGGTTCCGATGCCCGGTCACGGCGACGACCAGGGGCAACGGCTCCGCGCCGGCCACGGCCGCGTCGAGTTGGCAGGTTGTCGACATGGCCGGCAAGATCAGCGCATACGCAGCGGATGGCGGTAGCAGACGGCTACACCGACCGGTCTGGCCGGCAGGCGGCGTCGGCTACAGCGAGCTCGACGCCGACTGCGCAACTATTCCACAAGGAAGCCGCCGTCGGGAACGCTGTTGAAGACGTAACTGTTGATGAAGAAAAGCAGGCTCGCCAGACGCGCTCTGAATTCACCCTCGTAGTTCGGCCTGAGAACGTCCAGGTTCGACGGATCGTTCGGATCCGGCCAGGCAGTGGCATCCAGCGCGTTCTGGAGATTCTGCACTTTCGTGAAGAAGGCATTGCAGTTCTCGGCGCTGCTGCCGTCTTGTGGGAAATAGAGGGTCCCGAAGCAGGTCGCCAGCTTGTCCTCCATCTGCTGCAATTCCTTGGCGATCGCGCTGCAGTCCGGGCCCGACGGCTCCAGCAGGGGTCCGAGATCGGGCCCGCCGTCCGGATCGGCAAACGGCGAGCATAGCAGTTCATCCCCTGCCTGCTTCAGTTCCTGCATCATTCGGCTGGCGTGGTGCACGTATGCATCCGCGCCCTCGTCATGAAGTTCCAGGCCTACGGTCTGAGCAGACCAGCGTATTCCGGCTGCCTGACCATTACAGGCGTCGTTGATGACCACCGCTCCCCGGCCCGCTTCCGCGCTGCTCACTGTATCGAAGGTGTCGCTGCTGTAAACGATGAGGTTCGCGGTCTCGTTGATGTCCTGGACAGAGGTCTCGGGATCCGGGATGACGCAGGGATCCTCGCTGACGCCTGCGGCACGAAACTCGTCAATCTGGTAATCCGCCGAAAAGTTGCCGGTGAAGACGGCGTCCGTTATGGCAAAGAACGAATGGAAGCGGTAGCCGTTGTCCAGGCAATCTGTCGGATCCGAGCTGCTCGGAAAGCATTCTTCGCCACGCATGTACGCCGGAATTGCCATGACGGGCGGCGTCTCATCGCCGAAGGCCTGCTGTTCGAACGCGCCGGTCTTGTCCGCGCGGATGAGCAGCGGAGCCAGATCCAGCACCTGAAGCTCCTTGGCTGGATCGACGCACATGCCGTCGGAAAGGGTGTTGCAGTTGATCACCGGGCACGCCGCGTCCGCAGAAATGCCTTCGGACGACCAGCGACAATCGACCAGGTCGACGAACTGGAACATCCGAAACGTCGTATCCGTGCCGGTGATGTTCTCCACGCTCCACATCACCGCTTGATCTTCCTGTGCGCCGAACTCGCACCCGAGCTGGATGTTCGCGCCCTGACAGTCGACAAAGTCGCCGCCTTGACCGCTTTGCCAGTCGAGGCTTTGCACAAGGAAGTCCTGAGGGTTGTCGAGAACGAGCGGGTTCGAGAGCTCGGCATCCTGTATCAGTTGACCGTTTCCGTCGAGAAGACGGATTTCCCGGCAGCCCAGGTTACCGACGAACAGGGTTCCCGAGGGATCGCCGCGCACGCTGAATTTCTGTGGATCCTTCTTACCTCCGCATACCGGCAGCGGTGCGAGGTGAACGGAGGCGCCTGTTCCGCTGTCCACGGCACGCAGTTCGCCGGTGGTAAGCGCCACGATAACGCGGCCGACGCCGAACGGCGTGATACCGTCGAGCTGAGTTCCGTTCAGGGTCGCTACGACTTCGAACGCCTGCTCATCGGCGAGTGGAAAGAAGACGACCTTCTTGCGTTCGCCGACCGCCCAGTAACCGGAACCCTTGCGGCTGCCTGCCTCGTCCGATTCGTCCCCGTCCATGTCCGTGATGGACGGCGGCGTGCCGCTTGCCTTCAAGGTCACGTCACCCGTATCCGGAGTGTAGCCGATCATGACGAATCCGGCGCGCTTTATTTGGCCGGCGATGCGGATCGTGCCGTCGTTCAGCGGAGTAAACGCGCCGCAATCCGAAAGACTAGTCTTCTGGGTGCCGTTGCCCTTCGGAACGTCAAATTCGAGCGCAGTGCAGTCGACGGGAAAACCGGCATTGGTTTTTTCCGCGCCCGAGGCAGCGAATTCACGAATCACCGTCCCGTCGAGCACGAGCGCAGTACCTGTCGCCGATATAGCAAAGCCCCTGAAGTCGCGGTCCGATGCCGCAACGACCCAGTCGGCATAGTCGTTGACCGGGTCGTCGTCCGTAAAGTCCGGTATTACAATGCCCTGATCACCGTTTTCCGTGCTACCGGCAGCACCGACTTCGGCGAGCACTTGCTCCTGACCGAAAGCAGTGGCCGCGGCGAGCAACAACGATACACCAACAGCGGTCGTCACCGGCAGTTTCATTCTCGTGGAGAACATAGCTCTGATTCCTTGTTATCGACAGCCATCTTATGTTAAGTATTTGTGGCCGCCCTTTTTGTAGCGCGAGTATATACGCTATGCTATTTCGCGGTTGAATATTTCCTGGCTTCCTCTCCCTTGCCCCAGGCGGTATACAGCGTCGCCAGACGCTGCCTGCTCTGCTGCGCGACGCCCGGCATGGGTGCATCTGCCAGGACGATATCGCTCTCGAGCAACAGCCTTTCGGCTTCGTCGTATCGGCCGAGCCCCGACAGCGCTGCACCTTCGGTGTTGGCCGCCGCCGCGACTCGCCAGTGATCGTTCGAGAACTTGGCTTCGAAAATCTCTCGGGCCTTACGGGCCGTCTCGTACGCCTCATCGAAGCGCCGTGTCGCAAGCTGTACGCCGGCCTTCAGCGTGAGCGCACTGGCCACGTCCGGGTGCCCCACACCCAGCACCTTCTCCCGGATGCCGAGACACTCGTCAAGCAGGATCTCCGCCTCCTCGTAGTCGCCCATCTGCATGGACCAGTAGGCGAGCATGGCCGCCGATTCGGCGACCTGCGGATGGTCGTCGCGCAGTATCCTGCGGCGCAGATCCAGCGCCTCCCTCGCCGCATCCATGGCAGCTTGCGACTGGCCCTTCTCGTACAGAAGTGCCGCGAGATTGCCGATGAACTGGGCAAGATTCGGGTGATTTTCCTCGCCGGACTCACGCTGCACCGCGATCGCCCGGCGGAAAAACTCCTCGGCGCTGTCCAGATCGCCGCGAACAAAATTGACCAGGCCCACGTTGTTCAGTACCAGCGCCACCTCCGGATGCCGCTGCCCCTCGTGCAGGGTGATGCGCATGTCGAGCGCCTCACGCCACAGCGATTCCGCCTCGTCGAGCTGATCGAGCTCGTACAGCGCCCAGGCAAGGTCGTTGATCGCCAGCGCGAGCTCAGGGTGCACGTCGCCGTGCAGCGCGCGGCGGATACGAACGGCCTCGCGCAACTGCGATTCGGCCTGCTCGAACTCGCCCTTGTAAAAATGGTTCAGGCCCAACTTGCGCAGGTTTGCGGCAATGACAGGTTGCCTGCCGCTCAGGAGTTTCCGCTGCCAGTCGAGTGCCTGCACGTACAGGGGCTCGGCGGCCAGGTAATCGCCCTGACGCATCAGCATCTCTGCCATGCCGCCCAGACTCCTCGCCGCTTCCAGCGATTCGCCGTTGCCGGCGGTAACCGTCGCTTCATACGCCTGGTCGTACACGGAATGTGCAGTAGCAAACTCTCCACGGTGGCCGAGCGCTTCGGCCAGGTCGTTCATCGTCTCCGCGATTGCCGGGTCACCTGGACTGAGCGCATTCCTGCGGGTCTCGAGCGAGGATTCGAGTAGCGGCACTGCCTCACGGTAAAGGCCAAGGCTGGTATAGACGGTGCCTATCGTGTTCATGAGGGTCGCCCGGGTCTGGGGCTGTTCTGCGAGCTCCGTCTCGATGCGATCGGCGCCCGCATCGAGGATCTCCCGCGCCGTAATGGTGTTGCCGAGCGCTTCGCCCGGATCGGACACCTTGAACAAATCGACGATAAATTCGGTCGTGCGTTTGGCAGTCTCGGCGTCGACCTCCGCCCGCGCACGCGCCTGATCGGCAATGCTGCGCTGCTGATTGGCCACCAGCGCCGCGCCGCCGGCGAGGACGGCGAGACCTGCCAGTGCGACGACCACCGCGCCCCTCAGCCTCTGCGCGCGCTTCGCCTTGGCGATGGAGGCATTGATGAACTCGGCCTCTGCATTGCTGAGATCGATGTCCTGATCCAGCAGGGCTTCGGCCTCCCCCAGCGGCTTCCCGCGCGGCAGCAGCAGGTCCGACGGCCGCTGCTCCTGCCCCCACCGCGCGGCCGCCACCGCGACCCGCCCGCGAATCCTCAGGTTCTCGCGGTTCTGGTCCAGCCATTCGCTAACGCGCGGCCAGTGCCACAACAACGCCTCGTGCGCGACGGTGACGACGACACCGCCGTCGTCGGACAGCTCGGTGACGAAGAGGCGGGCGGCAACGAACGTCTCGAGGAACTTTCGGACCTCCGGGTTCGCCGCATCCTCCAATGGCGCGCGTTTGCGTCCGATGCCTTCCCGGCCATCCTGCTCGACGCTCACCAGCGTGTTGAGGACCTTCGGCAGCACCGCCTGCACATCGGGCGGCAGCTCCTGGAACACGGTCTCGGCGCGTTGAGCGAGCGATCCCTCCACGCCCCCGAGCTCGCGGTAGGCCTCCAGGGTGAGCGTGCCGTTGGGGGTACGCCGCTGATAGAGCTCCTCCAGAGTGAACTGCAGCAACGGTAGCACCTCGGGGCGCTCGGCGGCCGCATCCCGCAACATGTCGTCGAGGCGTTCGCTGCTCGACGGGTCCTCCTCGAATCGAAGGCCTGCAGCCCGAGTCGGCAGGCGTATCATCTGTCCGATCTCGCTGGCGGCCGGCGGCATAAGATCGTACTGGCCGCTTCCTTCTTTCAGTGCGCTGATCACCGGAAGATCGGCAAGGCGAGGATAGAAATCGCTCCTGAGCGTCCCGAGGACCCAGACGCGGCCGCAGCGGGCCAGGACATCCAGCGTGTTGGCAAATGCCTTGCGATCTTTCGGTGTGATGTCGTCCTGGGTGAACATCTCCTCCATCTGGTCGACGACCAGCGCGAGGCGCGAGTCGACGCCGCCCTTCCCTCCGGCATCCCGCGCCGCCTGATCGAGCGCCGCCCTGATCAGCATGACCGCCGATTGAGGCGACTCGCGCAGGACCCGGGCCAGCGCCGCCGACCCTTCGGATTCGGGGACGAGCGACGGCAGCGCGTGGTCGCGCAGGAGGGCCGCAGCGAGGCCCGTGAAGAGATCCCCGCGGGTATCGCCGGGGCGAAATACCGCGCGCCGCCATACGGCAACGCCTTCGATCACGCCTGGCTGGGTCAGCATCGGCAGCACGCCGGCGCGAACGACGGAGGACTTGCCGCCGCCGCTCATGCCGAGGATCAGGACGAACGCGCGGCCCTCGGCGGCCTGGCCGCGGAGCGCCTGCAGGATGTCCGATACGGCCCTGGTACGGCCGAAGAACACCGGCGCATGCTCGAACTCGAATGCATGCAGGCCGCGGAACGGCGACCCCTTCTTCCAGACCGCCGGGGCCTCGTCGGCCGCCGAAAGCGAGTCGGGCAGTTTGCGCTCGATCAGCTTGTGCAGATGCGCTTCGAGAAGGTTCTCGAAATCGCTCGGCGAGGCAAAGGAGTGGAACGCCGCGATGAGCGTGCCTTCCTGCTGGTCGTGAAACCAGCGGGTAACGAACTCATCCAGTTTCTTCTTCTGCTGCAGCCTATCGAGAAGCTCCTTCTCATCGTCAAGGCGCACCGAGGGCGGGGCTGTCTTTCGGTAGACGAGCAGGTCGGGCTTGCCGTTCTTCCGAAAGCTGTTTATAGCGTCCTCGAATTCGTACTCGGTCCCGGAGTCGTAGCGGGATCCGTCCGGGCGCGTAAAGCCCTTGGGGAGCCGCGTGCCCAGCCGGGACCAGAGTATGGAAACGACGATGTCCGTATCGGACGGCCGGATGATCTGTTCCTGGAACGTCGACGAAGCGACGAGCGGCTCGTGCTCCCACAAGACCGACTGCAGGACCACTCGGCCGACGTATTCGCTCTGCATACGCTCGATGACGCGCTGGGCAATAGCGCGCTCCTCGAACACGTCGCCGGGTGACGAGATGAATATTTGTAGTTTTTTCATCTGCAGTTTTATGGGTATCCGTGGTCCATTTTAGTGCAAAAAGGGCAAGGCCGGTGCGAGCGCGTGCGCGATGGGCGGCCTGCGCGCCCGCACGATTCCTCCCCGAAATTGTGCAAATTTTACCCCTGGCAGCGGCGGCGACGCTTCGACACCGGTGGTGGGCTGCGGCTACCCGCCCAACACATTGAGTTGCCACAGGTCTTTCCGCATTACGTGCAGGAAGGGCCGCATGGCGAGCAGGCCGGTCCTGCCGATGCTGCGCTCCAGGTATGCCAGTTCCGCGAACTTCTCCTGCGTGCGCTCGCCCACGGGGACTTCCAGGTTGTTCTCGCGCATCAACAGCGCGCCCTTCGCACTCAGTGCCAGTTCCGTGTAGAGCCGCAGGTAGCACAGCATATCGACGACCACCGGGCCATCGAACCGGGATGCGAGCTCATGGAGGAATCGGCCTATCCTGCATATCGGGGGGATCCTGCCGATGAGCCTGCCGGAGAGCGTATCGCGTCCAGCACCGGCGCTCCCAGGTCGGCGGTGAACTCGGAGACGGCGCTCTTGCCGGGCAGCCTGTCATAGCGGCGTACGCCGGAGTGCTTTCTCTTCCGGAGGGACCGCAGCTCCTGCAACGCGCGTTTCCCCCGGTTTCGGTGAAGTTCTCTGTGAAAAGCTCAGCGTTATTCGGAGCACGCACGCTACGTTGGCGCATCACGCCGAAGCCGCCATTTGAGCGTCAGGCGGGTCCAATACCCAAGGGGCAGCAACCGGCCAGAAGCGCACGGTGCGGAACCAAGCTCAATCCGCGGCTGATA
>CAZTAE010000033.1:0-17014 GCA_964611535.1 uncultured Woeseiaceae bacterium
TCACGCTGACCCGTATAACAGGGGAATAATCGCGCATGCATGAGAGGGCAAGTCCCGCAAAAACCACAGCCGCCTGATACGATCACGACCCCTCCGCGGTCCCCGCCTACCCCCGACTCTCCTGCCGACGCATGTCTCGGAATGCCTTACGAATTAGTTCGATGTCCCGCTCCTGCTGGAAGCGGTACACGGTTATGAAGTCCTCGAAGCCGTACCCGGGCCGGTCCGCATGAATGCGCTCGAGAAAGGCCCTTGCCTCGTCACGTCGGCCGTCGAGCGCGTGCGTGACAGCCGCGAAGGCCAAAGCCTGGTAGTGAGCGTTCGGCCGATGTGTCGACTGCACCGCCAGTTCGGCCGCTTCTTCGGTCCGGCCCATCAGGGCCAGGTTTAGCGCGTAGACGCCGAGCATCGCGAAACTCAGCGGATCGCTGGGGCTGAGCCGCCGCGCGAACCCCACCCTATCGAGACACAGCTCGTTTTCGCCGAGCTGCAGCGCCACCCAGCCCAGGGAATATTGCGCGATGGCGTAGCTCGGGTTCATCTCGATCGCGATATGTAGCGAGTGTTTCGACGCTTCGAGATCGCCCTGTAACAGGTAAGCCCGGCTCAGGGCCCAGTGACCCATGGGATCCCGGCTGTCAATGGACAGGCTTTGCTCAGCGTATTCGACGGCTCGGCGAATGCCCTCTGCCGGATCCTCACAGAAGTTCAGGAACACGCGCTCGAAATTGATGAAAGACAGGCCCGCATAGGGGCGCGGCACATCCGGTTCAAGGGCGATCGAGCGGCGAAACAGAGTCTCCGCGCGCTTGCAGTCCTCTTCCCGGAAACGGTACATGTGATGTATCCCGCGATGATAGGTGCTCCAGGCATCGAGGTTTGACGATGGCATCAATAGAGACCGTTGCATCTCCTCCCGTTCCACCTCGGATTCGAGTGACGCCACGACGAGAGCGGCTATGTCCTCCTGGAGTGCCAGGAAATCTGCGAGCCTTCGCTGGTACTGCTCCGACCAGAGTTCCTCCCCGCTCTCGGCGCTCGCAAGCGCAACCGACACCTTCACGCGGCTGCCGGCGATTTGCACCGCACCCTGGACGACATAGCGCACACCGAGCTGCCTGCCGATTGATCTGACGTCCTGGTGCTTGTGTTCGTATTGGAACGCGGTTCCACGTGCGATGATGAACATGACGCGTGAACGCGCAACACGCGTGATGACGTCGTGCACGAGCCCGCGTGCAAGGAAACGTTCCGGCGTGTCCAGCGATATCGTCTGGAATGGTAACACGACGATCGACGGTCGGGCCGTTGCAAAACGCGTGGTTTCCGCCTTGCCTAATGTCGTCGTCTCTGTCTCATCAGCGGTACCGATACCGGCGTGTACGGGTCGCTCGTCAACGGCCGACACCAAGCGGAAGCCGCGGCGATGCACGGTTTCGATAAACTCGGGCCGGCGGGCATCGTCGCCAAGTGCGGTCCGCAGCTCGCGGATACACGAACTCAAGGCAGCGTCGGAGACCACTCGACCCGGCCAGACCATATCGAACAACTCTGCCTTTGTAACGACGTGCGGTGCGCGGCTCGCGAGCGCGTACAGGACGGCCAGGGACTTCGGCGTCACCCGGATCTCGCAATCACTGTGGGACAGGCCCTGCGTCGGATGTATGCGGTAAGCACCGAAGCGGATTACAGTGACATCAGCCACGATTCCTCGCCTCCTGCGCCGTCAACCCACCAAGATTCGGGATTATCCCAGAAATTTCCCAAAACATTCCTGAGACACAGCACCGATAGCTCACTACGGTGGATTTGCTCGCCAAGAGCAAGGCCAGACGGGCCCCTGGGCAAATGACGGGCCCTCGTTGCGGAGGTTCCTGACCATGAACAGAAAAGCAAAGGGCATCAGCGCGGCTGTCAGCGGCATTGCGGCCGCCGCTTTCCTCGCCATCACGCTTCCTTCAAAGGCCGATCACGGCCTGCCGCATCCCGAATTGCTCGGGCACGGCATGTTTCTCGACGATGTCAGCATGACCCTGAGGAACAAGATCCTGGGGCGCAGGACTCACGTCGTGCAAATGAGGAATGCGTCGGATCTTTTCGTTCTGCGCATTTCCATCGAGGCTGGCGGCATCGCGCCCTGGCACAATCACGAGGGCGTGGGGTTCCTGGTCAACCTCGGTCCCGGCGTATTGACTAACTTTCTCGGCGAGAGCTGCGAACCGCGCCTGTTCTACCCAGGGGATGCGTTCGTCGATCCCGGTCATGGGGATCTGCATGCCGTGCGAAATGACAGCGACCAGGAGATCGTGATCCTGGCCACGTTCGTTGCGACCGGGGGGCCGCCGGTCATTCCGGAGAGTCCGCCGGTCGAGTGCGGCGATGTTCTGTAACAATCCCCTGATCAGGACGGTGACCGGAGCGTAGCTGACCCCTCGATTTACGGTCACCGTTCGTACCAACGAACGTCCGTGGGTCCGGAATGGGCGTGTCTTGAGCATCGACCCGTGGGAGGTGGCGCGCCCGGAGAGACTCGAACTCCCGACCAACTGGTTCGACGCTTCGACGGCAGAGGTAAGCGAGCAGGTCTTCCCGACTTGAATTACAGCGCAACCCCGTCATTCCGTGCCCAGTACGCGGCAACGACCGAACTGCACGAAGTGACGATCGAAACTGAAGGCCGCGTCAACACGACGGCTATCGATTACGGCAAAGGAAATCGCATCACACAGGCTCCAGTCCTTGTCGCTGTACTGTTCCAGCAACTCCTTGCCGCGTTCTTCCTCCTGCGGGGATACCCTGACGACAGGGAGGCCGCCGCCTAGCAGCCACTGACGTGCCAAGGCCCTTCCCAGCTTCCGCAACAGCAGGGCATGGGCTTCAACCTCCACGTAGTTGGTAATGAAGCTTGGCCGTCGCTCTCCGGCGATTTCATGAGCGATCAATGCAGCCGCCCGGTGATCCGCATCGTCCGCATCGAGCAGAGCCAGCACTGCGCTGGAGTCCCAGAGCACAGCGCGTTTCATCGATCAACGATCGACATCGAGAATAGCATGCTTGTCCCCGGCACCCGGCTCCTGGCCGCCCCCGCGCCCGGCTCCGACCAGACGGAAAATCGCGTTGTCCTCGGTAAACGGCGGTATCTGATCGCCGCTCACCGCTCTTGCACCCTTCTTTAGCGCCCTACGCGGAACCAGCCGCCGGCCGCCCTTTCGAATGCTCGGCAGCGCCCCGCGGCGGATCATCCGCCAAACGGTAGATTCCGACACGCCAAGCACCCGCCCGGCCTCGGGCACGTCAACAAACTGATCTCGAGAGCTCATGCCGGCAAGCCTATCAACCGGCGATCATCCGATCAATCCTGTCAGCTCATCCGAGGATCTTTGCCGTGGCCGCGCCGAGATCAAGACGCATAACCAGTCAGTCGTTGTTGGTGCGGGACTCGGGATCGGGGATCAGCGGCAGAATCAACGCCGAAGGGTAATCCGACGAGTGATAGACCGCGTTGTCGGCGGTCACCCACCGCGTCTCGTCATGGTTGTCCCCGCCGGTGTTCAGGTTCCTATCGTACTGCGGAAAACTGCTGCTCGAGACTTCCAGCCTGATCCGATGGCCGCGCAGAAACACGTTGCTTGTGGGACGCAGATCGAAGGATAGTTTGTAGATTCGATCCGGCTCCATCCATACCGGAGTGTCATGGCCGTCTCGGAAACGTGCGCGGAGGATGCCTTCCGTCAGATTGAATGCGCGGCCGTCCCGATAGACATCCAGCAGCTTCGCAGTGAAGTCGGTATCCCGGGCAGACGACGATACGTAGAGCTCGACCCGGACCGGCCCGGTAATTTCGATATCGTGATCGAGTGGCGGCGAGGTGTAAACCAGAACGTCGTGGCGCATTTCCACTTCCTGGTTGTCCACCGGGCCAGCCATCGATCCGCCACCGTAAGCGCCTGATGGACCGACCCTGGAAGGCACCGGAGACGCAGGATCATAGGTGTAACGATCAGCAATCAAGTCGCGTCCCGGCAGATCCAGGGTCAACGTGCCGGAGCCCAGGCGGCCGTTTGCGGTGCCCCGACTTCCCAAGAAAAAGCGGGTGAAACGCGTGCCTGCCAGTGGCCAGCGATCAGCCGATCGCCATTCGTTCTTGCCCATCAGGAAATACTGAACCCGCGGCATATAGGGAACGTCCGTTTCGACGCCCTTCAACCAATGGTCGAACCACTTCAGATAGATTTCCCAGTGGCCCAGCCTGGCGTCCCCCAGGTCCCGCTCGCCGACAATGGTCTTTGCCGTTGCCTCCTCAGATTGACAATGCAGTGTTGGCGAAATGATGACGAACTGATTCTCTCGCGCTTGCTCGCTGATCGAATAGTTTCGGAAAAGGTTGAAGCGGTAGAGCGTATGGGCAATGTTTGGGTCATACCATGAATTGATGGACAGCGCCGGCACGTCGGGACGGGCGTTATCGTCGAGGTAGCCCCGTGAAGTCCACCATGCATCGCCGGGACCGCGTGTCAGGACATCGTTCCAGTCCGTCGGGGGCGCGCCGAAACGCTCAGGCAATTCCCTGAGCGGCAGACTCCACAGCACTTCCCGCAAATCGATTTCCGGCAGTTTTGGGGCGGGATCGAAGTAGGGACGGATCTCCGCGGGCGTGCCCGGCGGGGCCTTGTAATGGATCTTGCTGCCGCTGTTCCAGAAAAACGAGAACGTATTGGCCAGCAGGAAAGCCCCACCCGAGCGAATGCCGAGATATCTCGGCTCGCCACCAGCCAAGCCAAGACCGCCGCCTGGCGCGGCCTGTGGAATCATTGCCTTCAGGTGCGGATTCCGGAGTCCGGCCCCAAGTAGTTGAACCGCCCCACGGTAAGAACAGCCATAGGTACCTACGTTTCCGTTCGACCAGTCCTGCCCTGCGAGCCAGTCCGTCGTGTCGTAGCCATCCTCCGCGTCGCCGAACATTACGCCAAAACTGCCTTCGGAATCGAAGCGCCCGCGCACGTCTTGAACAGCAACCGCGTATCCATGCCGCGCAAATATCAGCGCAGCGGATACCGACGATTCCTCGTTCTTGCCGTATGGCGTTCGGATCAGGATGGCCGGGAGTTTCTCCTTCACCGACCTCGGGAAATACAGGTCAGTGGCAAGCTCGACGCCATCGCGCATCGGGATGTAGACGTTCTTCCGGGTCTCGACAAGCGGCTGCGGGGCCTCATCCTGCTGTTGTGCGATGTCGGCAGACAGCGGCGCAGCATTTGCCGAGGCCGCCAGGTTCGTAAGGACTGCTAGCAGCGCAGCCGCGGCGACGGCGGGATGCGGACTCGGCTTCATGTCGCTCGACCGAATCGCCCAGCCGGCAGCGGCGGGGCAGTCAAGAAGTGGACCACGCCGCTGTCAATGCCCGTTTGGCGTTGCCGCCGAGGATCAACCGGATGTTTTCGTCGCTATAGCCCCGCCGGATCAGCCCTTCGGTGAGATCGTACAGGCGCAATGGATGGTTCAGACCCTCGACGTCGTCTTTCTCCCTGAACTTGTAGGCTCCGGGCTTCAGATTGGCCTTCGAGGCTTCCACGAGCTCCCGAGGCAACGCGTCGTACCCGTACAGCGAGATGTCGCTGCCGACCGCTATATGCTCGATTCCGACCAGCTTGATCACATGATCGAAATGATCCAGCGCATGTTCTATCGTCGTCGGCTCCCGGTCGCGGACGAAAACCCGCAGGAATCCAATGCCGATGACGCCACCGGTCGCGGCCATTTTGCGGATCATTTCATCCGACTTGGTACGAGGGTGACCGGGGTTGAGGCTGCGGGTTACCGCATGCGTGAATATCACCGGCTTTTTGCTGAACTCGAGCGCGTCCAACGTGGTTCGATCGCCACAGTGAGACAGATCGATTGCCATGCCGATGCGGTTCATCCGTTCGACGACCGCGACACCGTAGTCGCTCAGGCCGCCATCGACACGCTCGGTCGCGCCGTTGCCAATCAAATTGCGTGAATTGAAAGTGAGCTGCGATACCCGCTGGCCCAGGCCGTAATAGAGGTCAATGTCGTCCAAGCTATTGAAATGGGTCGAATTCTCGGAGCCCAGAATCATTCCAATCCGGTCAGTGCCCAAGACTTTCTCGAAGTCGTCGGCGCCGGTGATGCGCACGAAACGATCCCGGTGCGCCGCGAGAAAACCATTGTGCCAAGCGTAATCCAGCAGGGTGTCGTCGACCGTTTCGAGCGTCGTCTGCACGACTTTCAGGCCCGTACTGCGAAATGCAGCCCAGACATCTTCATCGAAGGTGTCGGGATCCGTCAGCCATGTCCGCAGCTCCAGCGGGTGAAGGGATAGCGCATGCTTCAAGTCGATCGGGAAAGCACTGGCGACCAGATCCACCGCGCGGCTGGAATATTTTCGGTCACCGGCGGCAGGCGCGGAATCGGTGCTGAATCCCGGCGTCGGGAACGTGGCGGCGGCCGCCGTCGCCACGGCGTGTTTGAGAAAAATCCGGCGAGTCTGCATCGATGTTTGTCCTTCTGGGTTGTCTCCCCGGCGGGCAATAACCGGCGCCAAGGGTTTTCAGTTCATGGCGGTGCGGATTTGCGCCTTGAGCCTCGAAAGGTCTGTCTGGTCGAACCACCGGCCTGACTTTACAACGCCCGCGATCGAGGTTGAATTCCCGACGTCGTCCAGCGGATTTTCGTTCAACATCACGAGGTCCGCGAACTTGCCGGCCTCGATCGTTCCCCACCGGTCCTGTTCGCCGACGGCATGAGCCGCATTGACTGTCGCGGCCTGCAGCGCCTCGTAGGAGGTGAGTCCGGCCCGGACCAGCAACCGGAGTTCCTCATGGGTACTGAATCCATGCACAAGCCCGGTAACCCCGGAATCCGTGCCCAGCACCAGCATGACACCGGCGTCATGCAGGTTTTTTAACAGCGCATAAACCCACGGCAGATAAGTCTCTTGCAGGTATTCGTGTGCCCACAGCTTATTGAAGCGCCAGCTCGGAGAATTCATGTAGAACCTGGCCCAACTGAACTCGTAGTCCTGCATTGGTCGGCCGAGAAACGCATCCAGGTCCTGAGCATCGGCCAAGGCCTGATTCACGATGAGCGTCGTCGTCACCCGCACTCCAGCGTTACTTACCAGCGCGGCGATGCGTGAGATCTGTAAATGATCCACGGCGTATTCGCGGAAGACGTCACGAGAATCGAAATCCACGAAAAAATCTTGGTGGAAAGAATGGATATGCGCGATTTCATCCTGTCCGGCTGCAATGGCGCCTTGGGCTCCCACGGAGTAGGGAACGTGTCCGACGACGTACATCCCAAGGGACTTGGCTGTCTTCACCACCGCCAGGTATACCTCACGGTCAAGCCAGGTGTAGGGCTTGACCATCCGGAAACCGTCGGCATGTTGTTGCTTGACGCGCGCCCGTGCTACTTCCGGCGTCGTGACCGGCCTGCCTGCATGCTCATTCGGGCGGCCGTCGAGTATCGGTCCCGTCGTATAAATCCGGGGGGCGAGGATTTTGCCGGTTGCCGCGTCGGATGCCCATGCCAGGACCGCCGCATCGCCGTTCATTTCCCGTACCGCCGTAACGCCGTTGACGATGAACAGCAGTGGCGCAAAGGCATCGCCCGAGATGTGCACGTGCATGTCAGCCAAGCCGGGCATCAGGTAGCGGCCGCGGCCGTCGACGACCTGGTAATCTGGTCCTACGTGGAGGTCAGGCGCTGGCCCAACCGCTCGCACGACGCCGTCTTCGATCAGCACCGTATGGTCGCGCAGCACTACCTCCGACGTCATCGGGATCAGGTTGACGTTGACGATCGCGAGAGACAGGGCGGGCGGCATCGGCGTTGCCGGGGCCGCGCTGCTTTCGCGCTGGTGCTCATAGAGGCGAAGAAACAGCTCGCCGCGCTTTTGATATCCAATGACCACAGCGATTGCAATGACAATCGCTGCCGTCGACCACAGGATCCTGGTTATCATTAGCCGGACGAGATCGACGTCGACAATTCCACTCGCTCAGCGTTTCGGCTGAGCGTAAATCACCGGCATCATCGATCCCGCGGCTGGATTCATCCGCGGCGGCTTATTGGAAATCGACGCTGAAATTGACACCGTAAGTGCGATACGTTGGGCTGATTCTAGCCCCCGAAAAACCGAATGCGACGAAATTCGTGAAGTAGAGCTCATCGAACAGGTTCTCCACGTAGGCAGACACGCGATATCTGTCGCTCGTGATCCCGGCTCTGAGATTCACCACGTCGAATTCCTCGGAAATCAGTTGTTGCGGATTCGGCACCAACGAGTCGAGAAACGGTATGGATTCGGACCGATAACTCCACTCCGCCCGTACGAAGCCGTCACCGAGTCCCGACAACGCGTCTCCGAGGGTTGCCATTGGCCCGCGCAATTCTGCATCCGCGCTGATTGTCCATTCAGGTGCACGCGGGATCCGCTCGCCCGACAGATCCACCGTTTGACCCAGCACGAACGCGTCCGTGAACGTATCGAATTTCGCGTCCAGATACCCGACCGCAGCACCGATTTCGAAATGGCGCACGGGCAGCGCGCGAATATCGAATTCAATTCCTTCGCTGGTGGCACCTGCCGCGTTCCGGGTCACATTCAGAAATGTGATTTCATCAGTTTCAGGATCGATGATCGGGGTGTTGCTCGATACCTGCAGGTCCTCCCAATCCATCCGGAACACGCTTACGTTGGACTGCAGCCTGCCATTGAGAGCAATCAGCTTGAGCCCGGCTTCATAATTCCAGATTTCTTCCTCCTGAAAATCGAACACGGGCAGCTGCTGGGTCACATTGAGCTGCAAGCCACCGGCTTTGTATCCTTTCGCTACCGCGGCATATACATTCAAACCTTCGTTGACGGCATAGCTCACGGTCACCCTCGGGCTGAAATCCGTGAATTCAACCTGACCGTCACCGGGAGTGTCCGGAACACCAAAATTGATGCCCTCGACGTGCTGTGACACATCGTCCTCCGTGTACCGCCCTCCGCCTGTCAGAGTCCACCGGTCATTCAGAGCCCATGTCACCTCACCGAAGATGGCCCGGGATTCAGTCTCGAACGTGATGTCGCCGGTGTCGATCGGAAAGTCAGGTGGCAGGCCCACGAATCCATCCACTCCGGCCCTGACCGAAAACAGCTGGTTCTTGTCGTCTTCCGCGTAGATGCCACCTATGACCCAGTCAATGGAGTCGTTTTCGCCGACCGCGCCTGCCAACCGAATTTCCTGACTGAAGGATTCGGTGGTCACGTTGCGGTCCTGATCCAGAAACCCGAAGCTGGTGCCATCGAGATCGTTGTCGTCACTCGTGAATTCCGTATCGAGGTAACCAGTGACACTCGTGATCGTGGTCCAGCCGGCGTCGATCTGGATGCGGCCTACGATGGTAAGGACCTCATTTTCCAGTTCTTCCAGTAGGTTCTTGTTAACTGTTCTCAGATTTTCCGGATAGAAGCCGACCTCGTTGATCCCGTTCGGGAAGCCGGCTGCTGCGGCAAGGCCGCCAGCACCGGAACTCAGCATGCCATTGGGGACCGTTTCCGGGAGCCCCTGTTCGTCCTTCGTGTAGTTGACGACCAAATCGGCCACTACATTGTCGGTCGGAAGGAAGCGCAGCGAACCACGAAAACTTTGCGATTCCGTATCGCTTTCGCCGCCGATCGGATTAATGTTCTCGACGTAGCCGTCACTGTTCTGGAAGTGAGCCGAGCCGCGGAAAAACAGCCGATCCGCGACGAGCGGAATATTGACAATGCCGGTCGCGTGCCAGGTGTCGAGCCGGCCGTAACCGCCGCTGACCTCTGCCTGGAACTCGTCGGTCGGTTTCCTGGTCGTGATGTTGACCGCCCCACCGGTCGCATTCCGGCCGAAATACGTGCCCTGCGGGCCGCGCAGGACTTCGATGCGTTCTATGTCGATCAACTGGGGATTGATCGACGAGTTGGTATTGCCGGTATTGGCAGTTTGCGGCCCATTGATGATGTTGAACTCGTCGACGTAGAAGGCCAGCGCACTGACCTGGCCGCCGATGTTGCTGACGCCGCGAATGCTGATGTCCCGCTCGCCCCGTGTGCCTGCTTCAGTGAAGCTGACATTGGGCGTTTTCATGAAATAATCCTTGATATCTTCGATGTTGCTCCGGACGATATCCTCGTTCGAGAATACGGTTAAGCTGGTGGGGGTTTCCAGAAGGCTTTCCTCGCGACGCCTGGCAGTGACCACCACTTCTTCGAGGACCTCTTCCGCCTGAGCTGGACGATCCTGCTGTGCCTGGAGAGACGTCGGAGCCACCAAACCTGGCAACGCTCCGAGAACCACCATGGAGAACCAACGCGTTTGCTTGAATAGGCTCATGACCACTCCCCACCTGACTGATTTGACGAGTCTTTAAGTCACCGCTGAAAACTTTCATACGGAAGCTTTCTACTCGTGGCCGGAATTCATCCTAGCTAATTCCACATGTATATACAACCGGAATTGCATGTGACGCAAACCGTGCTCCGGACCGACCGGATGTCGTGCCGGATCCCCATGAGGGCATGTCAGGCGGACAGCGTAAACCGGGCTGTACGAGGCGCCGGTAATCAGCGCACAAGCCGAAAGCTGAGTCAGTGCCGTTGACCGAAGGTCACGACATCGCTCCAGACGCGCATCAGATTGTCTCCCCAGATCTTCGCGATATCCGCCTCGCTGTATCCCCGCCGGAGTAGTTCCCGAGTGATGTTCATCGACTCGCCCGCATCCATCCAGCCCGACAGCCCGCCGACCGCCGCACCGCCACCGGCATAGAAATCCGAGCCGATGCCGACATGGTCGATGCCGATCAACTCCACGACATGGTCGATGTGGTCGACGAGTTCCCCAACGTTGGCCCGGGGGTGCCGCCGGTCGATGTCCTCGAGCAGACGGCCAAAGTGAACATATTGCTCATTCGTCGCCTCCACCCAGTCCATGTGGGAATCCAGTCCAGCCTTCGCTGCCGCCTGCCTGATCTCCTCGCTCCTTTCTACGCTGTTCGGCCGCAGGTAGGGGCTGTAGCCAATGATCTGTATGACGCCTCCATTGGCCTTCAATGCCAGGAGTTGTTCATCGTCCATGTTCCGTTCCGAATCAACCAGAGCGCGCACGCCCGAATGTGAGGCAATAACCGGCGTCCGGCTCATCTGCGTGATCTCAAGCATTGCGCGCTTGGAAGCATGCGATACATCGATCATCAAAGCGAGGCGGTTCATTTCTTTGACGACACGGCGGCCGAACTCGCTTAGTCCGTCATGGTGGTATTCCTCGTCGCCCAACGCCGCTATCGGATTGGCCGAATCGGCGATATCGTTGTGTCCCAAGTGAACCAGTGTCACGTAGGACACCCCAAGATTTCGGAATTCGCCCAGCTTCGTGATTTCCCGACCGATCGCGAATCCGTTTTCGATGCCGATGCCCGCGACCAGTTTGCCGGCGGCATGAAGGGCCCGGGCCTGTTCCGGCGTCGTGGCGACTCCGATCCGCTCCGAATACCGTTCCTGCATTCTGCGGATCGCCGCAATCTTGCCGAGCGTTTCTTTGTGGGCGAGCGCATAATTGGCCGCCGTTTTCGGCCGCTGTCCGACCGCGACGGAAAAAAAAGCGAAGTCCAGCCCGCCCCGTTTCATTTTCGGGAAGTCGACCTGGGCCATGCCATCCTTAGCCGGATCGACTTCCCCGGTCGCGAAGTCTTCCGGAATGTCCACGTGCGAATCCACAGTAAATATCCTGGAATGAATGGCGTCGGCACGTACGCCATCCGTGGCACGGGAGACTGCCGGAAGAGCGGCAGCGACGCCGAGCAGGCAGCCTGACAACAAGACAAGCAGGAAATCGCCGGACGCCCGACGGCGCATCCGGGCCACAGGAGCGGCCCGGACGGTCGCAGGGCAGGCTATCGCTCCAGCCATTGAAAGAATTCCACGGTATAGCCGCCCGGGTCGGCGACCAGGAATGCGCGAATGGGAACGCTGGGGTGATTATGGATGTCCTTGAGGATTTCTACTTCCGATTGCTTGATCACCTCGTACCAGGCATCGACGTCTTCGGTGACGATGCTCACCATAACGGCATTGTGCTCCTGTGGCTGGTGCCAGGTCTTTCCTTCCTCACCTCCCTTGTTAACGCCAATGAATGAGTGGGGCAACACGCGGTAGAGCTTCACCCACTCCTCGTCCATCACGGCCTCCAGTCCCAGCAGATCTCCGTAAAATGCCGCAGGCGCTTCGAGATCCTCGTAATACAGCATGACGTACTGCTCGGTGATTGCAGGCCGCGCAGCCGCCGGAGCAGAGTCGTCCGCCGCTGCGACACTGGCGCACCAAATCATAATCGCGAGCAGCGACATCCATTTGGAAATTTTCATAGTCGTTACCTCCGTTTTATTGCCGTGCCTCTCCGAACCACTCAAAGCGGCTGTCATTCAAATGCAGCGCAATCAGGGCCGGAAACGGCCGGACAACTCGTAGCGGCTGCCAGCGTGGAACAGTTCTGCGTAAGCAGCAATGAGACCCTTGCTCCAGGTTCGGCGCCTGACCAGCAGGCAAGGCTCATCATGCGCGTCCAGCTCGAGCAGCTTCGCGGTCCGTTTGTCGGGCATGACCGCCTGGACGATATGCTCGACCTCCTGCAGCGGCGCGACCTCCAACAGGTAAGCCGAGGGGGTGGTCTTGTTGAAATCCACTTTCCCGTATCCTGGGGCAACCTCCGGATTCACGTAGCGATTCTCCAATTGGATCGGAACATTTTCCTCTTTGTGCACGATGATCGAGTGAAACACCCGATCACCCTTTTTTATTTCCATTTTCTTGGCGAGCTGTGCACTGAGCTTCTCGGTACGGTTGCACACGACCATTCCCGAATAATCGTGTCCGCGCAATTCGACTTCTTCGGCGATGTTGCAGATCTCCAGCAGATGGCTCCGGGCCTTTCTCTTGGCGACAAATGTGCCGACCCCGCGGACCCGCAGCAGGCGGCCTTCAGCGGTCAGCTCCCGCAAGGCCCGATTGGCCGTCATGCGCGAGATGTTGAATTGCTTCACCAGTTCGTTTTCCGAGGGCACGCGCGCGGATTCTCGCCAGACCCCCCGCTCGATCTGTCTCAGAATATGGCTCTTGACCATTTCGTATAATGGCGGCGCTTTGACGGTCGATCGGCTCACATGCGTTCCCTGATCGTCATCGGTATTATTGCCCGCCTCGATGCAGCTTTGAAGCAATCAGCCCGTCCGAACCGGCGGACTCCCCTGGCCGGAATTCCGTTCATTCAGCCGATCCAGCTGATCCCGCTCCTCGGGAATGTTGGGTGTGAAGAGATCGGTTTCCCCGGTGTCGAGCGCAGTCGGCCGGCCCGGGCATGGCTTGCCGGCTGCAGTGCCGAGCGTATGAAGCTGCAGATAGGTGGCCGTCGCGAAGCTGGCGAATCCCGGCACCCCGTCGCAGACGATGCTGTCCGCGACATGGGGCAGTTCGACGAACATCGAATGGGGCCGGCCGGGCAGCAGTGTCCCGGCGGGAATCACGTAATTGGTGTCCCGATAGCTCAGGCACGAGGGCTCGAACGTCAGTCCGCTCTTGACGATCCGGTTCCCGAAGCAATCCGCGACGACTACGAAAACCTGGTCATCGACGATCCCGTTGGGATCGGCACGACCTACGGAATAATCCCCCCAAGTCACGACCGTGTCGCTGTCGGGGTCCAGCCGGTCCGGCGCCGTTGCGACATCGTTTTGCGTCAGGCTAATCACGGCGGGCGCGGGAATTTGGCTGCCCCCGCCGGGGCGGCTGAAATCCAGCCACGCCTGGCTGATGTGCCCGTTCGGGCTCGTGATGTCGAACCCGTAGGCGCGGTTGGGGAATGCCGCGTCAAGGTCCTGTTCAGTCCGATACCAGCCTCCTTCGACGTACCAGGCGTTGTCTCCCAGTACGTCATCCGAATGCGGACGGAACGCGAGAGCGCCGTTCTCTTCGCCGCAGTGAAGCCGCGCTTGCTTGATCGAGCGGCCAGCGGAAACGAAGATTTCCGCGAAAAAGTGGTAGTTCAGCACGTGGAGGTTGCCGCCGCTGTCCTGACGAAGGTTCCTGGATTTCAGTACGACGAAGAAGTCGATGTCATCGCTGATGCGTGCGCATCCGCTGTGCTCAGTGCTGCGCTGCTGAAGCCTGCTTCTAGTCACGTGGATGGTACCTTTTCCGAAAAACTGAGTTTGGATGCTATGATCGAGCACTCGATTTGTATATACAAGTATACCTAAACATCTAGAATCTGGTTTCCAGACAGGTCGAGAAACGGGTGAATACACGCCAAACCTGGTCGTCCCCATGGGTCTTCACGCTGGCCGCGATCGGCAGCGCGGTGGGTCTTGGCAATATCTGGAGATTTCCGTACCTGGCGGGCATGCACGGTGGTGGGGCCTTCGTGCTGATGTATCTACTATCCGTGGCCGCAATGGGCATCCCGATATTGATGGCGGAGCTGCTGATCGGCCGCCGCGGTCGGCACAGCCCGGTGAACACGATGCGCTCGCTCGCACGCCAGGAAGGTCGCAGCGAGCTCTGGCGCTTTCACGGCTGGGCCATGCTGGTCATCACGGTTTTCGCCAACGCGTTTTTCAGCGTGATCGGCGGATGGACGCTCGCCTATGCCGTCAGCGCCGGGCGCGGCGACTTTGCTTCCGTGACCGTCACCGAATCGCAAACGCTGCTGCAGACGTTGCTCGGTGACCCGTGGGTCATGACGGCATGGCACGGCGTGTTCATGGTACTGACGGTCGCGATCGTTGCGGGCGGCCTGTCCTCGGGGCTGGAACGCGCGGTCAAGGTGTTGATGCCATCGTTGTTCGCGATCCTGGTGGTACTGGTCATATCCGCAGCCGCGACTGGCGATTTCGCCGGCGGCGTGCGTTACCTCCTGGTGCCCGATTTCTCGCAGCTCGACTCCGCGGGAGCGCTCGCCGCGCTGGGCCAGGCATTCGTGTCCATCAGCGTCGGCGTCGGTGTCATGCTGACCTACGGAGCCTATCTGCCCGACCGTGTGTCCATCCCGCGCAGCGCAGTCATCATCGTGGCAGCGGATGCCTTGGTAGCGTTGCTCGCGGGACTGGCGATTTTTCCGATTGTCCTGGGCTACGGCCTCGTGCTCGACCAGGGCCCCGGACTGATCTTCGTAACACTGCCCATCGCCTTTGGGCAGATGCCGGGTGGATTGCTGCTGGGCTCGTTGTTCTTCATCCTGTTCTTCGTGGCGGCGCTGACATCGGCAATCGGGCTTCTGCAAGTGCTGGTTGCGTGGCTCGGGGAAAAGACCCGCCGGCCGCCATGGCAATTAGCCATGAGCGGAGGCTTGGTCGTCTGGCTGCTTGGCCTTGCGCCGGTACTTTCCTTCAATGTCTGGTCCGAGGTGAAGCCGCTGTCTATGTTCGCGTTGTTCGAAGCGCAGACGATTTTCGGCTTGCTTGAGTATCTCACGGCCAACGTCATGACGCCGCTGAGTGGCCTGCTGATTGCCGTGTTCGCGGGCTGGTCCATGACGACTGCCTCGACACGCAGCGGATTGGGCGCGAAGCATTCTGCAACTTATACTGCCTGGCACATTCTAATTCGCTATCTCGCACCTGTATCGGTCGTCATTATTTTTCTGGTGAACCTGGTTTAAACGCCCTCATGCATAAGGACAGAGAGTTGAATATGAAAATGTATACGTTACACAGCCTGCTGGTCATTTCCCTGGTCATGCTATCGTTCCAAAGTGCAGCGGAGACTGAGATCGCAGCGTTGGACAAGCCCGAGATGAAGAAGCATCTCTATCACCCCGACCTGTCGCTGATCGTGGTCATCAAGTCGCATAATTATTCGCAGGCGGCTGACGGTACGCTCGATTTACTGAACTACCATTTCTTCGCTGAAGTGTTTCCGAAGACAGGCGGTAGCATCGAGAGCGCATCCATCCGGCGGCGCGGAAGCAGCGACGAGCTTGGGCCCTTCGAACCGCACGAGAGTGGTCACCCGGATGGCAACAGCCCCTTCTATTACGAGGGCGGCCATTTCAATTCGCTGGAGGAAGTCGACAGGGCACATCCGAACGGGGACTACATCATCAACGTGAAGTCGCCAGGTGGCGACATCGTGGATCACGTCATGACCTTGATGGGTGACACCGGAAAAACGGAAATTCCTGCGCCAACCACGATCACGCTGTTGCAGGACGATCAGAAGATCGACGTCAACAAGATCGATCCCACCAAGGAGCTTGTCGTGAAATGGAGCGCGTACACCGGAGCGCGGCGCGATCCGAACAACATCGTCCACGACATGATCTTCGTCGTCGTTGCCAACTGTTACGGGAAGCGCATCGTGCACACGGGCCTGCCGTTCATCGAACCGGAGTATCTGACCTTCGACGTAACGGAGTACAGGATTCCGGCGGGCACGCTGCACACAGGTCAACCCCATTCGATGTACGTGGAATTTCCGCGGGCGATCGATACTGCTGTGGTGGAAGGGGTGCCGACATTCACCAGCTACGAAACGGCAACGTATATGGACCTGCACACGCTCGGCGAACCGAGCGGTCCAGCGTGCCCGGAAGCACTACCACCCCTGGACAGCGGGCAGACCGATCGATAGGCGCCTCCACGACGTATCGGCGGGCAGAATCGGGAGCAATACCCTCACGGTCAGCGCTCAGTCCCATTCCGTAGCAGTGGACGGCGACATACCGACCTTTTGGAGTATCTGCGCGACGTGCTGGAATCGACAGGCACCAAGTACGGCTTTGGCACGGCGCTGGGTTTGGGCGCTTCGGTGCCGATGGCGGTGTCATCCGCCAAAAGCATGAACATCCACGAGCGTCGCTCGATGACCCTTTGACTCAAGTGCGTGCCGATTCGAACTCCGACTCTTGGTTCGAAGTGGCGGAAGTTTAACGAACAGCAGAAAAAGGATGGCGACGTTATTGATTACAAG
>CAZTAE010000034.1:0-16433 GCA_964611535.1 uncultured Woeseiaceae bacterium
GCCGCCAGCGACCACCCCAAAAACGACCTCTACCGCCGAATGCTCGAAATCACCGACGACCGCCAAGAATAGCGAGCACCTTCCGGCCCGTCAGCATCATTATTCGCGAGCGATTCCGGAGCTACCGCAGGCGGAGCTCCCCCCGACCGAAGCCCCGCCCCCGACCCTTGCGGCGCTCGCGAATAATGATGCCGGAAGTTGTCGGAAGCCCGAGGCGCGGGAGCACGCTTCAGCCGTAGCACGATGCATCCGGAGGATGCCGGGAAGTGGTAAAATACGCGGTTCGGGAAAGAGAGAGTCGGCGAGGCAATCGCCGGCGTCCACAGTGACGCCGGAGGAAAGTCCGGGCTCCTTCGGACAGGGCGCCAGGTAACGCCTGGAGGGCGCGAGCCCATGGAAAGTGCCACAGAAAACAGACCGCCCAAGCGCTGATCCAGCGCCGGCAAGGGTGAAAAGGTGCGGTAAGAGCGCACCGCGCGGGTGGCAACACACCGCGGCACGGTAAACCCCGCCCGGAGCAAGACCAAATAGGGGAGTAGGCGGCCTTCGCGGTCGCGCCGCCGGTTCCGAGCGGACTCCCGGGTAGGTTGCAAGAGGCAGCCGGTGACGGCTGTCCCAGATGAATGATTGCCCTCGACAGAACCCGGCTTATTGTCGGCTCTCGCTTTCCCGTCTCATTCCGGTGCGGCGTCCCGGAGTGCAAAACCCTGCGGAATTAGCAGGATAGCGTCGGCTTCGCGCAGCTTGCCGAGGAATCGCGCAAGGCCGGGCGCTCGGCCGCCTCCCGGGTGGCAAAAACCTGTGCTGTCGCGCTCCGGCGACAATCTTCTCAGGGTTGGTCTAAGAAACACATTCAAGTGTTTGATTTGTAGCTCCTAAGGGTCGCCACAATTCGCCCGAATTCGGCCACGGAAAGGCCTGTAAGTCCCTGTAGAAAAAGAATTAATTGCGAGAGTCGGTTGACGCTGGCAAAGGTGCCGAATATAGTGTCGAAAAGTGGAAAAAAGTGGGAGGAGATGGGTAAAGCAGTCGCGATCTGGCCGCTTTCCAACCCGTCAAGCATGCCGTGTTCCGAGGGGCCACCAAAGTCACGCTGGACGCCAAGGGGCGTCTGGCGATTCCGACGCGACATCGCGAGCGCCTCGCGGCGCGTTGTGAAGGTCAGCTCGTGGCCACCGTCGATCGCGACTACTGCCTTCTCATTTATCCGTTCCCGGACTGGGAGGAAATCGAACGGAAGCTGGTGCGCCTGCCCAGTCTCAATCGGCAGGCGAGGCGCCTGCAACGGCTGATGGTCGGTTATGCGACGGAGCTCGAGATGGACAGTCACGGACGGATCCTGTTGCCGAAGGAACTGCGCGAGTTCGCGGGCCTCGGCCGACAGGCGATCCTGATCGGGCAGGGCAACAAGTTCGAACTGTGGGACGAGGGAAGCTGGAACGAGAAACGCGACGCCTGGCTGGGCGAGGACGACGAGGTCGATCTCCCCGCCGAGCTCGAGTCGCTTTCTCTTTGATGCAATGCCGGTGGAGTGAGCGCCACGAGCGAGCCCGAACATAGGCCGGTTCTGCTCGGGCCGGTGATCGAGGGGCTCAACATTCAGCCGGCGGGGTGTTACATCGACGGGACGTTCGGCCGCGGGGGGCACAGCAGGGCAATCCTCGAACTGCTGGATGCCAACGGCCGGTTGATCGCAATCGACCGGGATCCGCAGGCGGCAGCCGCAGTGCCGCCGGCACTCGAACAAGACCGCCGATTCGAGATGGTCAGGGGTGAGATTGCCAATGTCAGACAAATCGCTGCCGAGCGCGGTGTCCTCGGACAGGTTGCGGGATTCCTGCTCGACCTGGGTGTTTCCTCCCCACAACTCGACGATCCGGAGCGAGGATTCAGCTTTCGCGGAGACGGGTTGCTGGATATGCGAATGGACCCGACCGCGGGGATCAGCGCGGCAGACTGGCTGGCTCAGGTGGAAGAAAAGGAGCTGAAACGGGTGCTTCAGGTCTTCGGCGAAGAACGGCATGCCGGGCGCATCGCGAAAGCGATCGTAGCGGCGCGCAGGACGGGTCCGGTGCGGCGTACCGGCGAGCTGGCCGACATCGTTGCCGCGGCCGTGCCGCCGGGACCGCGGCGAAGACATCCGGCGACCAAGACGTTCCAGGCCATACGCATCCGCGTCAACCGGGAGCTGGAGCAGCTGGATGCGGCACTGGCCGCGTCCGTCGATCTGCTGGCTCGCGGCGGCCGGCTCTGCGTGATCAGCTTTCATTCGCTGGAGGATCGGCGGGTGAAGCGTTTCATGCGCCATGCGTCGAGGGAGCCCGAAGCCTGGCGCGGTCTGCCGTCGATCCCGGAACATGCGCGGCCGCCGCTGAGGACGATCGGCAAAGCCGTGCGCGCGAGCGACGAGGAGGTGCGTGCGAATCCCCGTGCCCGCAGCGCCACACTGCGGATCGCGGAGCGGCAGTGATGCAGATGAACAAAGAGCGGCAGCCGGTCATGCTCGTCCTGGCGCTCGCCGCCGTCTGTGTCGTTTCGGCCATGGCCCTCGTGTACACGAAGCACGAAGCGAGAAAGCTCTTCGTGAATCTGGAGGAGCTCACCGAACGGCGCGACGAACTGAACATCGAGTGGGGCCAGTTGCAGATCGAGCAAAGCACCTGGGCCACGCACGCCCGCATCGAGCGGGTCGCGACAGACGACCTGGCACTGACCCGGCCGGTCGCGAACGAAATCTTCGTGATCGAACGGCCATGACGCGCGGGGCGGAGACCAGGCGGCAGACGACGGGGCGCTTCATAGCCAGGACGGTCCTGGTGCTGGTGTTCTTCGTGCTGGGCGCGGGCTCGCTGATGGCGCGCGCCGTGCACCTGCAGGTCTTCAACACCGAGTTTCTGAACCGGCAAGCCGACACCCGGCACCTGCGCACGGAGAAGATTACCGCGCACCGCGGATCGATCACCGACCGCAACGGTGAGCCGCTCGCGATCAGCACGCCCGTCGACAGCGTCTGGGCCAATCCCGGGGAACTCGCCCCCGCCGTCGACAGCGTTCCCAGGCTCGCAGAGGCGCTGGGTCTCGACGCACAACTGCTCATGCGCCGCATCACGCGCAGCATGGACCGGGAATTCCTGTACCTGAAGCGTCACCTGAGCCCGGAGCAGGCGCATCGCGCCATGGCGTTGGCCCTGCCGGGCGTCAACGTGCTGCGCGAGTACCGCCGGTACTATCCGGCGGGCGAGGTGACGGGTCATCTCGTAGGCTTTACGAGCGTCGATGACAGCGGCCAGGAGGGCCTGGAGCTCGCCTTCAATCACTGGTTGAGCGGCGAGTCGGGCGCCAAGCGCGTGCTGAAGGACCGGCTGGGCCGGTCCGTGGAGAACGTTGCCAGCATTCGCCCGCCGCGGCCCGGCAAGGACCTGCGGGCCAGCATCGACCTCCGGTTGCAGTACCTCGCCTACCGCGCGCTGAAGGCTGCGATACAGAAGCACCGCGCCGACTCCGGCTCGATCGTGATGCTCGACGTGACGACGGGCGAAGTCCTCGCGATGGTCAATCAGCCTTCCTACAACCCGAACGACCGGGCGCAGTACTCGGCAGAGCGGTACCGGAATCGGGCGATAACCGACATCTTCGAGCCGGCCTCGAGCATCAAGCCGTTCGTGATTGCGGCGGCGCTGACGAGCGGCGAGTACCGGCCGACCAGCATCGTGGATACGGCGCCGGGCTACGTCCTGGTCGGTCCGAAGCGCATCGAAGACCGCCGCAATCTCGGCCGCGTCAGCCTGACGACGGTGCTGTCGAGATCCAGCAACGTCGGCGCGACCAGGGTCGCCATGACGCTCGAGCCGGACCTGTTGTGGCGCACGATGACCGGCTTCGGCTTCGGCTCCCTCTCGTCGAGCGGCTTTCCCGGCGAGTCTGCCGGCCTGCTCACGCACTACAGCCACTGGCGGGAGATCAGTCAGGCGACCTTGGCCTATGGCTACGGCGTATCGGTCACGCCGCTGCAACTCGCGCACGCCTACGCCACGCTCGGCAACGGGGGCTACATGCGGCCGGTTTCCCTGGTCGCCGTCGACGGCGGCGGCGACGGCAGGCAGGCGGTCGACGTCGATATCGCGAGGTCGGTCCTCGGCATGATGGAGGAAGTGGTGCGCCCGGGCGGGACCGGCACCAAAGCGCGCATCACCGGGTATCGGGTCGCCGGCAAGACCGGGACCGCGTGGAAGTATGCAGCTGGCGGCTATTCGCAGGACAAGTACCTGTCGATCTTCGCCGGCGTCGCACCGGCCAGTGATCCGCGGCTCGCCGCCGTGGTGGTCATCGACGAGCCGCACGGTGATCTGTATTACGGCAGCGACGTCGCGGCACCGGTGTTCGCGGAAGTAGTTTCGGAGTCGCTGCGCCTGATGGCGGTTCCTCCGGACGCGTTGCCCGCGCGCGATCCCGGCAGCGTCATGCGGGCCATGAGCCCATGAGCGAGCCGGCCACGAGTTTCGCCACGATGCGCACCCTGAAGCAGCTGCTCGCGGACATGACCGGCAACCGGCCGGTGCCGGCGGTTGCCATCGGCGGAATTTCGAGCGACAGCCGCAAGCTGGTGCCCGCGGACGTTTTCCTCGCCTGCCAGGGCTTGACGCACCATGGCCTGGAGTTTCTCGACCAGGCGGTTGCGGCACGCGCCGCGGCGGTAGTGTGGGACAGCAGTACCGGCAGCGATCCGGGTGAGGTGCCGGGGCTGGTGACGGTACCGGTCGAGGGTCTCGCCGAGCGGCTCGGAATCATCGCCAATCGCTGGTTCGGCAAGCCTTCCGCGCACCTGCGGGTGAGCGGCGTCACGGGCACGAACGGCAAGACGACCGTCGCCTGGCTCATCGCCGAATGCGCGAACCGGCTCGATTCGCGCTGTGCCTACCTCGGAACACTCGGCGCCGGCATCGGGGAGCTGGAACACGATCTCGACCTCACGACGCCCTGCTGTGTCGAACTGCATCGCAGGCTCGCCGGGTTCCACGCGGAGCATGCGACGCATGCGGCGCTCGAGGTTTCCTCGCACGCCCTCGAGCAGCGGCGCGTCGACGGCGTCAGCTTCGATTCCGTGCTGTTCACGAATCTGAGCCGCGACCACATCGACTACCACGGCAACATGCACGCCTACGGCGAAGCGAAATCGGCGCACGTGCTCCGGCGCGACGTGCAGCACCGCATCGTCAATATCGATTCACCGTTCGGGCGCGAGCTCGCCAGCCGCTGCGACGGCGACGTCGTCGCGGTATCGACGCGGCCGAGGAGCGAGGCGCGGCGTCCCCCTTACGTCTGCCTGCGGGCGACGAGGGCCGATGAGGACGGATCGACGGTCGAGGTCGACAGCTCCTGGGGCAGGGCGCAATTGCACGTGCCGCTGGCCGGTCACTTCAACGTCTCGAATGCGGGACTGGTTCTTGCACAGCTTCTCTGCTGGGGAACGCCGCTCGACGAGGCCGTGTCGGTCCTCGGCTCCGTCGAGGCGCCGCCGGGGCGGATGCAGCGCGTCATCATTGCGGGCGCCGGTCCGCTGCCGGTGGTCTACATCGACTTCGCACACACGCCGGCGGGTCTCGAAGCCGCGCTCGTGGCCCTGCGCAGCCACTGCGACGGCAGGCTCTGGTGCGTTTTCGGTTGCGGCGGCGATCGCGATCGCGGCAAGCGCGGGCCGATGGGCGAGACGGCGTCGCGGGTCGCGGACCGGGCGGTCGTGACGAGTGACAACCCGCGGAGCGAACCGCCCGAGGACATCATCGAGGCCATCGTGGACGGCATGGATGGCGACCCGGTGGTGATCCCGGATCGTGCGGCCGCGATCGCCCATGCCATCGCGCAGGCGGCGGCCGAGGACGTGATCCTCATCGCCGGCAAGGGGCACGAAAGGTTCCAGATCGTCGGCGGCCGGCGGCTGCCGTTCTCGGATTACGACCAGGCTCGGGCCGCGCTCGCCGTGCGAGGGAGGGTCCGGGTCTGATGATCGAGAGCACGCTGTCCATGGCGAGCGAAGCGATGCGAGGGAGGCTCTGCGGCGCCGATCGTCCCTACCGCGGCATCAGCACCGACACGCGCACGCTCCACGCCGGCGAGCTGTTCTTCGCCCTGCAGGGTCCGAGCTTCGATGGCTCCGAGTTCGTCCCGGCGGCTGCCGCGCGCCAGGCCGCAGGCGCCGTGGTACGCGCGGCGACCGACGCGACCGTGCCGACGATCGTCGTCCCCGATACGCGGCGCGCGCTCGGAGAGCTGGCAGCCGACTGGCGGCGCCGTCTGCCCGTCACGCTCATCGGACTGACGGGCAGCAACGGCAAGACGACGCTCAAGGAAATGATCGCCAGCTGCCTGGCGCTGTCCGCGCCGACGCTTGCCACGCGCGGCAACCTGAACAACGAGATCGGGCTGCCCCTGATGCTGGCGGAGCTCGGCGCGGAACATCGCTACGCCGTGATGGAAATGGGCGCCAACAACTTCGGCGAGATCGCCTGGCTGACGGCGCTCGCGCGGCCGCAGGTGGTGGCGATCACGAATGCCGGGCCCGCGCATCTCGAAGGCTTCCGTGACGTGGCGGGAGTGGCGCGCGCCAAGGGCGAGATCCTGCAGGGGCCGGAGCAGCCCGAGCACGCCGTGCTCAATGCCGACGACCCCTACTTCCGCTACTGGAAAGAACTGGCTTCCGGCATCCCGGTCACGAGCTTCGGCCTCACGGCGTCGGCGGACTTTCATCCCGTCGACATCGCCACCGCCGGCTCCGGTTCGAGCTTCGTCCTCCGTGGCGGCGACTTCCGGTTAAGAGTCGAGTTGCCGCTTGCCGGGCTGCACAACGTCGCCCATGCCTGTGCGGCCGCGGCCGTGGCGTCGCTCGTCGGCATCGAACCCGATCTGATTCGCAGAGGACTCGAATCGGTGCGGCCGGTGGCGGGCCGGCTGAGCCCGTTGAAGGCAATAGCGGGCGCCGCCCTCTTCGACGACAGCTACAACGCGAATCCCGCCAGCGTCGTCGCCGCCGCCGAGTTTCTGGCGCATCAGGAGGGGGAAGGCTGGCTGGTGCTCGGTGACATGCGGGAGCTGGGAAACGAGGCGGAAGCTCTGCACCGTTCCGTGGGCCGAGCTGCGAAGGAGGCGGGCGTGGCGCGGCTGTTCGCCGTTGGACCGCTGTCCCGGCACACCGTCGAGGCCTTCGGCACCCGGGCGAGCTGGTTCGAGGACGTGGACGCACTCGCAGAGGCGGTGACAGCCGAGCTCCACGCGGGCGTCAGCGTGCTGGTCAAGGGCTCGCGTGCGATGCGGATGGAGCGCGTCGTGCAGGCCCTTTGCGAGGCCGACTGAGCATGCTTCTGTACCTGACGACCTGGCTCACCCGCTTCGAGACGGGCTTCAACGTCTTCAGCTACCTGACGATGCGGGCGATCCTCGGCGCACTGACGGCGCTCCTGATCTCGTTCTTGATCGGGCCGCGCATGATCGCCAGGCTGAGCCTCAACCAGGCCGGACAGCCGGTGCGCGAGTTCGGGCCGTCCAGTCACCTGCCGAAGGCCGGCACCCCGACAATGGGCGGCGCGCTGATCCTCACGGCGATCGTCGTCAGCACGGTTCTGTGGGCGGATCTCGAGAACCGCTTCGTCTGGATCGTGCTGTTCGTGACACTGTCCTTCGGCGTCATCGGCTACGTCGACGACTACAAGAAGCTGGTGCTGCAGGATCCCCGCGGGCTTTCCGCAGGGCAGAAGCTCTTCTGGCAGTCCGCTGCGGCGGCCATCGCCGCGGTCTCGCTGTACATGATGGCGGACGACGCGGGCCGCGCACTACTGATTCCCTATTTCAAGGACCTGGCGCTGCCGCTCGGCGTTGCCCAGATCGTCGTCAGTTACCTGTTCATCGTCGGCTTCAGCAATGCCGTGAACCTGACGGACGGGCTCGACGGCCTCGCCATCATGCCGACGGTGCTGGTGGGTGGAGCGCTGGGCGTCTTCGCCTACGTCACCGGCAACTTCAACTTTGCAGACTACCTCGGCATCCCCTACGTCGCCGGCACGGGCGAGATCCTGGTCTTCTGTTCGGCGCTCGCGGGCGCGGGGCTCGGCTTCCTGTGGTTCAACACCTATCCGGCGCAGGTGTTCATGGGCGACATCGGCGCGCTCTCCCTGGGCGCCGCACTGGGGACGGTCGCCGTCATCACCCGGCAGGAAATCGTCCTCGCCATCATGGGCGGAGTGTTCGTCGTCGAAACGGTCTCGGTGATCATCCAGGTCGTCTCGTTCAAGCTGACCGGGCGCCGGGTGTTCCGCATGGCACCGCTGCACCACCACTTCGAGCTGAAGGGCTGGGCGGAACCGAAGGTGATCGTCCGGTTCTGGATCATCACCGTCATTCTCGTGCTGATCGGTCTCGCGAGCCTCAAGATCCGATGAACGCGGCGAACCACAGGAAACGCGGCAGGGGACCGGCGGGCGGTGCGCGATCGGCGCCGAAGAAAGACCTCGTCTTCGGCATCGGGGCGACCGGCCTGTCCGTCGCTCGCTACCTCGAGCGCAAGGGCGGGACGGCCCGCTTCATCGACAGCCGCGCGCATCCGCCCGGCCGGGCGGAGCTCGGCAAGCTGATGCCGGATGCGGACGTGATCATCGGCAAGCCGTCGCCCAACGCGCTGGCCGACATCGGCCGCATCATCGTTTCGCCCGGCATTGCCGATCGCGATCCGCTGCTCAGCGCGGCGCGCAAGGCCGGCATCGAGGTCGTCACCGACATTGACCTCTTCGTGCGCGAAGCGCAGGCGCCGTTCCTGGCGGTCACGGGCTCCAACGGCAAGAGCACCGTGACGACCCTGCTGTCCCTGATGTGCGAGGCCGCCGGCAAGAAGGTGCTCTCGGGCGCCAACCTCGGCACGCCGGTGCTCGACCTGCTGGCCGAGGAGCAGCCGGACCTCTACGTCCTCGAGCTTTCGAGCTTCCAGCTCATGCGCACGGCGGAGCTGCCGGCCCGGGTGGCGGTGCTGCTCAACATATCGCCCGATCACCTCGACTGGCACGGGAGTGAGGCCGAATACCGTGCGGCGAAGCTCCGGATCTTCCGCGAAGCGCGCGCCGCCGTGTTCAACCGTGCGGAAGCGGACGCCGAACGACACATACCGGACGCGACGCCGCGGGTGAGCTTCGGACTCGACGAGCCCGCGGGCAAGAACTACGGCATCGTCGCCGAGGACGGGGAGGAGTTCCTGGCCCGGGGCGCGCGCCTGCTCCTGTCTACCGCCGACATGGCGATGGTCGGCTCGCACAATCACGCCAATGCGCTTGCCGCGCTGGCGGCCGGACAGCGCCTGGAGTTGCCGATGTCGGCGATGCTGCAGGTGCTGACGGAGTTCCCCGGTCTGCCGCACCGCATGCAGCAGGTGGCGGAGATCGGCGGCGTGAGCTACATCGACGACTCGAAGGCGACGAACGTGGGCGCCGCGATCGCGGCGGTCGAGTCCGTGGGCGAGCGCGTCGTGCTGATAGCCGGCGGCGATGGCAAAGGCGGGGACTTCCGGGCGTTTGCAGATGCCATTCACGACAAGCTGCGCGTCGCCGTGCTGATCGGGCGCGACGGTCCGGCCATCGCGGCCGCGCTGAAGGGTCTGGCGCCGGTCTACCAAGCCGCCGACATGCGTACGGCGGTGTCGCTCGCGTCGAACCTGGCCGCCGAGGGGGACACGGTCCTGCTCGCACCGGCCTGCGCGAGCTTCGATCAGTACTCGGGCTACGCGGAAAGGGGCGACGATTTCCGTCGCGCGGTGAGGGCTATCGAACCATGAGCCTCAAGAGCGCGACCATGCCGTTCCCGGCCCGGCTGAAGACGCCGCTGCAATTCGATCCGCTGCTGCTCGGCCTCGGGCTGACGTTGCTGCTGGGCGGGCTCGTGATTCTGGCCTCGGCCTCGGTGTCCGTGTCGGCAAGCACGGCCGACTACCCCTTCTATTTCGTCGCGCGCCAGGCTGCCGCCGCCGTGCTCGGCGGGATCGCGGCGTTCGTCTGCCTGTTCGTGCCCATGCACGTCTGGCAGAAGCTGGGCCCCCTGATGCTCCTCGCCGGGCTCGCGCTGCTCGCCGTGGTGCTGTTGCCTTCGGTCGGACACACCGTCAACGGCAGCACCCGCTGGCTGCGCATCGGCTTCCTGAACGTGCAGGTTTCGGAGCCGGCACGGCTTTGCCTGCTGATCTTCATTGCCGGTCACCTGGTGAGACACAACCGCGCGGTGCGCGAGAGCTTCACGGGCTTCCTGCGGCCGACCCTGCTCCTGTGCCTGGCCTGCGCGCTGCTGCTCGCCGAGCCCGACTTCGGCGCCGCCATCGTTCTTCTCGCCACCGCGCTCGCGATGCTGTTCGTGGCCGGTGCCCGGTTTCGCGACTTCTGCCTGTTCTTCGGCGTGGCGGTCATCGCGATGGCGGCGCTCGCGATCACGTCTCCTTACCGCCTGCAGCGGCTCACCGGCTTTCTGGATCCCTGGTCCGACCCCTACAACTCGGGCTTCCAGCTCACACAGTCCCTGATCGCCATCGGGCGCGGCGAGTGGTTCGGCGTCGGCCTGGGCGAGGGGGTGCAGAAGCTCTTCTACCTGCCGGAGGCGCACACGGATTTCGTGTTCGCCGTTTATGCGGAGGAATTCGGGCTGCTCGGGTCCGCGGCGCTGATTGGGCTTTTCCTGGCGTTGCTGTGGCGGGTATTCAGGCTGGCGATGCGCGCGGCGGCCGCCGACCGGATGTTCGAGGCGTATCTCGCGGTCGGGCTCGGTACCTGGTTCGGGCTGCAGGCGTTCATCAACATCGGCGTGAACATGGGCCTCTTGCCGACGAAAGGCCTGACGCTGCCGCTCGTGAGCTACGGGCGCAGCAGCCTCATCGTGACGATGGTCGGGCTGGGGCTCCTGTTGCGCATCCATCACGAACTGGTGACGGACACGCGGCCGGCGAACGTGAAGGCGCGGCGCAAGGGAACTGGCCGATGAACGCGGCGGTCGGATCCGTGGCGAAGCGGCCGATACTGGTGATGGCCGGCGGCACCGGCGGGCACGTCTACCCGGCGCTCGCGGTGGCCCGTGCCCTCGAGCGCGAGGCACAGGCGGTGGTGTGGCTGGGAACGCACCGCGGGCTCGAGGCGCGCATCGTGCCGGCGGCCGGGATAACGATGGAATGGGTTGCCGTGCGGGGATTGCGGCGCAAGGGTGCCATGGCGCTGGCCGCGGCGCCGTTGCAACTCCTGCGGGCGCTTGCGCAGTCCCTGGGTGTCATGTTCCGGCATCGTCCGGCGGCGGTGCTCGGGATGGGCGGTTTCGTCAGCGGCCCCGGCGGGTTGGCCGCCTGGCTGACGCGGCGGCCGCTCGTCATCCACGAACAGAATGCGATTGCAGGTCTCACCAACCGTCTTCTGGCGCGTCTCGCCCGGGTTGTGCTTCAGGCCTTCCCGGGCAGCTTTCCCGCGCGAGTCGGTGCCGAGACGGTCGGCAACCCGGTGCGCGAGGAGATCGCCGCCGTCCAGGATCCCGCAACCCGCTTCGCGGCGCGCAGCGGGCCCCTCAGGCTGCTGGTGCTCGGCGGGAGTCAGGGCGCGCTGGCGCTCAATCGCATCGTCCCCGGGGCGCTCGCGGCGCTGCCGCCCGAGTCGCGGCCGATCGTGCGGCATCAGACCGGTGAGCGGACACTCGAGGAGGCGCGCGCGGCGTACCGCGCGAGTGGCCTCGATGCGGAGTTGCTGCCTTACATAGAGAACATGTCCGAGGCCTACGGCTGGGCGGATCTGGTGCTTTGTCGCGCCGGGGCGCTCACGGTCGCGGAGCTCGCGGCGGTCGGCGTCCCCGCGATCTTCGTGCCGTACCCGGCTGCGGTGGACGATCACCAGACGGCGAACGCGCGGCCGCTCGCGGACGCCGGCGCGGCAGTGATCGTGCAGGAACGCGACCTCGGTGACGAGTCCTTCGCGAAGCTGCTGCGACAGTGGCTGTCCAGCCGCGATGAGCTGCGCACGCGCGCGATCCGTGCGCGCGCTCTCGCCCGGCCGGACGCACTCGAGCGGATCGCGGGTGCCTGCCTGCGGCTCGCGGGAGCCGAAGCATGATCCGGCGCATGCGCAGAATCGATTGCGTGCACTTCGTCGGCATCGGCGGGTCCGGCATGTCGGGGATCGCCGAGGTGATGCTGAGCCTCGGCTATCGCGTGCAGGGTTCCGACTTGCGCGCCACGCCCGCCGTCGAGCGCCTGAAGTCGCTCGGGGCGAAGGTGTTCATCGGGCACGACCGCCGGAACATCGAGAAGGCGGATGCCGTCGTCGTGTCGAGCGCCGTCGACGAGAGCAATCCGGAAGTCGAGGCTGCCCGCGAGCTGCTGATGCCTGTCGTGCGGCGCGCGGAGATGCTGGCCGAGCTCATGCGCTTCCGTTACTCGATCGCGGTGGCCGGGACGCACGGCAAGACGACGACGACGAGCCTGGTCGCCACCGTGCTCGCGGAGGCCGGCCTGGATCCGACCTTCGTCATCGGCGGCCGCCTCAAGAGCTCGGACAGCAACGCGCGCCTGGGCCAGGGTGAGTATCTGGTGGCCGAAGCGGACGAAAGCGACGCCTCGTTCTTCGACCTGAAGCCGATGCTCGCCATTGTCACCAACATCGACGCCGACCACATGTCGACCTACGACGGCGACCTGGACAAACTGCGCGCGGGCTTCGTTCGCTTCCTGCACAACCTGCCGTTCTACGGCCTCGCGATTCTCTGCACGGACGATCCGGGCGTGCGGGAGATCCTGGCGGACGTCGGCCGCGCGACCGTCACGTACGGGATCGAGGGCGATGCCGACGTGACCGCCCGCGGCATCCGTTTCTCTGCCGGCGAAACGCGTTTCCGCGCTGCGCGCAAGGGGCACAAGGGAACGCTCGACATTACCTTGCGCCTGCCGGGGCTGCACAACGTGCGCAACGCACTTGCGGCGATCGCCGTTGCGGGCGAGCTGCAGGTGAGTGACGAGGCCGTGGTGGCCGCGCTGGAGAAGTTCCAGGGTATCGACCGGCGCTTCCAGAGCTACGGCCAGATCCGGACGCGCCGGGGCAAAGTGATGCTGGTGGACGACTACGGCCATCACCCGACGGAGGTGGCGGCGACCGTTGCCGCGGCGCGTGCGGGCTGGCCGGACAAGCGGCTGGTGCTGGTGTTCCAGCCGCACCGCTATACCCGCACGCGCGACCTGCTCGACGACTTTGCGACGGTCCTGGGCGAAGCCGACGTGCTGGTGCTGCTGGAGGTGTACGCCGCGGGTGAAGCGCCGATAGCGGGCGCCGACGGCCGGGCCATCGCCCGCGCGGTGCGTGGCCGGGGTGGCGTCGAGCCGGTCTTCGTGAAGAGCCTGGACAAGCTCGTGCCGGTGCTCGAGGGCCTGCTGGCGGACGGCGACCTGGTCCTGACGATGGGCGCCGGCGACATAGGCGCGTTCGCCGCCCGGTTGCCGGAGAGACTCGCGGTCCGGCCGAACCTGAAGGTGCAGAAATGATGGCGGCGAGCAAGGTCGGGGCGTGGCGCGACAGGATCACGGCGAACGAGCCGATGAGCCGGCACACGTCGTGGCGCGTCGGCGGGCCGGCCGAGCTGTATTTCCGACCGGAAGGCCTGGACGACCTGGCGGCGTTCCTGCGCGAGCTCGATGCCGATACGCCGGTGTTCTGGTTCGGGCTCGGCAGCAATCTGCTGGTGCGCGACGGGGGCCTGCCCGGCGCGGTCATCGCCGCGGCCGGGGTGTTCAGGAACATCGAGGACGCCGGCGCGCGTGGCTTGCGTGCCGGGGCGAGCGTCCCGTGCACGCAGCTCGCCCGCCATTGCGTGCGCGCCGGGCTCGGTCCTTCGGAATTTTTCGCGGGCATACCCGGAACGCTGGGCGGCGCCCTGGCCATGAACGCCGGCGCGCACGGCGGCGAGACCTGGGAGCGCGTCCGGTCCGTGAAGACCATAGACCGGCAGGGGATGGTGCACGAACGCTCGCCGCAGGAGTTCAGCGTCGCCTACCGGAGCGTGCGCGGCCCGGCGGACGAATGGTTCGTCGAGGCGACGCTGGAGTTCGACCCGTCGGTGACGCCGTCGATGGAAAGCCTCAAGGCGATGCTGGCGCGCCGCAGGGAAACCCAGCCGCTGGGACTGCCGAGCTGCGGCTCCGTCTTCCGCAACCCGCCGGGCGACCACGCGGCGCGGCTCATCGAGGCGGCCGGCCTCAAGGGCTGCCGGATCGGCGATGCCGAGGTGTCGGCGAAGCACGCCAACTTCATCATCAATCGCGGCAAGGCGACGGCCGCGGACATCGAGCGGCTCATCGAGCACGTGCAGCGGACGGTAGCGGACCGCCATGGCGTGACGCTGGAGCACGAAGTGCGCATCGTCGGGGAGGCTGCGGCATGACGGCTCTTGTGCGGGAACAGCGCAGGATCGTGCGGCGGGCGGCGGAATTCGGCCGTGTCGCGGTCATGCTTGGCGGGGACTCGAGCGAGCGCGCGGTGTCGCTCGACACGGGTAACGCGGTGCTCGAGGCGCTGCGCGCGAAAAACGTCGCCGCGGAGCCCTGGGACCCGGCGGAACGGAGCCTGCGCGAGTTCGCGGACGCGGGCTTCGACCGGGTGTGGATCGCCCTGCACGGTCCGGGCGGCGAGGACGGCGCATTGCAGGGGGCACTGCAGTGGCTGGGCGTCCCCTACACGGGCAGCGGCGTCCTGGCCTCGGCGCTGGCGATGGACAAGGTCCGCAGCAAGCGGATTTTTCGCGAAGCCGGCATCGCGACCCCCGACTACGCGGTGCTTGCCGGCATCGAGGACGGCAAAACGGCCGCGAGGCAACTCGGGTATCCGCTGGTGCTGAAGCCGGCGGGGCAGGGCTCGAGCGTGGGGATGACGAAGGTTTTCGAGGAATCGCAACTTCGCGAGGCGGTGGAGCTTGCGCTGGGCTACTGCGGGGTGGGGCTCGCGGAGCGTTGTCTCTCCGGCGACGAGATCACCGTGGCCGTGCTGCAGGGCGAAGCGCTGCCGAGCATCCGCATCGAGACGCCGCGCGTGTTCTACGACTACGAGGCGAAGTACCAGGCGGACAGCACGCGTTACTACTGTCCCGGCACCGCCGACGCCGCGGCGGAACGCCGGTATGCGGAGCTCGCGATCGCGGCGTTCGAATCGCTCGGCTGTGCCGGCTGGGGGCGCGTGGACTTCATGGCCGACGACGAGGGCCTGCCGTCGGTGCTGGAGGTGAACACCGTTCCCGGCATGACGAGTCACAGCCTCGTGCCGATGGCGGCAAAGGCAGCCGGCATCGACTTCGACGAACTGTGCTGGCGGATCCTCGAGACGAGCATGCGCGACGAGAACCTCTCGGGCGCAAACGAGGTGGCGGTCAATGGCGCGTAAGCAGGCAAGGAAGCGCCGGGAAAAGCAGCAGCGGCAGATCCGGCTGCCGAGAATCCCGGTTGCGCGGATCGGCGCGCTCGCGACGGCGACGGCTGTCATCCTGTTGAGCTACGAGCTGAGCGCGAACCTGCTGGACCAGCGGATACGTGCGATCACCGTCGATGCGCCGTTCCAGCGCGTCAGCGCGTTGCAGATCGAGGAGGCGATCAGCGACGAGCTGTCCCGCGGGTTTCTCAGCGCGAACCTCGGCGTCATGCAGGAACGCATTTCGGCGCTCCCCTGGATCGACCGGGCGAGCGTCGTGCGGCGCTGGCCGGACCGGCTGGAGATCAGTGTCACCGAGCAGGTTCCGGCCGCCTGCTGGGGTGAGCGGGGCCTGTTGAACACGCGGGGCGAGCTGTTCGTCGAGGACGCTCGCCACGTGCCCGCGGAACTGCCGCGACTGAGCGGCCCGCCGGAACGCTCGGCCGACGTCGCACGCCGTTACCTGGAAGTGCGGGAACGACTGATCCCGCTGGGCCTGGACGTGCGCCGCGTGCACCTGGATCCGCGGGGCGCCTGGGAGATGACGCTCAGCAACGGGATCGGCATTCGGCTCGGGCGCCGCGAGGTCGACGAGCGGATCGAATTGTTCCTGGAGGTGGTCGCGAACCTCGTATCGAGCCGCGAAGCGGACATCGAATTCGTGGACATGCGTTACAGCAACGGTTTCACGATCGGCTGGAAAGGCGAGGGTGCCGCGCCGGAGGGTGAAGCGCCCGAGGACGGGCCGGCGCTGGTTGCGGATACGGCCGAGTGACAGATGACGGGAAAGATGAAGCTCAGGTGAGGGCAGCAGGGAAGACATGAGCAAGCGCGGCGACAAGAATCTGATCGTCGGTCTCGACATCGGCACGTCCAAAGTCGTCGCCATCGTCGGCGAGATCGGTGAAAGCGGTATCGAGGTCGTCGGCATCGGCTCGCACCCGTCGCGCGGGCTGAAGAAGGGCGTCGTGGTCAACATCGAGTCGACGGTGCATT
>CAZTAE010000035.1:0-16360 GCA_964611535.1 uncultured Woeseiaceae bacterium
GGACCGTGATCGTGTTCGACTGCAACATGATGCACGGCTCGGCCAGCAACATCACGCCGCTGCCGCGGAGTAATGCCTTCATCGTCTTCAACGCGCTCTCCAACCGGGTAGAAGCGCCGTTCGGTCCCGAGAAGCCGCGGCCGGAGTTCATCGCCACGCGTGAAGGGGTCCGGATGGTGGAGTCGGTCAGCGGGCCGCTTCTGTCGAGTGCCGCATGAGTACCGGAACGAAAGAATCTGCCGGCGCCGCGAAGCACACTGTCGAGAAAATCGGCGGTACGTCGATGCTGGACACCGAGTCGGTCCTCCGCAACATATTGATCGGAGACCGCAAGGGCCGGGAACTCTACGATCGCATCTTCGTGGTCTCCGCGTACGGCGGCATCACGGACCGGCTCCTCGAGGACAAGAAGACCGGCGAGCCCGGCGTTCATGCCCTGTTCGCCGGCTCCGAGTCCGAATCCGAGTGGGCATGGGGAGACGCCATCAGCGAGGTCAGCAGCGAGATGCGCCGCATCAACGCGGACATCTTCGGCACCGAGCCCGATCGGTACATCGCCGACCGCTTCGTGCGCGAGAGGATCGAGGGCGTCAGGAGTTGCCTGCTCGATCTGCACCGCCTGTGCTCCTACGGGCACTTCAGCCTGAACGAGCACCTCCACACCGTCAGGGAGATGCTGGCGGCACTGGGGGAGGCGCACAGCGCCCACAACACGAGCCTCCTGCTTCAGCAACACAACGTGAACGCGGTGTTCGTCGATCTGACCGGCTGGCGGGACGAGTCCAACGTCGACCTGGACGAGCGGATCGTGGGCGCCTTGTCCGGCCTGGATCTCTCGAGCGTCCTGCCGATCTGCACCGGCTACGTGTTCAGCCCTGGCGGCATCATCGAGCGCTTCGGCCGCGGCTACAGCGAGGTAACGCTGTCGCGGGCCGCCGTCCTCACCGGCGCCCGGGAAGCGGTGATTCACAAGGAGTTCCACCTTTCCAGCGGGGATCCGAAGCTCATCGGCCCGGAACGGGTGCGGAAGATCAACCGGACCAACTACGATGTCGCAGACCAGCTGTCGAACATGGGCATGGAAGCGATCCACCCCGGCGCCGCCAAAGGGCTGCGCCAGGCCAATATCCCGCTGCGGATCCGGAACACCTTCGATCCCGACGACGACGGCTCCGTCATCCAGAAGGACTACGTATCCAGCGAGCCGCAGGCTGAAATCATCACCGGGATACGCAGTGTGTTCGCGCTCGAGTTCTTCGAGCAGGACATGGTCGGTGTCAAGGGGTACGACGCGGCGATCCTGGATTCCCTCAAGCGCCACCGGGTCAGGATCGTTACGAAGACGTCGAACGCCAACACCATCGTGCATTATCTCGCGGGTTCCCTGAAGGCCGTGAGGCGCGTGTCGAACAGCCTCGAGGAGAAGTTCGGCTCCGCGCGCATCAACGTGCGGAAGGTGTGTATCGTCTCCGCCATCGGCAGCGACATGAACCTCAGCGGCCTCACGGCCGCCGCCGCCGGAGCGCTTTCGACAGCCGGCGTCGAGGTGCTCGGGGTACATCAGCTCATCCGCAACGTCGACATCCTGTTCATTCTCGCCGAGGAAGACTACGACAAGGGCGTGATCGCGCTGCACGAGGCCCTGATCGAAGGAAAGAAAGGCTCATCGCGCAAGAAACAGTCCCGGAGAGCCGCGTAGACAGGCGCGGCGCGACGGGATCCGGCAGCGGCCATGATCGAGTTCAGCCTGCTGGCGTTCCTGACGCTTTTCGTGGGCGTCGGGCTGGCGGCCGCGTTCCGCGCCCGGAAGTCGCGCAACGACTACTATCTTGCGAGCCGCGAAGTTGCGCCGTGGTTGTGCGGACTGTCGGCCGTGTCGACGAACAACTCCGGCTACATGTTCATCGGCGTCATCGGCTTCACGTACGAGACGGGCCTGGATGCCGTCTGGTTGATGGTGGGCTGGATACTCGGCGATTTCATCGGCTCGCTGTTCATACACCGGCGACTCAGGGCCTGCACGGAACGCACGAACGAAGCGTCGTTCGCGGCCGTGCTCGCGCGGTGGCACGGGGAGGACTTCCGCGTCTGGCGCAGGATCGCGGCCGTGGTCATGATCCTCTTCCTCGGCTCCTACGCGGCGGCGCAGATCAGCGCCGGGGGCAAGGCGCTGCAAGGCGTACTCGGCTGGGATCCGGTGATCGGCGCGATCGCCGTTGCGTGCATCGTCCTGGCATACAGTGTCGCCGGCGGTATCCGGGCGTCGATATGGACGGACGCGGCGCAGTCGACGGTCATGCTGCTGGCCATGACCTTGCTGTTCGTGGTGGGCGTGCAGGGGCTGGGCGGCTTCGCAGCCACGTACGACCAGCTGGCGGGCATCAGCGGATATCTCGATCTCTTCCCCGGCGAGCTGCTCCTTCCCGGTACAACCGGCATCGCGCTGTTCGTGCTCGGCTGGATGTTCGCGGGCTTCTCGGTCGTGGGGCAGCCGCACGTCATGGTGCGCTTCATGGCGATGGACGCGCCCGGCAGCATGGGCCGGGTGCGCGCCTGGTACTACGGTTATTTCACCGCCTTCTACGCGCTGGCCACCGGCGTGGGCATGCTGTCGCGCCTGTACCTGCCGGAACTGGGCGATATGGACCCGGAGCTCGCGCTGCCCACGATGGCGCTGGAACTTCTCCCCGCCTTCTTTGTCGGCGTGATTCTTGCGGGGATATTCGCGGCGACGATGTCGACCGCGGATTCGCTCGTGCTGAGCTGCTCGGCGGCCATTACGCACGACCTGCCGCCGAGGCGGCTGGAAAAAACCTGGCAAGCGAAGACGGCAACCGCCGCCGTCACCCTGCTGGCGCTCGGCATCGCGCTCAGCGAGACGCGCAGCGTGTTCCAGCTGGTGATACTGTCATGGTCGACGCTGGCGTCGGCCTTTGCGCCGCTACTGACGATCTACGCCATAGGGCGCCGCATCAGTGAACCCGGCGCGATAGTGGCCATGGTTTCCGGCGTCGCCGCGGCGCTACTCTGGCGGCTGGCGGACCTCCACGGGATGGTCTACGAGGGATTGCCGGGCATTCTCACCGGCCTCGTCGTCGCTCTCGCACTTTCGGAAACGGCGGCAGCCCGCCGGTCCGACCTGGAACTCTCGCCCGACGAGGCGTGAGCCCGATCGCGCCTTCGCGATCGGTTTCTTCGAACCACCACTCAGGAGAAAGACATGCTGACAGTTACCGACACGGTACTCGAACAGTTCGACAAGGCAATATCGAAAGCATCGGAGGCCGATGAAGAGGACAAGTGCCTGCGCATCGTGCGCAGCGAAAACGCCGCCGGGCTGTCGCTGGCGTTGCAATCGCCGGCACCGGGTGATACGACGTACGAGTACGAGGGCCGCACGGTGCTGGCCGTACCGGAAAGCTACGCGGAATTCTGTGCCGACAAGACGCTCGACATCGATGAGGAAGGCAGGCTGACGCTCGCGTAACAGGAGCCCATGAAAGTCCAGGAACACTTCATCGTCCGGCTTGGCGGTAACGACTGGCTGGATACACCGAACCTGATCGTCTACCGGGGCGAGCCCATACTGAAGGTGACCCGCGGGGACAGCGACGAGTTGAGCGTGGAAGCCGAGATATTCGATGCCGACGGCCAGCGGAAGGCCGTCGTGCGCGGCACCGAGCTCGTCAAGGGAGATCCGCAGGCGGTGGACATCCGGTCGACCGAGAACAACTACACGATCCGGGACCGCGCGACCGACCGGATCGTCTGTGAAATACGCCGACGCGCCAGCAAGCAGAAGATGGACCTCGACGTCTCGGTGCTGATGCACACTCCCGACGGCTTCCTGATCCACGCGAATCCCGCGCAGTCCAACGTGCAGATGCAGCATCACGAGGAGCCGGTGCGGGGGGACGCGGCAATCAGCCTGCCGTAGGCCGCTCGATGCGTGTCGCGGTGCTCGGCGCAGGCGTCGTCGGCGTGGCGACGGCCTGGTATCTGGCTCGGGCGGGCCATGCCGTGACGGTCTTCGATCGGGCCGCCACCGTCGCCAGCGGCGCGAGCCACGCCAACGGCGCCCAGCTTTCCTACAGCTTCACCGACGCGCTGGCACGTCCCGCGTTCCTGCGCGAGCTGCCGGCACTCCTCGCTGGCCGCGATGCCGCCGTGCGGCTGCGGTCGCGGCCCAGCCGCGAGAACCTCCTCTGGGTAGCGGCCTTTCTGCGGCAATGCACGGCACGGCGGGCGAGCGCCAACACCCTCGCTCTGCTGCAGCTCGCGTTGCGCTCCGCGGTGCTGCTCGACCAGCTGAGGATGGATGTGCCGCTTTCCTTTTCCTTCGCCCGGTCCGGCAAGCTGGTGCTCGTTGCGCCGGGCGAACTGGACACGGCGGGGCGGTCGGTGCGCCTGAAGCGCCGCTCGGGCTGCGGCATCGAGTTGCTGTCGCCGGCGGCCGCCGCCCGGCTGGAGCCGGCGCTCGAGGCCATGGCCGTCGATCATGCCGCTGCGGTCTGGTCAGCGAACGATCATGTCGCTGACGCGCGGGTCTTCACCGAACAGCTGGCATCATGGCTCGAAGAGCAGGGGCTTGCCGATTTCCGACTGGGCGAGGCAGTGACGAAGATCGTGCAGGCGGAGGGCCGGCTCCGTGCCGTCGTGACGTCTCGCGGAGAGTATGCTCCCGATGCAGCCGTCGTCTGCCTCGGTACCGGGACGGCGGCGTTGCTGCGGCCGCTCGGCATTGCCGTGCCCGTCCTGCCGGTGCGCGGATACAGCGTGACGCTGCCGGTTGGTGAGCGGGCGCCGACGGTCAGCATCTCGGACCCGCGCCACCGGATCGTGTTCAGCAGGCTGGGGAGCGAGCAGGTTCGCATCGCCGGTTTTGCGGACTTCGTCGATTTCGACGCCAGCGGGGATGCGCCGCGTATCGACGCCATGGTGGAGGTCGCGCGCAGCATTGCGCCCGAGGCGGCCGACTACGACGCCGCAGACCGGCGGGAATGGGGGGGATTCCGGCCGATGACACCCGACGGTCGGCCCCGGGTCGGCCCGACGCGCGTCGGCGGTCTGTTTCTCAACGCCGGGCACGGGATGCTCGGCTGGACGCTGGCCTGCGCAACGGCGCGCGATGTGGCCGCGGCCGTCCACGCGTCGGCGTCTGCCGGTCTGCCAGGCGAAGCTGCCATCCGGACCTGCTAGGATGCGAGTTGTTGCAGGAGTAGCAGCGGCCGGCACCTGCGGCCGGTAACACGGAAGCCGATGCGCAACGATACCCTCCAGTGGCTGATCCCCGTCCTGCTGGCCCTGGGCGCCGCCGGCGCGCTCTGGTTCTGGTGGGCGCAGACCCGGGGACCGGAGCCCGTCGGGGACCCCGAGCCCGTCCAGCCGGCCCAAACCGTCGATACCGAGAGCGAGCCGGCGGAAGAGCCGGCGCACCCGATGGAGGCGCCGGCGGAAACTGCGGCGGAGACGGACGAGCTGCGGCCGTTGCCGCCGCTGGACGAGAGCGATCGGTACTTCAAGCTGGAGGTCGCGGGTCTGTTCGGCGAGCCGCTGGACGCGATGCTGGCCGACGACCACGTCATCGAGCGCATCGTGGCGACCGTGGACAACCTGTCGCGGGAGCAGATCGCGGATCGTATCAAGCCGGTCGAGGGCGTCGGTGGCCAGCTTATCGCCGAGGAGACCTCGAGCGGCGAAGAGTACCTTCTCGATCCCGAGAACTACCGCCGCTACGACCAGGTCGTGGCCCTTGTCGAAAACGCCGACGTCGAGCAGGCTGCGGAGCTCTATCGGCGCTTCTACCCGCTGTTCCAGCAGGCCTACGTCGATCTGGGCTATCCCGACGGCTACTTCAACGATCGGCTGGTGGAAGTGCTCGATCACCTGCTCGCCACACCCGACGTGGAGGAACCGGTTCGCCTCGTACGCCCACACGTGCTCTACGAATACGCCGACCCGGAGCTCGAGGAGCTCTCGCCCGGGCAGAAGCTGTTACTGCGCATGGGTAGCGAGCATCGTGCGACCATAAAGGAGAAGCTGCGCGGGTTTCGCGCCCGCATCAGCGAGCCTTAGGCGCCGTTGGCCTGCCGAGCCAGCCCCGACCGCATCCACGACACCGCCGATTCTGTTCATCCGCGGTTCAGCCAACACCACAGGCATTCAGCACCGATTCATGCGCTTTGTTCTCTAATGCTCCCACGGCATCGGCGTACAAGCCGGGTCATCATCGACAGAGCGGCGCTTTGCCGCCGCGGTGGCCGACACGGCGAAGGGGTTGAAGACATGTCCGGGAGATCCTCACCTGAACGAACAGACCGGCGGGTTGCCGTCGCGGCCGTGCTCTCGCTGCTTGCCGGATTGCCGGCAGATGCAGCGCCGGACGGAACGGCCACGGAAGAAGCACGAACTTCGATATCGACGCACTACGAGCGTGGCGGCAGGGACGCGCCATCACCCGGGAAGGTGTCGGAACACCGCTACGACGCGCTCATTGTCGACGGCGAGCGGGCGTCGCCTGCCCGGGCCGAGGCGAAGTCTGCCGCGGACGGCGCTCGAAAAAGCGCCAGGCAGGACTTCTGGTTCTTTGATGCGGACGTCCTGCTCTTCAATGACGATGACGGCGATGGCTACTTCCACGGAATCGACGTGCTGTTTGACGCGGATACCTTCTACGAGTTCGCCGACGTGTATGCGGTGCTCTACCTGAGCTATGAAGGCGGCCCCTGGAACGAGTTTGCGGCGACGGACACGTTCCGCATCTTCGGTGCGACCAGCGACGACGAGTACGTCGTCGTGACGGAATTGATGTCCGGTTATCCGCGAGGCAGCTACGATCTGCTGATCGAGCTGTACGATGCCTTCGACGGGGCGTTTGTCGCCGAGTTAGGGCCCGCCGATCATCCCGACTTTTCGTTCCTGCCGCTCGAGGATTTCAATCGCGACGATCCTCATCGTCACGCGCACGGGCACCGGCACGGCGGGGGCGCCTTCGACCCCTGGACCTCGGTGCTGCTGGCGATGTGCGGAGTGGCTGCCTGGCTGGTACGGCGCCGCCAGCGGCAGCTCGGCCGGCACCGGTATTGACCGTCAGGCCGTGCGGGGTGTGCGAAGGCCGCGTCGAGCGCGCGCGGTGCGCATCACGCGGCGGCCCCAGGCCGCCAGCGAATCGAAACCCGCGTAGAAGGCCGGTACCACGAGCAGGGACACCACCGTCGAGAAGGCCAGGCCGCCGATGATTGCGCGCGCCATCGGGAAGTAGGCCGGGCCGTCGCCGCCGATCTGCGTCGTGCTGACCGAGAGCGGCGCGAGGCCGACTATGGTCGTCGCTACGGTCATCAGTATCGGGCGCAGCCGATCGCGGCCGGCCTCGACGATCGCGATATTGCGGGCCAGGCCGCTGCGGCGCAGGTTGTTGACGTGGTCTATCAGCACGATGCCGTTGTTCACGACGACGCCGATCAGGATCATGATCCCGATCGAGGCCATGAAGGAGAACGTCGTGCCGGTGGCCGCAAAGAACAGGAATACGCCCAGGATGGAGAACAGGATCGAGCCGAGGATGATCGAGAACGGAAGCAGCAGGGACTCGAACAGCGCGGCCATGACGAGGAAGATGCAGGCGATGCCGAGCAGGATGTTCTGTGCCATCATCTGCTGCGTCTCGTCCTGGCGTTCGAAGCCGCGGCCGAACTTCCAGCTGTAGCCCGGAGGGAGCTCGAACTGGCCCATGAGCGCCTCGACCTCCGGCCGAATGTCGTTCAGGGTCGCATCGTCGGCGAGATTGGCGCTGAGCACGACGGCCGTCTGCCGGTCCGTCCGCTGGATCGCGTCCGGGGCGTTCCCGACCTCGAACGACGCCACGCTGCCGAGGGCGATGCGGCGTCCCTCGGCCGTGTAGAGCGGCAGGTCTGCCAGCTGGTCGATGCTCTGCCGGTCGCTTTCCCGCAGGGCGAGCCTGACTTCCACCTCGCCCGCATCCCCGCGGAATTCCCGCAGGTTTCGCCCGCGCATGCCGAGGGCGATGGCATCGGCAACCCTGCGCGTCGTCAAGCCCGCCTGGGCCGCGCGGACGCGGTCGACGGTCACTCGCACCTCGCGCTCGCCGGATTCGGCGTCCGAGCGGACGTCCCGCAGGCCGGGTATGCCGGCGAGCAGCCGCGCGACCTCGACCGCCAGCTCGTTCAGTCGCGTCGTCGAATCGCCGGAGATCTGCAGGCTGAAACCGCTGCCGCCGCCCTGCTGCTCGAATTCGAAGTTCGGTTTGCCGATCGCGATGACCGGCATGCCTTCCTCGATGCGTGAAATGACTTCCGCAGTGGACAACGTGGCTTCATCGTCCTCGTCGAGGAGAAGGGTCGACTGGGCGCTTCCTTTGTCGTAGTAGCTGTAGACCGAACGGATGTCGAGCTCCTCCCGATTCGCAAACAGGAAGCTTTCGATCGTGTTCACCGCCGCCTCGACGCGCTCGAGGGGATGCTGGCCCTCGATGTGATAAGGCATGTAGAGCCGGCGGCCGCTGTCCTGCGGGAAGGCGTCGAACTTGACAAGATTGAGCACCAGCGGCAGCAGGCCTATGACGCAGACGCCGGCGATGCCGGCCGTCGTCCACCAGGGATGCCTCAGTATCCACGCCAGGGCACGGGCATACCGCTCCGTCAGCCGCACGATCGCCGCCCCCGCCTTCGGCGGCGGTGGCGGCTGCATCCGCGCTGCCAGCATCGGTATCAGGGTCTGGGCAATGACCAGCGAGGCAAGCAGCGCGACGATGATGGTCACCGACACGTGCGTCATGAAGACGGCTATATCGGTTTTAGTGCCGAACATGATCGGCACGAAGACGATGATCGTCGTCGCCGTGCCCGCCGTCACTGCCAGCCCGACGTCGCGCACGCCGACGAGCGTCGCCGCGAACGGCCTGCCGGGATCGCGGGCGCGGTGCCGGAAAATGCTTTCGATGACCACCACGGCGTTGTCCACCAGCATGCCGACCGCGAGCATGAGGCCCATCATCGTCAGGATGTTGAGGCTCAGGCCGGCGAAGTAGAGCATGCCGAGGGTAATGGTCAGCGAAAACGGAACGGCCGCCGTGACGATAAGCGTCGTGGTCATCTGCCGGAGGAACAGGTACAGGACCAGGATAGCCAGCAGCGCCCCGAGCAGTCCGGCCTCCAGCAGGTCCTGTAGCGATTCGCGCACGCTGTCGGCCTGGTTGTCGAGCGCGAAGATGTTGATGCCGCGCATCTGCGGTAGCTCGCTGATCTCCGCGATCTCCCGCATGACGCGGTCGTTGACGTCGACCATGTTGGATCCGGTCGACTTGCTGACGGCAAGTCCGATGGCGTAACTGCGATCGAGGTGGCGTCCGTAATCGCGGTCCGGGCTGCGCAGCTCGACGCTGGCGACGTCGCGGAGCCGAAGATGATTCCCGCCGATGACGAAATTCCGGATCTCCTCGATGGATGCGAACTCGCCGCGCGGCCGCACGCTGAGACGCTGCGAGCCGTCCGTGATCCGGCCCGCGCTGACCGCGAAGTTGCTCTTCTCCAGCCGTTCCCTCAGGTCGTCCACGTCGACCGCGTGAGCCGCCATCCGGTCGGTATCGAGCAGGATGCGGATTTCCCGCGGATCGACGCCCTGCAGCTCGACGCGCGACACGCCTTCGATCCTCTCGATGCGGCGCTTCAGCAGGCGGTCCAGCAGCTCGTAGCTCTCGGACAGATCGCGTTCGCTGGAGATGCGAAGCTGCAGCACGGGCTGGTCGCCCAGCGATCCGGTGAAGATGAATACCCGGCGCACGTCCTCCGGCAGCCGGTGCCGGATGCCGTCTACCTTCGCCCGTGCCTCGATCCCTTTCGGCCCCATGCGCTGGTCCCAGCCGAACTCCAGAAAGACCTGCGACTGGTTCTCTGTCGACGTGGAGACCATGCGCTCGACGCCGGAAAGCGTCGCCAGCGTTTCCTCGACCGGACGGGTGATGAGCCGCTCGACTTCCTCCGGCGTCGAGCCCTCGTACGGGATCTGGATGAAAATGCCCGGAAACTCGATGTCGGGGAATTTTTCCAGCGGCAGGAGGCGGGACGCGATGAAGCCGGTCACTCCGAGGGCCAGGAACACGACCAGCGTGGTGACAGGCCGGGCGATGGCAATCTCCGTGTGCTTCATCGACGGCTGCCGTCAGGAGCCCGCATCCGCGCCGGCCGCGACGGCGTCCATCGCCTCACCGGCACGACGGCCCCTGCTGCGGTCGAGGAGGGAGTACACGACCGGGATCACCACCAGCGTCAGCAGCGTCGATACGAGCAGGCCGCCGATCACCGTAATGGCCATCGGCGTCCTGAGCTCCGAGCCCTCGCCGAACCCGATGGCCATCGGCAGCAGGCCGAGGACGGTGGTGAGCGTCGTCATCAGGATCGGGCGCAGCCGCGCTCTGCCGGCCTGCAGTATCGCCTCCGTCTTCTCCACGCCCGCGGCCCGCAGCTGGTTCACGAGGCTTACCAGCAGGATCGCGTTGTTGACGACGATGCCGGCCAGCATGATTGCGCCGATGAACGCGACTACGTTGATACTCGTGCCCGTGATCCACAGCGCCAGCACGGCGCCGACCAGGGCCAGCGGGATCGTGAACAGAATGACGAAGGGATGGATGAGCGACTCGAACTGCGAGGCCATCACGAGATACACGAGGAAGACGGCGAGCAGCAGGGCGAACTGCATGGAGCGAAAGGACTCCTGCATCTCTTCGTTCTGCCCGGAAACCATGGCCGTGAGGCCGGCGGGCATGGGCGTGCGCGCGATGATCTCGTGCGCTTCCGCAGCCGCCGCGCCGAGATCGCCGTAGGCCAGGTTGGCCGAGATCACGGCTACCCGCTCCTGGCCGATACGCCGGATCTCCGCGGGTCCGCGGGCGACGCCGACGTCGGCAACGGCTTCGAGCGTCACGGGTCGGGCCGCCAGTGGATTGACGATCAGTTCGCGGACTTCCTGCAGGCTGGCGCGCTCCATGTCCATGCTCCGGACGAGCACGTCGATCTTTCTGTCATGCCATGTATAGCGCGTCGCGAGCTCGCCGCGCACGTTGGCGGCTACCCGGTCCGCGATGTCCCGCACCGCGAGTCCGAGGGCGGCGGCGCGCTGCTGGTCGAACACGATCTGGATCTCGGGGTTGCCGTTCTCGACCGTGGTCCGGACGTCGGTAAAGCGGTCGGAGCCGGCCATCTCGCGGACGATCACCTGGCTGACCCGCTCGAGTGCGGCGAGGTCGTAGCCGGAGATCTCGATCTGCAATGGGCTCGCGAGGCTCATCAGGGACGGTCGGCGGAACTCGTACTGCACGCCGGGCAACAGGGCCAGCTCGTCGCGTATCGCCTGCATCGCGGCGTCTTCGGCCGCGCGGCCGGCGTCGCCGGCGAGGACGACGTTGAGCACGCCCGTGTTCTCGCCGGCGTCCACCGGGTTCGCGTCCAGCCTGTTGCCGGTGCCGGCGACCGAGTAGCTGAGTGCGACGCTGTCCACCCGTTCGGTCGCGCGTTGCGCCGCCTGCACGGCGCGGTCGGTTTCCGAGAGCGGCGCACCTGGCGCCAGGCGCAGGTTCGCGCTGAATTCGCCCTGGGCAAGCTGCGGGATCAGCTCGGTGCCCAGCCGCGGAAGCAGGAGCAGCGTTCCGGCGAAAGCGAGTACCGCGGCCGCCACCACCATGAGCCGGTGCTCCAGCGACCACTTGAGCAGCGGGTCGTAGCGCCTGGCAAGTGCCGCGTTCAGGCCCTGGAACGCGCGCGCCGGCAGCCACAGCAGCAGGCGGAAAAGCCAGGCGATCAGGGCGAACAGCCGGCCGAGAATACCCACGCCGAAAGCGATGCCCCGGGTAAAGCGGCCGGGGGACGCCTCGCGTTCGTCCTCCGGATAGCGCGCGCCCGCCTGCGCCGCCAGCATCGGGATCAGTGTCAGCGCCACGACCAGAGAAAACGCGAGCGCGAACGTGACCGTGAGCGCCTGATCGCGGAAAAGCTGCCCCGCGACGCCGCTGACGAACACCATCGGAAAAAAGACGGCCAGCGTCGTGAAGGTCGCGGCCATGACCGCGGAGGCCACCTCCGCCGTGCCGGCTCTTGCCGCTTCCATCGGCGCGGCACCCTCCTCCTTCTTGCGCACGATGTTCTCGAGCACCACGATCGAGTTGTCGACCAGCATGCCGACCGCAAGGGCGATGCCGCCGAGCGACATGATGTTGAGGGACACGCCGTTCATGTACATCAGGAGGAAGGTCCCGATTACCGAGACGGGTATGGAGATGGCGATGATGGCAGTGGCGCGCGAGTCCCTGAGAAAGCCGTACAGGACCAGGATCGCGAGCATGCCGCCCACGATCGCCGCGGACGTTACCTGGTCGATGGCCGCCGAGATGAACTCCGACTGGTCGTAGATGCCGATGAGCTCCAGATCGTCCGGCAGTGCCTCGCGAACCTGCTCCAGCCGCCCGCGGACCCGCTTCGCAACCTGCACCGTGTTGGCGTCGCCTTCCTTGTAAACCGCAAGCTCCACCGACTCCCGTCCATTGACGCGGGTGATGGCCTCGCGTTCCTTGTGTCCGCGCGTGACGCCCGCGACGTCGCGCAGGTACACGGGGCGCTCGGACACGTTGGCGACGATCGCGTCGGCAAACGCCTCGACCGTCTGAAACTCGTTGATCGTGCGCACCAGAAAGCGCTGGTCGCCTTCCTCCAGGCGGCCGCCGGAGAGATTGATGTTCTCGGCGCGGATCCTTTCGGCGACCTGCTCGATGCTCAGCCCGAGCTGCGAGAGTTTGCGCTGGTCGACCAGGATCTGGACTTCGTCCTCCAGCCCGCCGCTGACCTTGACGGCGGCTGTGCCTTCCTCGGCTTCGAGCTCGGTCTTGATGCTGTCCTCGGCGAGCCGGCGCAGTTCCTTGAGTGCCGCGTGACCGGTTGCCGTCGCGCCTTCCTTGTGGAGCAGGCCGAGCCGCATGATCGGTTCGGACGAAGGATCGAAGCGCAACAGCAGCGGCCGCCCGGCCTCCAGCGGCAGCTCGAGGATGTCGACCTTTTCCCGCACCTCGACACCGGCAACGTCCATGTCCGTGCCCCAGACGAACTCGAGGGTGACGTCGGACTGGCCGGCGCGGGAGACGGACCGCACCAGCCGCACGTTGCGGACGACGCCGACGGCTTCCTCGATCGGCTTCGTGAGCAGGCTCTCCACCTCCAGCGGAGCGCCGCCGGGAAGCTCGGTGCGGATGGTCAGCGTCGGGTAGGAGATGTCCGGCAGCAGGTTGACGCTCAGGCGGGAGAGCGAGACGAGGCCGAAAAGGGCGATCGCGACAGCACACATCGCGATGGTGACGCGGCGTTCCGTGGCGATCTCGATGAGACGTCGCATGGCGAAATCCTGTAACGGCTAGGGAACGCCGTGGGTCACGGCGTCGTCCGACCCGCCGCCGGCGTCGATCACCGCGACCCGTGAGCCGTCCCGCAGCCCGGCCTGCCCGACCAGGACGAAGGGCTCGCCGTCGTCCAGGCCCTCCAGGATCTCCGTCCAGCCGGCCTGGGTGTAGCCGGTGCGGACGGGCCGGCGGTGCGCCTTGCCGTCCTCGACGACGAAGACCGCGGAGGTTCCGGCTTCCTCGACGACCGCGTTCCGTGGGACCTTGAGCGCGTTCAGCCGCCTGTCGTGCACGATGCTCACGCGGCCGAACATGCCGGGCTTCAGCCGCCGCGACGGGTCCTCGACCTCGACCGTGATCTTGAACGTGCCGGTCTGCGGATCGACGACGGGACTGACGCGAGCCACGGCGCCCTCGAACACGGCACCTTGCAGCGCGTCGGCGGTGATGCTTGCCGTCTGGCCGGGCTCGATCCGCCGATACTCCCTCTCCGGCACGTGCAGGTACACCACGAGCGGATCCAGGCTGGTGAGGTGGAAGACGGGTGTCGCGGCATCAATCGTATTGCCGATCTTGACGAAGCGTTCCGACACGACTCCGGCTATCGGAGCCGTGATTTCGGTGTAGCCGAGCTCGAGAACGGCGAGATCGTAGGTCGCCTCGAGCGCCTCCATCTCGTACTGGATCTTCTCGAAATCGCCCTCGCTGATCAGGCTCCTTTCCTTCAGGTCGACGTGGCGCTGGTAGTCGCGTTGCAGCTTGCGGAGATTCGCCTCGGCCTGCCGCGCCTCGAACCGGAGGCGGTCGCCGTCGAGCCGCAGCAGCAGCTCGCCGCGGACGACCTCGTCGCCCTCCTCGACGCTTATTTCCCGGACCTCGCCCCCCACCTTTGCGACGACCACGGCGTCGGCAAATGCCTCGATGGGGGCGGTGCCCGACCACACCGCCAGGATGTCGCCGCGCGTGGCGGTCGCTGTCTCGACGGGAATGGCCGGCTCGTCCTTTCCCCCGTCTTCCTGGCGGCTTTCGCCGGGCTGACAGCCGGCGGCCACCAGCACGAGCAGGAGCAGGGCGGACCGGGTGCCGCTCGGCCGCCTCATCGCCGGTTCTTCCACGAGCGTCCGCTCCGTGTTCCGGCTCATCCGGTCGTGCTGTTGGCGCGCCATTCGTGCGCCAGCACCCGGCTGCCGTCCCGGAGCACGGCCTGACCGGTGATCACGACACGGTCTTCCGGCGAAAGACCCTCCAGTATCTCCGCCATCCCGCCGGACTCGATGCCGATCGTCACCGTCCTGCGCTCTGCCGAGCCGTCACGGACGACGTACACGACGCTGTCGTTGTCTTCGCGGACGATGGCCTCCCTCGGGAGCACGAGCGCGTCCCGCCGGGTTTCGCAGACGATACTGAAACGGGCGAACATCCCCGGCGCCAGCAATCCCTCCGGATTCTCAATGCGCGCGGTCGCGCGGAACGTGCCGGTACGCGAGTCGACTGTGGGACTGATGCGGAGGATCCGCGCGCTGAACTGCGCCTCCGGGACGGCATCGACGCGCACGACCGCCGTGTCCGTCGCCTGCATGCGTCCGAGTTCCGTCTGCGGAACGTGCAGATAGGCGAGCAGCTCGGTCGTGTCGGTTATCCGGAACAGGGGTTCGCCGACGGTGACATGGGCGCCCGGCTGGACGTGACGGGCGGCGACGACGCCGGAAATGGGAGCACGAATCGCGGTGTAGTCGTAGTTCAGCCGTTGCAGCTCGTATGACGCACGCAAGGCGTCGCGCTCGAACTCCAGCGTTTCGAACGCCGCTGCGCTGACCAGGCCGCGCGCGTGCAGTTCGAGCAGGCGCTCGTATTCGCTGGCGGCCTGTTCGTATCTCGCCCTGGCCTGGCGCATCTGCAGGCGCAGCCGCTGGCCGTCCAGGCGCGCCAGTACCTGTCCCGCGTCGACCCGCGCCCCTTCCTCGACTGCGAGCTCCACGACTTCTCCCGGCACCCGGGCGACCACCGAGGCTTCCGAGTCGGCGGTCACGGCTGCCGTCGTCTCGTAGGTCGCGTGGATGGGCGCACGGCGCGGCTGCACGACCTCGACCGGCAGGGGCGCGGCGTCGGCGAGCGACGGACCGGCGACGCCGGCATCGCCGGTGCTGCAGCCGGTTCCCGCCAGTATCAAGACGCCAATCAGTGCTGGAGCTACGACTTTCACAGGCATTCATCCTCACCCGCAGCACGCGCTGCCGTTGTTTTGGTGTATTAGTTGAGTATAACACCAATTTACCAGAGGGCAAGCCCCTCGCGCTCCCCCGCTGCCGGCGGCGGCCGCAACCGGCGGCCTCGAGGGCGGTTTTGGTATCGTTCGCCCCTGTAAGATGCGCCGACGGCGCTATTGGATTATTCCGGGCCGCGGTTCGGGTCTGCCAGGCAGGGCTTTCATGATCGAGCAGTTACAAACCGTCCATCCGGCGCTGCCGGCTGCTACGGGCATGGCAATTCTGCTGCTGGTGGCCGCACTGGCCTGGTTCCTCGCCAGGTTCCTCGCCATGCGGCTCCTCAGTGCCGTGACGGCGCGGACGCGCGCGAGCTGGGACGACGCCTTCGCGCGAGCCGGGCTGTTCTCCCGGGTCGCGCAACTCCTGCCCGGACTGATCATCTACAGCGGCATACGCCTGGTCCCGGACCTCGCGCCCGTCGCGATCGCTCTGATCCAGAACGTCGCGATGGCGTACGTGATCCTGATGGCGGTGCTTGCCATCAGTTCGGCGCTCAGCGCCGTCAGCCACATCTATTCGCTGCACCCCGCGGCACGCGGGAAACCGATCAAGGGCTTCGTTCAGCTCGCGCAGATCGTCGTCTTCGTCATCGGCGGCATACTGATCATCGCGACCCTGATCGATCGCTCGCCGGCCGTTCTGCTGGGCGGCTTCGGGGCCATGACCGCGGTCCTGATGCTGGTCTTCAAGGACA
>CAZTAE010000036.1:0-16272 GCA_964611535.1 uncultured Woeseiaceae bacterium
CGTGCAGAAGCTGGTGCGCGCGGCCTTCGGCAACAACAACGTCGACACCTGCGCGAGAGTCTGTCATTCGCCCACGGGCTACGGCCTCAAACAGACGCTCGGCACCTCCGCCGGCACGCAGCCCTTCGACAGCGTCATGGACGCCGACGTCATCGTCGTCATCGGCGCCAACCCGACGGAAGGTCATCCGGTATTCGCGTCGCAGATGAAACGGCGGCTCCGTCAGGGCGCGAAGCTCATCATCGTCGATCCGCGGAAAATCGGGCTCGTGCGTTCGCCGCACATCGAGGCCGACTACCATCTGCCGCTGTTGCCGGGCACCAACGTGCCGATGATCAACGCCTTCGCGCACGTCGTCGTGAGCGAGGGCTTCGTCGACGAAGCGTACGTCGCCGAGCGCTGCGACACGCAGGCGTTCGAGGCCTGGAAGGAATTCATCCTCAAGCCGGAGAACTCGCCGGAGGCGGTCAGCGCGGTGACGGGCGTGCCGGCCGAGGACATCCGCAGCGCCGCCAGGCTCTACGCGCAGGCCGAGCGCGGCGCGATCTACTACGGCCTCGGCGTCACCGAGCACAGCCAGGGCTCGACTATGGTCATCGGCATGGCGAACCTCGCGATGGCGACGGGCAACATCGGCTTCTCGGGTTGTGGCGTAAACCCGCTGCGCGGCCAGAACAACGTGCAGGGCTCGTGCGACATGGGCTCCTTCCCGCACGAGCTCGCCGGCTACCGGCCGGTGGGCGACGACGCCGTGCGCGGTTCCTTCGAGGACCGCTGGGGCATCAAGCTCGACCCGGAGCCGGGCTACCGCATCCCGAACATGTTCGACGCCGCCATTGCGGGGGTCTACAAGGGCATGTACATCCAGGGCGAGGATCTCGCGCAGTCCGACCCGAACACGAAGCACGTCGAGCACGCGCTCTCCAGCATGGAATGCGTGGTCGTGCAGGACCTGTTCCTGAACGAGACAGCGAAGTTCGCCCACGTCTTCCTGCCGGGGACGTCCTTCCTGGAAAAGGACGGCACGTTCATCAACGCCGAGCGCCGCATCAATCGCGTACGCCCCGTCATGAAGCCGCGCCAGGGCAAAGGGGAATGGCTGATCACCCAGGAACTGGCCCTGGCGCTCGGTTACCCGATGAACTACGCCTCCGAGGCGGAGATCATGGACGAGATCGCCGTGCTGACGCCGACCTTCAGCGGCGTGTCTTTCGAATTCCTGGACCGCGTGGGCAGCGTGCAGTGGCCCTGCAACGAGAAGGCGCCGATGGGCACCCCGGTCATGCACGTCGACAACTTCGTCCGTGGCAAGGGGCTGTTCATCGAGACGGCCTACGTGCCGACCGAGGAGCGGACCAACCGCAAGTTCCCGCTGTTGCTCACGACGGGCCGCACGCTGTCGCAGTACAACGTCGGCGCACAGACGCGGCGCACTGAGAACGTTCGCTGGTATCACGAGGACCTGCTGGAGATCCATCCCTCCGACGCCGAACTGCGCGGCATCAAGGACGGCGAGCGCGTCTCCCTGTCCAGCCGCAAGGGCGACATCACGCTGCAGGCGAAGATTACCGAGCGCGTGCAGCCAGGCGTCGTCTACACGACCTTCCACGACCCCGAGACGGGCGCCAACGTAGTTACCACCGAGTACAGCGACTGGGCGACGAACTGCCCCGAGTACAAGGTCACGGCCGTGCAGGTGGCACCGGCGGTGCACCGCTCCGACTGGCAGGTCGAGTTCGAGAAGCGCGCGAAGGAGCAGCGCATCCTCGAAACCACCTGACGCATCCCGCGTGACCGGGTCCCGGTCGACATCGACGCGCAGCGGGCCGCTCGTGCTCACGATTGACGGTCGAAGGCGAATGCTGAAGCGCTTTCGGCTCGTCGTCGTGCTCATGCTTGTCGGCTGCGGCGAAACCGCGACCCTGCCGGTGGAAGCCGGCTACGGCCCCGATCCCGAGCTGCCGCCGCCGAACACGACGCTGCTGCCCACCGTCAACATCGCGCCCGCCGTCGGCTGGCGCGAGGGAGAGGCGCCGCGGCCCGCGGAAGGCCTCGAGGTGAACGCCTTTGCGACCGGCCTCTATCACCCGCGCTGGCTGTACGTGCTGCCGAACGGCGACGTGCTCGTTGCCGAGACGAACGCGCCGCCGCAGCCGGAGGGGCAGAAGGGAATAATCGGCTGGTTCGAGAAGCGGATCATGACCAAAGCCGGCGCGACCGTTGCGAGCGCCGATCGCATCAGCCTGCTGCGCGATGCGGACGGCGACGGCGTCGCGGAAACACGCACGGCGTTTCTGGAGGACCTGCATTCGCCGTTCGGCATGGCGCTGGTCGGCAACGACTTCTACGTCGCCAACACGAATGCCGTGCTGCGATTCCCCTACAGCGAGGGAGACACGCATATCACCGCGCCGGGCGAGAAGATCGCCGACCTGCCGGCCGGTCCGATCAACCGGCACTGGACGCGCAACGTCATCGCGGCCCCGGACGGCTCCCGGCTCTACGCGACGGTGGGTTCGAACAGCAACATCGGCGAAAACGGCATGGACAAGGAGGTGAACCGCGCCGCCATTCTCGAGATCGATCCCGCAAGCAGGAACTCCCGGCTGTACGCGTCGGGACTGCGCAACCCGAACGGACTCGCGTGGGAGCCGGTAACGGACGCGCTCTGGACGACGGTCAACGAGCGCGACGAGCTCGGCAGCGACCTCGTGCCGGACTACATGACGCGGGTCCGGGAAGGCGCGTTCTACGGCTGGCCCTGGAGCTATTTCGGTGACCACGTCGACGAGAGGGTGGAGCCGGCGCGACCGGACCTCGTCGAGCAGGCCGTGGTCCCGGACTACGCGCTGGGGCCGCACACGGCATCGTTCGGCATCGCGTTCTACGAAAGTAACCTGTTCCCGGCGCGCTGGCACGGCGGCGCCTTCATCGGCCAGCACGGCTCGTGGAACCGCGAGCCGAAGAGCGGCTACAGGGTGATCTTCGTGCCGTTCGAGAACGGGCAGCCTGCCGGAATGCCGGAAGACGTGCTCACCGGCTTCGTGAACAACGACGGCGAAGCGCGGGGCCGACCGGTCGGGGTCGTCGTCGACAACAGCGGCGCGCTGCTCGTTGCCGACGATGTCGGCAACGCCGTATGGCGGGTTACGCCGGCGAACGAGTAGCGGAAAGCTGTTTTGTCCGGTCCGGCGAAGAACGTCGGCCGAAGAGACGGCGCCGAGCGCCGCAGGCAAACCCAGCGGCGTTACCGCGTAACGTGCGGCGCGGCGGAGTAAAATTCCTGCTAGACGCGGGCCGGAAGGCCGTGACAGGCTGGCGGCTCGGATCACCGCCACCGCATGCCGACCGCGGCCGAAACCAGGGAGACCGGGACATGGCGACGCACGAACTTTTCGCTTACCTCCACGTGAACGACGCCGGCAAGGCAATCGATTTCTACCGGCGGGCGTTCGGCGCAACCGAGACTTTTCGCCTGACGGAGCCGGGCGGCCGTATCGGACACGTGGAGCTCGATTTCGGCGGCACGACGCTGATGCTCTCCGACGAGTTCCCCGAGTACGGCATTCGCGGGCCGAAGGCGATCGGCGCAACGGCAGTCACCCTGCACCTGCACGTGGACGACGCGGACGCAACAATCCGGCGCGCAGTTGCCGAGGGCGCGGAACTGGAACGCGAGCCTGAGGACGCCTTCTACGGCGAGCGCTCGGGCGTCGTCCGGGATCCGTTCGGGCATCGCTGGAACATCGGCCACAGCATCGAGGAAGTCGACCCTGAAGAGATGCAACGGCGTTACAACGAGCTCATGGGCGGGCAGTGAGCATGGCGGATCTCTCCGCTTTTCCGGTCGTCCGCAAGTGGCCCGCGGAACACCCCGACCGCATCCAGCTCTATTCGCTGACGACGCCGAACGGCGTCAAGGCCTCGATCATGCTCGAGGAAACGGGGCTGCCGTACGAGCCGCATCTCGTGGACTTCGAGGCCGGCGACCAGCACAGCCCGGAGTACCTCTCGCTCAATCCCTACGGCAAGATTCCGGCGATCATCGACCCTCACGGCCCGGGCGGAAGGCCCCTGCCCCTGTTCGAGTCCGCCGCCATCCTGCTCTATGTCGCGGAGAAGGCCGGCCGCCTCCTGCCGCAGGACCCGGCGCGCCGCTACGAGACGATCCAGTGGCTGATCTTCGACGTGGCCGGCGTCGGTCCGATGTTCGGGCAGGTCGGGTACTTCTACAAGTTCGAAGGCAGCGAATACAAGGACAAACGGCCGCGGGATTACTACGTGGAGCAGGTCAGACGGCTGCTCGGTGTGCTCGACGAGCGCCTCGACGGGCGCCCCTGGATCATGGGCGACGAGTACACGGTCGCGGACGTCGCCGCCTTCCCGATGGTCCGGAACCTGATCGACTTCTACGGGGCGGGTGAGCTGGTGGGGATAAAGGACTTTCCGAACGTGACGAGTGCGCTGGAAACGTTCACGGCGCGGCCGGCTGTCGCCAGGGGATTGCGGATACCACGCAAGTGAGCTCCGGCGCGAACAACCGGCGACAGAAGTCACCGGCCATGGTGGGCGGCGATCTGTTCGTCTGACAGGCGCTCATCTTCTCGCTTCGGCACCGCCGCCAGGGACGTTCAGGTACCGGGGTAGATCACTCGCCGCCCATCAACCCGTGCCATCGGATTCAGGCTACGTGGCTTCCCGCTTGCAGGACTCATGATGTCGCGAACCTCGAAGCCGCGCACGATCATAGCATCGGCGATCATCGAGCGGTGGCACCGCCACGGCACCGCCTCGGCACACATGATGGCGGTCGTCTTTTCTGTCGCCAGCTCGACCAGCCGGTCCAGGGCCTTTTCGAACGACTCCGTCTGCATGTAGTCCGCGTAGCCGCGGAAGGAGGCGTTGCGCCACGCCGTGTTGATGGAGTCGCGGGCGGGACGGCGCAAGCCGCCCAGATCCTTCATGTGTCGATAGCCGATGCGCCGGTTGCGCAGGGAGCGCGCCAGCGTTTCGCGATTGAACTGGGGATTTCGCCGCGAGCGAGGCAGGGTACGCACATCGATCAGGCGCGCGATGCCGTGCGCGCGCAGGAGCTCCAGCAGCTCCTCGAAACTACGGGTCGAGTGCCCGACCGTAAAGACCAGCGGCCGGCGTGGAACGCCCGACGCGGGGGAAAGGGCAGCGCGCGTGTCGCTACCGGCTCTCGGTTTCCTCCGGTTCCGTGGCATCGGTCTCGTCATCGCCTTTGAACAGCCACTGCGTCAAGGGCTCCTTGATGTAGCGCGGGAACAGGATGTACAGGGCGCCAAGGATCGCGCCGCCCCACACCGGGGACATCTGCAGCACGTAGACCGGCCACAGGAACGCGCCGATCGTGTTTTGCAGCGACTGTATGGTGAAACGCAAGAGGAACTCGAACAACTGCTCGGAAACGAAGGCGCCGAGGCTGGTGGCGGAAGTCACTTCGTCGACGACGGTGGTCGCCTCCAGCCACAGGAATGTGACGACGAACCCGCAGGCGTAAAGGCCACCGCCGCGCGCGTGCCACAGCGTGCGCACGAAGCGCTTCAAGGCCCTGCCGAGCTCGCCGGGGAAGGCCCGCGGTTCCGTGACCAGCAGGCGCCCGAGGTTCGCCGTCTCCCGCAGGCGATTTCGCATCCGCCTGAGGAAAGGCTCCTTCTTGCGCTTCGGTTTCTTCCGCTCGTCCTGCATCGATGAGGTCCGTGAACCGGACCGGCGGCCTGCGCCGACCGCCGTTGGCGGCAGTGGATACCCGTGTCCGGCCCCGGCCTGCTCAGGTTTTGTCGAGCTTCGTGATCTTGGAGCCTTCCAGCGTCAGATTGTACATGAGCCCCTTCGAGCCGAAGACGAAGCCGACGACCGGGTCCTTGATGTTGCTCGTGTCGATGGCCTTGCCGGCGCCGATGTCGACCAGCGCCACCGAGCCGTCCACGCCGACCTTCCATCCCGAGCTGTTGCGGAACTTCTCCAGCGCCTCCGGCGTCATGAACGCGATGACGATGGACTTCGCCTGCGCGCCCAGCTGGAAGCCGAACGAGCCCGCGGCCGTCCGGTAGTAGCCGGCGTTCTGCGAACCGACGATGAGCGCGCCCTCGCCCGTTTCCCCGCCGACGGCGATTCCCACCTTGATGACGCGCGGAAACACGAGGTAACCGGCGGCGGAATCGAGGAAAGTCTGCGCGCCGTCGACTTCCTCGGCGAAAGCCTTCAGGGCCTCGGCGACGGAGGCGTCGATCTCCGCGGCCGACGCGGCATCGCCGCGGCCGGGCACGAGGACCGCGGTCAGCGCCAGCGCAAGGCAAATCGTTCTGAATACACAGGTCATGCTTGGCTCCCCCCTTGTCAGGAGCGGTGGTCGTCGAGGACGGATAGTAGCGCAACGCCGTCGGCCGGGAGAAACCGCCGAGCCCTCGACGCTCGCGATACCCCCCCGTAGGAGCTCGCCCAGCGAGCGACAGGAGGTGCGGAGACACCGGAACCGGGGTCGCCCGCAGGGCGGGCCCCTAGAACCTGTCTAGCGTGAGTTGCCGCAGGACTTCGCCGCGCGGGACGCACCGTCGAGACACGCCCGCAACAGCTCGCCCAGCGTGTCGGCGAGCGCTTCGGCGCGCGCCACGTCGTAGCGCACGGTCTCCTCGTTCAGGTACGCCTGCTGCGCAAGCTCCAGCTGCACCGCCCAGGTGCCTGCCTCGGGCCTGCCGTAGTGACGCGTGATGTAACCGCCCTTGAAGCGGCCGTTCGTCACGCTCGAGTACGGAGAATCCGCCGCGACCTGGGACACGGCCTGCTCCACCTCCGGCGGGCAGCTCTTGCCGTCGTTCGTGCCGATGTTGAGGACCGGCAGTTCGCCCTCGAACAGCCTGGGCACCTTGCCGCGGATCGAATGGGCATCCCACAGCACTGCGTAGCCGAAGTGTGAGCGGATCCGGTCGAGCCTCCGCGCGAGTTCCGCGTGGTACGGGCGCCAGTAGCGCTCGATCCGGCGCGCGACGGCGTTTTTCCCCGGCGCCCGGCCTTCCTGATAGATGTCCCGCCCGGCGAACGTCTGCCGCGGAACGAGGCCGGTGGTGAAGCGGCCCTCGTACAGGACCTCGTCCTCCGGGGAGCGGTTGAGATCGATGACGTAGCGCGAGTATTTCGCCGCGAGGATGCTCGCGCCGTCCATCTTCGCAAACTCGTACAGGCGCCCGACGTGCCAGTCCGTGTCGGGCATCGCCGCCCCCTCCTCCGTCATGCGCTCCGCCATCCGCGGCGGTATGCGCCGTCCGTCGTGCGGGATGCTGATGAGCAAGGGCGAGGTGCCCTGGTGCCAGCTGTAGACGATGCTCATTCGGCGGCGCTCGGCAGGGTTTTGGCGGCGTAGGAATAGAAGAGGCCGTCGTTGACGAGGTGCGCGAGCCTCCCGATGTCGCCGGCGAGCGAACGGTCCTCCGTATAGCGCTCGGAGACGCTGCGGATCTCGGCGATCACTTCCTCGATGGCCGCGGAGCTCTTCTTCGGATGGTGGAACTCGATGCCCTGCGCCGCCGCCAGCAGCTCGACGGCCACGATGTGCGCGACGTTGTCGAGCATATCGTGCAGGCGCAGGGCGGCCCAGGTCGCCATGCTCACGTGGTCTTCCTGGTTGGCCGAGGTCGGGATGCTGTCGACGCTCGCCGGATGCGCGAGCGTCTTGTTCTCGCTGGCCAGCGCCGCCGCGGTCACCTGCGCCATCATGAAGCCGGAGTTGAGGCCGCTGTCCTTCACCAGGAAGGCGGGAAGCCCGCTGAGGCTGGCGTCGATCAGCAGTGCGACCCGCCGCTCCGACAGCGAGCCGATCTCCGCGATCGCGAGCGCGAGGTAATCGGCGGCGAGCGCGACCGGCTCGGCGTGGAAGTTGCCGCCGGAGAGCACGGCGCCGGTATCGGCGAACACCAGCGGATTATCCGTGACCGCGTTCGCCTCGGTCGTCAGCACCCCGGCGACGTGATCCAGCACGTCGAGACAGGCGCCGGTGACCTGCGGCTGGCAGCGGATCGAGTACGGGTCCTGCACGCGGTTGCAGTCGATGTGGGAGGCGCGGATCTCGCTGCCGGCCATCAGCTCGCGCAGCAGCTCCGCGACCCGCACCTGGCCGCGCTGGCCACGAAGCGCCTGTATGCGCGCGTCGAACGGTGTGTCGCTGCCCTTTATCGCGTCCGCGGACATCGCGCCGGCGACGACCGCGCCGGCCAGCAGGTGTTCCGCCCGGAAGACGGCGGAAAGCGCGAGCGCCGTCGAAACTTGCGTGCCGTTCAGGAGCGCGAGCCCCTCCTTCGGCGCCAGCTGGAGCGGCGCAAGCCCCGCCTGCTCCAGCGCCCCGGCCGCCGGCAGGCTCTCGCCGTCGAGCCGCGCCTGGCCGATCCCCATGAGCACGCCCGCCATGTGCGCGAGCGGCGCGAGGTCGCCCGAGGCGCCGACCGAGCCGCGCGAGGGGATGACCGGGTATACGTTGGCGTTGACCATCTCGCACAGCGCGCGCACGAGTTCCGGCCGCACGCCCGAATAGCCGCGCGCCAGACCCACGATCTTCAGGATCATCGAGAGCCGCACGCAGGCATCCGGCAGGGGCTCCCCGACGCCGACGGAATGCGAGCGCACGAGATTCTCCTGCAGCCGCACCAGCTCGTCGTCGCCGACGCGCACGTCCGCGAGTCGGCCGAAGCCCGTGTTGACGCCGTAGACCTGCTTGCGGCTGCCGAGCACGTCGGCGATCACGGCATTCGCTGCCGCGATCCGCTCGAGGGCGGCTTTGCCGAGGCCGACGCGGACCGGGTGCTGCCAGGCCTGGCGGAGCCCCGCGAGCGACACCGGCTCGTCGCCGATCTCGAGCTTCACCGGGCGCTCCCGATCATCGGCAGGTGCAACCCCAGCTCTGCGGCGCAGCGTATCGCCTCGTCGTAGCCGGCGTCGGCGTGGCGCATGACGCCGCTCGCGGGGTCGTTCCACAGGACGCGCGCGATGCGCTCGTCGGCATCCTCGCTGCCGTCGCAGACGATCACGACCCCCGCGTGCTGCGCGTAGCCCATGCCGACGCCGCCCCCGTGGTGGAACGACACCCAGGTCGCGCCGCTGGCCGTGTTCAGGAGCGCATTCAGGACGGGCCAGTCGGAGACGGCGTCGGAGCCGTCCTTCATCGCCTCCGTCTCGCGGTTGGGACTCGCGACCGAGCCGCTGTCCAGATGATCGCGGCCGATCACCACCGGCGCCTTCAGTTCGCCTTTCCTCACCATCTCGTTGAACGCGAGCCCGAGCCGGTCGCGCTGGCCGAGCCCGACCCAGCAGATGCGTGCGGGGAGGCCCTGGAACTTTATCTTCTCGCGCGCCGCATCCAGCCAGTGATGCAGGTGCGCGTCGTCGGGGATGAGCTCCTTGACCTTCGCATCGGTCCGGTAGATGTCCTCGGGGTCGCCCGAAAGCGCGGCCCAGCGGAACGGGCCGATGCCCCGGCAGAAGAGCGGCCGGACGTAGGCCGGCACGAAACCGGGGAAGGCGAAGGCGTTCTCGACGCCGTCGTCGAAGGCGACCTGGCGGATGTTGTTGCCGTAGTCGAAAGTCGGCACGCCCTGCGCGTGGAACTCGAGCATGGCGCGCACGTGGGCGTTGATCGATTGTGTTGCGGCGCGGGCGACGTCGTCGGGGTCCGTGCGCCGGCGCTCCAGCCACTCCTCGACGTTCCAGCCGCGCGGCAGGTAGCCGTTGGCGGGATCGTGCGCGGAGGTCTGGTCCGTCAGCGCATCCGGACGCACCCCGCGGCGCAGGAGCTCGGGCAAGACGTCGGCGGCATTGCCGAGCAGTCCGACCGAGAGCGGCTCACGCTTATCGACCGATTCCGTGATCAGCGCGAGCGCCTCGTCGAGATTATCGGCCTTGCGGTCGAGGTAGCCGGTCTGCAGGCGCTTCTCGATCCGGTCGGCCTGGCACTCGACCGCCAGCATCGAAGCCCCGGCCATCGTCGCGGCGAGCGGCTGCGCGCCGCCCATGCCGCCGAGGCCCGCGGTGAGTATCCAGCGGCCGGCGAGCTCGCCGCCGTAGTGCTGCCGCCCCATCTCGACGAAGGTCTCGTAGGTGCCCTGCACGATGCCCTGGCTCGCGATGTAGATCCAGGAGCCCGCGGTCATCTGGCCGAACATCATGAGCCCCTTTTTATCCAGCTCGCGGAAGTGCTCCCAGGTGGCCCAGGCCGGCACCAGGTTCGAGTTGGCGATGAGCACGCGCGGCGCGTCCCTGTGTGTGCGGAAGACGCCGACGGGCTTGCCCGACTGGACCAGCAGCGTCTCGTCGTCTTCCAGCGCCTTCAGCGCCGCCACGATGGCGTCGAAGCATTCCCAGTTGCGGGCGGCCTTGCCGATGCCGCCGTAGACCACCAGCTCGTCCGGCCGCTCCGCGACCGCGGCGTCGAGGTTGTTCATGAGCATGCGGAGCGGCGCCTCGGTGAGCCAGCTCTTCGCCTGCAGTGTGGTGCCGGTCGGCGCGGTCACGCGCCGCGGACCCGTGTGCGGTTTGTTCATAGCGTCCTGTCCCCTGGTTTCAACGCTTCGCGGCGGAACCGCGCGACGTTGGTTGAGCGAATGTGGCCGGTCAGCTCGAAGCGATCGCCCGGATGCCAGAGGCGCGCGAAACTGACCGCCTTGCCGTTGGCCCAGGTCCGCCGCACGACCAGCAGGCACGGCTCGCGCTCGTCCATCTCGAGTTGGCGGCGGACGTTCTCGTTCGGCATGACCGCGCGCACCCTGTGTTCGGCCTCCTGCAGCGGCGCGATCCCGCTGAGCCAGGCGCTCGGGGTCGTGCGCGTGAAGTCGATCTCCAGGCAGTCCGGCGCGAACGATGCCACCACCGAGCGGTCCTCGAGCTGTATCGGCGCCCCGTTCTCCCTATGGACGACGAGCAGGCGAAAAATTTCCCCGCCCGGCGCGATGCCGAGGGCCTCGGCGACGTCCGCTCGCGCCCGCTCCGCCGCCTGCGCGAGCACGGCGGCCGAATGCAGGTGCCCGCGGTGCGCGATTTCGTCGGCGATGTTCCGCACCTCCAGCAGCTGCGACGCCGCTTTGAGCTCCGCGACGAAGGTGCCGACGCCGGCGACGCGCTCCACGTAGCCCTCGTCCGTCAGCTCCCGGAGCGCGCGGTTCGCCGTCATGCGAGAGACGCCGGCGGCGACGACGAGATCGTTCTCCGAAGGCACCCGGTCGCGTGGCTTCAGCTCGCCGCGCGAGATGCGCTCGATGATCGCTTCCTTGAGCTGCTGGTAGCGGGGTTTCTCCGCCGGCTTCATCGCGCCGCACCGCCATAAAGCCTGCCGATCACCCGGGCGTACTCCTGCCTCGCCACGTCGCGCGCGACGTGGCGGCCGTCCGTCACGTGCCACAGGCCATCGACCATCACGCGATCGATCGGCAGCGTGAAGCCCGAGAAGACGAGCGCATCGAGCAGCGAGTCGGCGTCGTGGCCGAGCAGCATCGGGCTGTCGTCGTCGAGCACGACCAGATCGGCATGAGCGCCCTTCTCCAGGCGGCCGCCGCCGAGGCCGCCGGCCTGCGCGCCGCCGTCGACGGCGCGCTCGTAGAGATTGCGGCCCGTGCGCTGGCCCGGCATGGCCGCGATGTTGCGGCGCTCGCAGGCCAGCCGCTGGCCGTACTCCAGCCAGCGCAGTTCCTCATACGGGTTGATCGAGACATGGCTGTCCGAGCCGATCGCGAAGCGCCCGTTGGCCTCCAGGTACTTCCTCAGGGGGAAAAGCCCGTCCCCCAGGTTGGCTTCGGTGCTCGGGCAGAGGCAGACGACGGCGCCGGATGCAGCGAGCGCCTCGCACTCCGCCGGATCGACGTGGGTGGCGTGCACGAGGCACCAGCGCGAGTTCACGTCGAGCTCGTCCAGCAGCCATTGCACCGGCCGCTTGCCCAGTGCGGAAAGGCACTGGTCGACCTCGCGCTGCTGCTCGGCCACGTGGATGTGCAACGGCATCTCGGCAACGCCGGCGAGCCTGGCGATGCGGCGTAGCGATTTCTCCGACACCGCGCGCAGGCTGTGCGCGCCGATGCCGACGGCGAACGCCCCGCCGGCACGCTCGCGTGCCTGCTGGACGTGCGCGTCGAACTCGGCCCACGTCGTCGCGAAGCGCTTCTGGTCGGCGTCCGGCACGGGCGCATCGAAGCCCGCACGCTCGTACAGGATCGGCACGTACGTGAGCCGGATGCCCGCGTCCTTCGCGGCTGTCGCCAGTGCATCGAGCATGGTGAGGGAAGGCGCGCCGCCGGGCGGCTCGCTCAGCAGGTAGTGAAACTCGGCCACCGAGGTATAGCCGCTCGCCAGCATCTCCGTATACAACTGGCGCGCGATGCCGGTGAGCGCGTCGGCGTCGATGTGCGCGGCAAGCGCATACATGCGGCTGCGCCAGGTCCAGAAGTTGTCCTCGTCGGCGGGCGAACGATCCTCGGTATGGCCGGCGAGCGCGCGCTGGAAGGCGTGGCTGTGCGCGTTGCAGAGACCGGGAATGGCGATGCCGCAGGGGGTGTCGGTATCCGCCGGCTCCACGTCGCGCTCGATGCCGGCAATGCGCCCGCCCGCGATCCGCAACCGCACCCGTTCGACCCAGCCATCGGCGAGCAGGGCCTTGCGGGCGTGTATCGTGGTGGCGGAGGACATCGATCGGCAGTGGATCCGGCAGCGGGATCAGCTTGTATATACAGGCTAGTGCATGCTACGTTGCAATGCAACGGCGCGGTACCTTTCCGCGCTGCCTGTCCTGCGCCGGCCCGCGCGGCTACGATGTCCCTCCGGCCGTTCGGACACAGGGACAGCACCGTTCGGAGACATCGGTAACAGGTTGTTCGGACACAGGAGTAACAGCGCGCCACCAGCAGCGGGAAGCGAACGATGACCGGATGGGACCTCCTCCTCACCGACCTCGACGCCGCCACGATGGTGAAGAACGGCGCGGCGTACGGCGGCCTGCGCGACGCGGCCATTGCGATCGCGGACGGGCGGATCGTGTGGATCGGGGAGCGCGGCGACCTGCCGGAGCAGAGGGCCAGTGAGACCCGCTCGATGGGCGGGCGCTGGGCCACTCCCGCCCTCATCGACTGCCACACGCACCTCGTCTTCGGCGGCGATCGCTCCGCGGAATACGAACAGCGCCTCGGCGGCGCAAGCTACGAGGAGATCGCGCGCGCGGGCGGCGGCATCCTGTCCACCGTGAACGCGACCCGCGCCGCCTCCCGCGAGGAACTGTTCGCGCGCGCGGCCAGGCGGCTCGAAGCGCTGAAGTACGAAGGCGTCGCCGCGGTCGAGATCAAGTCCGGCTACGGGCTCGATCTCGACACCGAGCTCCTGATGCTGGAGACGGCGCGGGCGCTGGGCGAGGAATCGAACGTCACCGTGCGGACGTCCTTCCTCGGCGCGCACACCCTGCCCCCCGAGTATCGGGACCGCGCGGACGAGTACATCGATTACGTGTGCGACACCGTACTGCCTGCCGCGCACGAGCGGGGGCTGGTGGATGCCGTCGACGCGTATTGCGAGCGCATCGCGTTTTCAGCCACACAGGTCGCGCGGCTCTTCGAGCGCGCGGCGAAACTGAACCTGCCCGTCCGGCTGCACGCGGACCAGCTGAGCGACGCCGAGGGCGCGGCCCTGGCCGCCCGGTTCGGCGCACTGTCGGCCGACCATCTCGAATACTCCTCCGACGCGGGCCTCAGGGCGCTCGCCGGTGCGGGCACCGTGGCGGTCTTGTTGCCGGGCGCATATCTGACGCTCGGGGAAACGCGACAACCGCCGGTCGAGAGGCTGCGCGATTACGGCATCCCGATCGCGCTCGCCACCGACTGCAACCCCGGCACGTCACCCCTCTGCTCGATACGGACCGCCATGGCGCTCGGCAGCCGACTCTTCGGCCTGACGCCCGAGGAATGCCTCGCCGGCGTCACGCGCGAGGCGGCGGCCGCGCTCGGGCTCGGCCACGAGCGCGGCACGCTCGAAGCCGGCAAGCGTGCCGACATCGCCTTCTGGGACGTCGGCCATCCTCGCGAGCTCGCCTACTGGATGGGGCTCAATGAACTTCGCGGACTCATGACCGACGGCCGCGACACCTCAGCCTGAGGCAGTCGCCGGGCGCCCGGGACGCTGTTACGTCTCCGATCGACTCCGGAAGCTCAGACCCTCACCGAACGCTCGCGCAAAAGCTCCCGCACGCGATCCAGGAGGTCCGTCTGCTCGACGCGAATGTCACGGACCATCGAGACGAGCACCTCATCGAGCCGGGCGTCCCCCGCACCGACCAGGGCCTCCAGGGCCTGGCGGCGGACGCGGCGCCCGGCCCCGGAATCCATAGCCAGGGTCGCGAGCGCCGATCGAATCCGGGCGCCCACCGGCTGCCCTCGCGACACCAGCTTCGCCGCGGCATTGGCGGCAGCCACGACGACGTCGTCGTCCCGCGAGGACAACGCATCCGGCAGAATGTCCATCACGGCCGCGTCGCCCAGATCGGCGCGAGCCTGCAGGGCGGCCGCCGCCAGGGGGTGCTCCAGGTCGCGCGTCAGGGAAAGCATTTCATCCCGGAACGCCGCATGCTGCAGAAGCCCGAGACCCCTGACCGCGCCGCGCTGCCAGCGGATGTCGTTGCTGCTCTCATAGATATCCACCAGCCGGTCTGCACTGCCTGCTTTCCCGATCGCAGCCAGGGCTTCTACGGCGGCATCGAGATAGCGCGGGTCGGACATATGCTCGATCGCATAGGAGTAACCGTCTTCGAACCCGTGGCGGCCGAGGAACGCGGCGAGCTCGAGCTTGTAGCCGAGGTCGAGCTCTTCTGCGAGGTGCGGCCGAAGCGCACGGGCCGCATCCGCCGAATCGATTTCCATCAGCAAGTCGGCAGAGAGCCGCCGCAAACGCGGGCGCGCCGGATCGAGCATACCGGACAGCACGGTCACGAGCCGCGGTGGATGACTCCGTTCGCAAGCCCGGACGAAGGCGATTTTCTCTCCAGTCGTCAGCCCGAGCTCGACCAGCCTTCGCTGGACCGGCCACGGATCGGCAGTCTGCGGAAAGATCAGGCCGAAGGCGTCGATCTCGGCGGCGCCGTCGAGCCCGAGTGTTTTCTTGCGCTGGATGCGGTCGAGCAACGCTTCCGCACCCTGCGGACCCTCGATGCGCGCCCACGACCGGGCCGCCATCCGTTGAAGATCATCGGGGGCATCGAGCGGCAGTGCCGCGAGCCGCTCCGCCACCCGCAGTGCCGCCGCGTTGCCCCGACCCGCGTAGAGGCGGCCGAGCACGTCGAGCCGGGCCGCCAGCTCCGCCAGCGTGTCGGGCGCCGCGTCGAGTGAGAGGAGGCGCACCGCGTCGTCGTCCACGCCGACCGCATCGGTAGCCGAGCTCATGGCCCGGAAAGCAGCCACTCGAGCGGCAAGCCGCGTGGCCGGTTGCCCCAGGAAGGCAACCAGGGCGGCGACGGCCGTCTCCCGCGGCGTCCTGCGCTTCAGATAGTCGGCTTCCAGCAGATTGCCGAGGACATTGGCGGCGGTCTCGCGAACGATTGCAACTTCCGAAGCGAGCTGGCCGGCGGCGCTCCGGACAGCGGGAGCGTGCTGGGCCGCGATGAGGGATCGCCGCTCGAGTGCCGCGAGCAAGGCAACGGCGCCGCGACCCTCGGCTTCGCCAAGCTCACGCGTCAGGCGCAGGACGATCTCGCGGCGGTCGTTCAGTTCCTGCAGGGACAGAAGTACCTCGGCCGCTGCGAGCAGCGGGTCATCCTCCCCGTCGAGCCGGGGAAAAGCCTCATCGGCGCTCGAACCCGGATGGATGCCCGCGTAGCCGACGTTCGAGCGCCCCAGCAGGAGCAACCGCTGCTGGCCGCTCTCGATATCGTCGGGGTCGAAGGTATTCGCCCAGGACCGCAGATCGGCGTCGGTCATGAGGAGCTCGGGCCGTGAATAAACCCCCTTCAGAACGCGCATCGGCCTGAACGTGTACTGGAACAGAGTGTGGGTGCTTTTGCCGCCGTAGACGACGCGCATCCGATCCACGCTCTCGACCCGCACCGCCACGACGAGCGCGGCGGAGCGCAGCGACGGTTCCAGGTCCAGCTCGGCGCGCCAGGCGTCCTTCCCATGCGACGGCCCCGCCAGCAGCATCCCGGCCAGCAGCACGAAGGCTGCCGCGACGCGCAGCCGCAAGCCGATGCCTGTCGCCCGGCTCTGGAAAAGGGACTCCGCCACGTCCTGACGACCCTGCCGCTGA
>CAZTAE010000037.1:0-16266 GCA_964611535.1 uncultured Woeseiaceae bacterium
ATCACCCGGCTGGCGTCCGAGGCACTGGAAATCGCGAGGTCGAAACGGAGCACCTGAGCCATGTCTGACTACGTAACCTTCGGGGAAATCATGCTGCGCCTGAAGACCCCGGGCCACGAGCGCTTCTTCCAGTCGCCCTCGTTCGAGGCCACCTTCGGTGGCGGCGAGGCGAACGTCGCCGTGGCGCTCGCCAACTATGGTCTCGATGCCGCGTTCGTATCCGCATTGCCGGCCAACGAGATCGGCGATGCGGCGATCCGCGAGCTGAAGTCGTTCGGCGTGAACACGGCTTTCATCCGCCGCGCCGGCGAACGACTGGGCATCTACTTCCTCGAGACCGGCGCGAACCAGCGCCCGTCGAAGGTCGTCTACGACAGGGCTCACTCGGCGATTGCCGAGGCCGCCCCCGGGAATTTCGACTGGGAGGCGATCTTCGCGGGCGCCCGCTGGTTCCACATCACCGGCATCACGCCGGCGCTCAGCCAGTCCGCGGCAGACCTGAGCCTTGCCTCCGTGAAGGCCGCCAGGGCGCAGGGTCTCACCGTCTCCTGTGACTTCAACTACCGAGGCAAACTCTGGAAATACGGCAAGTCCGCGCCCGAAGTCATGACCGAGCTCGTGCGCTACGTGGACGTGGGGATTGCCAACGAGGAAGACTGCCAGAAGGCCCTGGGCGTGAGCGCCGAGGTCGACGTCGCGAGCGGTCAGCTCGACCATGCCCGATACGAAGCCCTGAGCGAGAAGATGCTCGAGGCCTGGCCGAACCTCGACGTCATGGCGATCACGCTGCGGGAGTCGGCCAGCGCCGACCGGAACGGCTGGTCGGCCTGCCTGCGGGACAAGGACGGCTTCCGCGTGTCCCGCCGCTACGAGATCACCGACATCGTCGACCGCGTCGGCGGCGGCGACAGCTTCGCCTCCGCCCTCATCTACGGCCTCGAGGCCTACGCCGATCGCCAGCAGGCGCTGGAGTTCGCCGCGGCTGCCAGCTGCCTGAAGCACTCGATCTCCGGCGACTTCAACCGCGTCTCGGTCGCCGAGGTCGAGCGTCTGATGGGCGGCGACGCCTCGGGCCGCGTCCAGCGGTAACCGGTTTCCGGCAGAGCCCGCCGAGGGCTATACTCCGCCGCCCGGCAGCCTTCGCCGGGGCCCGATCGGGCCGGGAACAATCAGGAGACAGGCATGCGCGAGAGACTCACCGGGGTATTGCTGTGGGCGCTTGCGGGCAGCGGACTGGCTGCCTGCGGCACGGGTGCGGACGAACCCGCCGGCAGCACCGTCGTCACGTCCGGCAAGGTCGAGACGCCGCTCGAGGACGTGCCGGCGGAGGTCCTGCAGGCCGTGCGCGCGGCACGCCCGGAACTGGCGCCGGAAAGCGCGGCGTACGAGATCCGGGACGGCCGCGAGTACTACGACATCGAGGGCCGGCTGCCGGATGACGCGGAAGTAGAGCTGGATTTGACGCTTTCCGACCACGGATGGAAGGTCGTGGAGGTCCAGCGGGACGTCACCCTCGACCAGGTCGAGGCGGCCGTGCGGCGCGAGCTCGCCGCTGCCCGCCCCGACTGGTCGCCGACGCGCGTCATCGAGAGCGACCAGGGGCAGGGGCTGGTGATCTATGAATTCTTCGGCCCCGGACCGGCGGGCGAGGAAACGAAGACGGAGGTGAAGTGGGAGGACGGCATCGCGGAAGTGCTGCAGGCGGAGTGGATGCACTGACGGCATGGCCGCCCCCGGAGCCGCGATTCCGTGATTTTGCGCGGACGGTTGACACCGGTGTCATTAATTGTAATAGTCCGGGCTGACAGTCAGGGGCGTTTCCTGCCGGCTGTCGCGCGATTTCTTTGGTCGCAGCCTGGTCACTGGAGGGGGAAAAAATGAGCACCTACGGTTACGAAGACGCGCCTGCGTCAGGTATCGCCGGCGTCCTTTCACTGGTTGTTGCCGCGGTACTGTCGCTGGGATTACCCACGGGCACCCACGCGCAGGAAGCGCAGGACACGATCGAGGAGATCGTCGTCCAGGGCTATCGCAGCAGCCTCAAGGCGTCACTTGCTCTCAAGCGGACCGAGGCAGGTGTCGTGGACGCCATCACTGCGGAAGATATCGCGGACTTCCCGGATCTGAACCTGGCCGAGTCCATCCAGCGTATCCCGGGAGTCTCCATCGACCGTGTCAATGGCGAAGGGCGGCGAATTACCGTTCGCGGCCTCCCGGCGAATTTCAATCGCATCCGGATCAACGGCATGGAGGCGATGAATACCACGGGCAGCTCGGACTCCTCGGGCGGCTCCAATCGCAGCCGGGGCTTCGACTTCAACACCTTCGCGTCCGACCTTTTCACGGGCATCACCGTCCGCAAGACCGGCACTGCGGCGATAGACGAGGGATCGATCGGCGCGACCGTGGACCTGCGGACCGCGCGGCCCTTCGACTACGGGGAAGGCATCACGCTGGCCTCGTCGATCCAGGGCGGCTGGAACGATCTTTCGGAGGAGTTCAACCCCCGATTCTCCGGGCTCGTGGCGGCAACCAATCCGGCCGGTACGTTCGGTGGACTCCTGTCCGTTGCCTGGTCGGACCGCAGCATCCTCGAAGAAGGTTTCTCGACCGTGCGGTGGCAGGATGCGAATTTCCGGTCGGTTGACGGGGTCGACTGCACCGTCAATCCCGCCGATCCGGGCTGCGCGTCGATAGACACGGATTCCGGCGTCTATCATCCTCGAATCCCGCGCTACGGCAGGTTGACGCACGAGCAGGAGCGCCTGGGAATCACGGGCACACTGCAGTTCCGTCCGAGCGACAGGACGGAGGTGACGTTCGACGCGCTCTTCTCGCAGTTCGACGCCACGCGCAACGAAGAATACCTCGAAGTATTCTTTCGCAGCCAGGAAGGACTGATAGACGTCATCAACCCCGTCGTCAATCAGGGGAGCAACATGCTGGAGTCGGCGACCTTCAACATCAGTCCGGTCGGCAACGGAACCCACCCGGTCAGGAGCGAGCATCGCTTCGACGAGCTGAATACCGACTTCACCCAGTTCACGCTGGCGCTGGACCACGACTTCAGCGACACGCTCAGCTTCCATGGCTTCGCCGGTATGAGCGAGTCCGAGCACGACGTGCCGAAGCAGACGACCATACTGTTCGACGCCATCCCCACCGTTACCGGCTACGTCTACGACTTCTCGCAGGATGCGAACACGCCGTTCGTCGACTTCGGGTCGCTGGACGTGACGGATCCCACCCAGTTCGCCTTCACGGAGTTTCGTGACCGGCCACAGAGCGTGGACAACACCTTCGACACCCTCGCCGGCAGCCTCACCTACCACATCAACGACAACGCCAGCCTGAGCGGTGGGTTGAGCTGGAAGGAATTCACCTTCGAAACCAACGAGTTCCGCAGGGAGAACACCATGGGCTCGCGCCTCTGCGATGCCGGTCTGTTCGACTGCGATACCGACAACGACGGCATCGACGACCTTCCGGGCGCGCCGATTACCGGCGACATAGCGGGCAGTGTCTCCGGTTTCGGCTCCGGCCTCGGTGCCCCGGGAGGCATCGACACGGCGTGGCTGTCGCCCGATGTGCACGCCGCGGCCGCGATGATCGGCGTATACGATATTCCCGGATCGCCGCAGGCCGGGAACATCCGCGAGGTGAACGAGGAAGACATCGGCATCTGGACCCAGCTCGATTTCGAGACGAACATGGGAACGATTCCGGTGCGCGGCAACGTCGGCGTGCGCTACGTTGAAACGACGACGACCTCGACCGGCCAGGTCAACGGCACCGATGTGACGGTCGAGCGGGAGTACGACGATACGCTGCCGGCGGCCAACCTGGTGTTCGAATTGCAGGACGACGTCCTGCTTCGCTTCGCGGCGGCGCGCGTGATGACACGGCCGAGCCTCGGCAATCTCACGCCAGGCGGCTCCCTCGACAGCTTCAACGGCCCGCCGTTCGCGTTCAATGCCGGTAATCCCGGCCTCGATCCGTTCCGCGCCAACAGCTTCGATCTTGCTCTCGAGTGGTACTTCGACGACGAGTCGCTGCTGTCGCTCGGCGTCTTTCACAAGGATGTCGACTCGTTCTTCACCGAGGGCGGCACCACGATCCTGCCGTTCAGCCAGACCGGTCTTCCGGTATCCCTGGCGCCGGCATCCAGTCCGCTGCGCGTCGCCCTCGATGCCGGGCAGGATCCGAACGTAGAGATCAGCCAGGTGCAGAACGGCGGGAGCGCCGAGCTGAACGGCTTCGAGCTCATCTACCAGCAACCCTTCACGTTCCTGCCGGGTGTGTGGCAGAACTTCGGGTTCGCCGGGAACTACACCTACGTGGATTCGGACGAGATCATCGGCTTCTCGCCGAACGCCTTCAACGCGACCGTGTATTTCGAGAGCGACAGGCTGAGCGCCCGGGTCTCGTCGGCCTACCGGGATGCGTACCGGACGACTGCCCCGAACGACGCCGGTCGTGACGAGCGCGGATGGGACTCGACTTTCAACCTCGATTTCGCGATGGCGTATCGTCTGCGGGACAACCTGGACATTACTTTCGAAGCCATCAACCTGACGGACGAGTACGAGCAGCAGATCTTCGATGCAGCGGACCTCGTGAACGTCTATCACCATACCGGCACGGAGTACCTGCTTGGTCTGCGCTGGTCCGCGCTTTGATCGTGCGATTTGTTTGAGTCCCCCGTCTGCCCGGGGCCGTCGAGGCCCCGGGCTTTCCTTCGCGAGGTTCGGCCGCGCCGGTTCACCGGCTGATCCGGCGGAGCACCGGCGCCGGGAGGAAAGCGCTCCATGAGCGGAACCCTCACCCGTCGATGCAACACCGGGGCTGCGCTACCGGGCCCTGTGCCGCTCCCCGACCCGATGTGGACGCGCCGCCGCGCGATCGGCAGCGGCCTTGCCGCGGCGGGCAGCCTGCTCGTCCCGGGCGCGGTCCTCGCGAATGCGGCACATCCCGTGGTGCGGACCGTCCATGGCGAGGTGCGCGGCTACACCGACGGCGCCGTGAAGGTGTTTCGCGGCATCCGCTACGGCGCCGATACGCGCGACCGCCGCTTCATGCCGCCGCGGCCGCCGGCGCGCTGGGACGGCGTGCGCGAAGCTTTCGAGTACGGCCCGTCGTCGCCCCAGGACCGCACGGGAGAGGCGACGAGCGAGGACTGCCTGTTCCTGAACGTCTGGACGCCCGGCATCGGCGACGGCGGCAAGCGCCCGGTGATGTTCTACATCCACGGCGGCGCGTATTCCCACGGCTCGGGCTCGCACCCGCTGTACGACGGGCGGCGGCTCGCCGCGGAGAGCGACGTCGTCGTGGTCACGGTCAATCACCGGCTCAATGCCTTCGGTTACCTCTACCTGAGGCGTCCGGGCGGCGAACGCTACGCGGATTCGGGCAACTGCGGGCAGCTCGACCTCGTCCTCGCGCTGCAATGGGTGCGGGAGAACATTGCGGGCTTCGGCGGGGATCCCGAACGCGTGCTCGCCTTCGGGCAGTCGGGCGGCGGCGCCAAGATCGCGACGATGATGGCGATGCCGGCGGCCGCGGGCCTCTTTCAGCGCGCGGCGAGCATGAGCGGCCAGCAGGTCACCGCCTCCGGGCCGGCGAACGCGACGGCGCGCACCCGCGCGTATCTGGACGCCCTCGGCCTGGGCCCGGCGGAAGCAGGCGCCCTTGCAGCGATGCCGGCAGACCGCCTGCTCGAAGGGCTCTCGGCACGCGACCCGATCCTGCCCTACGGCTCCATCTATTTCGGCCCCGTGCTCGACATGCGCTCGCTCGAGCGCCACCCGTTCTATCCGGACGCCGCGCCGCAGTCGGCCGATATGCCGATGATCATCGGCAACACGCGTGACGAAACCAGGGCCTTTCTGCGCGGGCCGGAGTACGAGGACCTCGAGTGGCAGGACTTGCCGGAACTGCTGATCCCGAACATGCGCGTCGACATCAGGCCCGAGTCTGTCGTCGCGAAGTACCGCGAGCTGTATCCGGACTACTCACCGACGCAAGTCTTCTTTGCAGCGACGACGGCGGCTCGCTCCTGGCGCGCGGCGATCATCGAGGCCGAGGAACGCGCGAAACAGCGAGGCGCCGGCACCTTCGTCTATCAGCTCGACTGGCCGAGCCCGGTCGAGCCCCGCATGGGCGCGCCGCACACCTTCGACATTCCGCTGGTCTTCGGGAACCTCGGTGCGCGCGGTTCGATCACCGGCACCGGCGAGGACGCCGAAGCGGTGTCGTCGATGATGCGCCGGGCTTTCGTCGCGTTCGCCCGCAGCGGCAGTCCACAGCACGACGGGATTCCGGCGTGGCGGCCCTACACGCTGCCGAAGCGCGAGACGCTCATCGTCGACCGGCCGCCGCGCATGGAGAACGACCCGCGCGGCGCCGAGCGGCGGCTGTTCGCCCGCGTGCCTTACGTGCAGCCCGGCACCTGACGTGCGGCCCGTAGCGCCCGGCGGCGCGACGAGCGCCTGGTGTTGACTGCCCGAGTCGGTGTCCCGCCTGTGCCGGGCCCGGGCGAGCCGTGGGGATCGGATGGCCGCTAACGGGTCCACCGCGGGATCCGGCGGTGCGGAACGGCGGGACCGATTGACCTGCCGCGCCGGCCTCAGCGCATTGCCGGTCGGAATGCCGTGGCCGTCAGCGCGATCGCGCCGTCGCCGCCGAACGCGATCCGGGCGGTCTGCCCGGGTGAGATCTCGTGAATGCCCGTCGTCTGGCCGGTGGCGACGACCTGGCCCGCCCTGAGCGGCCGGCCGCGTACCGCTGCGAGCTCCAGGATGAACTGAATCGAGCGGACCGGCCCGCCGGTCAGGTTGAAGGCCCCGCCGTCGCCGACCTGCTCGCCCTCGATGAAGGCTTCGCAGGTCATGCTCTCCAGGCTGCGCGTCTCCCAGTCCGGGATCGAGGGGCCCACGATCAGGCCGGCGTTGTTCCCGAAGTCGGACGCGGTCACCGCCGGCCCGAGGTCGTTGATCGCACCGAGCGGGCTGCTGGCGACTTCGAGGCCGATCCGGAGGTCGTCCATCATCGCCGCCGCTTCCTCCAGCGACCAGTCCAGCTTGTCGGGCGGCGCGTCCTCGCCGATCACGACGACGAACTCAGCCTCTATGGCGGCAAAAGCCCCGGCGTACACCGGCAGCTCCACGGGTGCAGCGGAGTCCGTGCGGCGTATCGTGTCGCGAAAGATCGGCCCCGCGAGCCGGTCCGAGGCGAACTCCTCCTCGAGCGTCGGCGGAATCCGCCCGACCTTCCAGCCGCCGATTTCCCCCGGCCAGAGGTCGATGGCCGCGTCCTGGCAGCGGTAGGCCGTCAGCATGTCGCGCGGCACGGCGCCCGGGTACTTCGACAGCGGCCGGCCTTTCAGCCTTGCCTGGACGAAAGCCCGGGCGATGTCCTCGATCTCGGAATCGTCCGCCAGGCGCGGCTGTCTACCGGTATCAGCTGTCATAGGCGACTCAATGTGTTATTCGTACCTTCTGGACTTCGGATTGTATATGGTTCAAGCTGTTTTGGAAACCGGTGTCATTTTCAGGCGCCGATGCACAGTACGACGGGAGCTCACCAGAAAAATGATTGTAAAAGAGTTACTTGCGAGGCAGGCGCGTCGCCTGTTGCGCCTCCTTCCCGCAGCGGCCCTGGGTTGCTGGCTGCTCGCCGCCGGGGCTGTCCCGGGACAGGCCGCGGACACCGCCTTCCCCGGCGCCGTCGGCTGGGCGGCCGGGACGCCCGGCGGGCGCGGTGGCGAGATCATCCGGGTCACGACGCTCGCTGCCGACGGCCCGGGTTCGCTGCGGGCGGCCCTGGCCGCCGAGGGCCCGCGCATCGTCGTGTTCGAAGTCGGCGGCGTGATCGATCTCGATCGCCGGACCCTGCGCGTCGAAGAACCGTTCCTCACCGTCGCGGGGCAGACGGCGCCGTCGCCGGGAATCACCGTGATTCGGGGCGGCATCGACGTTGCCACGCACGACGTCGTCGTCCAGCACCTCCGCGTGCGCCCGGGCGAGGCCGGCGCGGCGAAGGGCAGCGACTGGGGCGAGGACGGGCTGTCGACCACCTCCGCCTACAACCTGATCGTGGATCACTGCTCCTTCACCTGGGCGACGGACGAGAACCTCTCCGCGAGCGGCCCCCGCTTCACCGGCGAGACGCCGGCCGACTGGCGGCGCGGCACCTCGCACCGCATCACCTACAGCAACAACATCATTGCAGAAGGACTGGCCCACTCGACGCATCCGAAGTTCGAGCACTCGAAGGGCTCGCTGATCCACGACAACGTGACCGAGATACTGATCTACCGGAACCTGTATGCGCACAACTACGAGCGCAACCCGCAGTTCAAGGGCGGCGTGCACGGCGTCGTCGCCAACAACTTCATCTACGACCCGGGCCAGCGCGCCGTTCACTACAACCTCATGGCGCTCGAATGGGGCGACGTGCCGTTCGAGAACGGCAGGATGGTGGCCGTCGGCAACGTGCTGCGCGCCGGACCCTCGACCGAGTCGCCGCTCGCCTTCCTCATGATCGGCGGCCACGGCGATCTCGAGTACTACGGCCGCGACAACCTCGCCGTCGATCGCATCGGCGAGCCGCTGCCCATGCTCGGGCGCTACGCAACCGGCAGCGCCCGGATCATCGAAGCCGCCGAGCCGCCGGTCTGGTGGGAAGGCCTCGAGGTACTGCCCGCGACCGAAGTCGAGCGCGTGGTGCTGGAGAACGCGGGCGCGCGCCCCTGGGATCGCGATCCGCACGACGTCCGGGTGCTGGCAAACGTGGCAGAAGGTCGTGGCGAGATCATCGACAGCGAGGCCGAGGTCGGCGGTTACCCCGATCCCGAGGCGACCCGGCGCGCGTTCGACCCCGCGGACTGGCACCTGGACACCATGATGCCGAAGCGCCCGGAGGTGCTGGATGCCAGCGCGGCGGGGCGCGGCACGTGACGTCCCGGCGGCGCAACGTGCTCCCCGGCAGTCCGCCAAGCCCCTGAAAGCACTTTCTGTATGGGCGGCATTGCGCGATCATCCCGGCTGGTGGACATTCGGCTCCGTACATGAGCAAGAAGAAGAAGCGCGGGGCGCGGCCGGACAGCCGAGCCGCGGCCGGTGAGCCGGCCGGCCGGCGGCGCTCCGGCTCCAACCAGAAGCTCACGATCAGCGATATCGCGCGGCTCGCGAACGTGTCGAAGAAGACCGTATCGCGGGTCATCAACCACTCCGGGCTCGTGCGCCAGGAGACGCGCGACAAAATCCTGCGCATCGTCGACAAGCACGGCTATCAGCCCGACCCGCAGGCGCGCGCGCTCGCTCTGCGGCGCTCCTACCTCGTCGGACTGATCTCCAACCAGCCGAACCCGCAGTACATCGTCGACATGCAGCGCGGCATCCTGGAGGCGATGGGCGGCACGAGCTATCAGCTGGTCGTGCGGCCCTGCGAGCGCGGCGCTGCCGACCAGTACGACGAGCTGATCGAGATCATCACGCACCAGAAGCTGTTCGGGGTGATACTGACGCCGTCCATCTCGGAGGACGACGAGCTCATCGGCCGGCTGCGCCAGATCGAGTGCCCGTACGTGCGCATCGCGGCGGTGTCGCTCGATACGCCCGAGAACATGATCGAGACGCACGATTACGTGGGCGCGGCGGAAGCGGCGCGCCACATCGCATCGCTCGGGCACAAGCGCATAGCCCATATTCACGGCCCCGACACCTTTCTGTCGGCCTCCGAGCGCCTGCGCGGCTTTCGCGTCGGGCTGGCGGAATACGGCCTGAGGATCGACCCGCGCTACCTCCTGAAGGGCGGTTACACCTTCGACTCGGGCATGGAATGCGGGGAGGAACTCCTCGCGCTCGACGAGCGGCCAACGGCGGTCTTCTGCGGCAACGACGAGATGGCGGTCGGTGTCTACCAGGCGGCGCGGCGCGCCGGGCTGCGCATCCCGGAGGACCTCTCGATCGTCGGTTTCGACGATGCGCCCATCGCGACGCGCATCTGGCCCACGCTGACGACCGTGCGCCTGCCGATCGTGCACATGGGGCGCATCGCGACCCAGCTCCTGATCTCGAACCAGGACCGGCTCTCCATGGAGCCGCCGTCGGCCACCTCGGTGATGCCGAGCCTGCTGGTGCGAAACTCCACCGCCACGCCGGCGGGCGACTGAGAAGGGGTCGAAGCGGAGCTGTCAGAGAAACGGGGGGTCAACCGCGGTTTGCGGATGCAGCGCGCGCAAGAGCGGATCGAGCGCCCGAACGGACGAGGGACTGACGCAGAAATGACCGGGCGAGTCGGGTTTCTGGTTTACGAGGGATTTCAGGCTCTGGATCTGGCGGGTCCGCTGGATGTGTTCGGCGCGGCGAACGAATGGGCCAGGGAACCGCCGCCGTATGCGACCGTCATTGTCGGCCTCGACGAGCACCCGGTGCGCGCGGAGAACGGGCTCCTCGTCCTGCCGGACGCCGGCATCGAGGAGGCACCGCCGCTGGACACGCTGATCATTCCCGGCGGTCGGGGCAGTCGCGTCATCAACGGCGACCAGCGCTTGCTCGACTGGATACGCGCGCGTCGCGACAACACCCGCCGCATCGCGAGCACCTGCACGGGCATTTACGTGCTCGCCGCCACGGGTCTGCTGGACGGCCGGCGCGCGACCACACACTGGCGCTTCGCCGCCGACGTGCGCGAACGTTTCCCCGACGTCCGCGTCGAAGCGGACCATCTGCACATCGCCGACGGCGCGTTCCACACCTCCGGCGGGCTCAGCGCATGTCTCGATCTGACGCTGGCCCTGATCGAGGCAGACCTGGGGAGCGCGGCCGCGCTGGCGGTGGCGCGGCACATGGTGATGTACGTCAAGCGCCCGGGAAACCAGGCGCAGTTCTCCGAACCGTTGCAAGCGCAGAGCCGGGGCCAGGGCGCACTCGCGAGTTTGCCGGAGTGGTTGCTGGATCACCTCGCGGAGCCCTTGCCCGTCACCCGCATGGCCGCCAGCGTCAACATGAGCGTGCGCAATTTCTGTCGCGTGTTCGGCCGAACCTTCGGCATGAGCCCGTCACGCTATGTCGAGCAGTTGCGCCTGGAGCGTTCGCGCCTGTTGCTGAGCTCGACTCGCCTGCCGGTCGACCGCATCGCGGACAACGTGGGCTTCGACAGCGCCGATGCGTTCCGCCGCGTGTTCCGGCGCCGCTATGGCGCCTCGCCGCGGGAATACCGCGAGCGCTTCGGCAGATTGGCCGATTCTGTCGGCTCTTAGTCTCACGGCCAACGGCCGGTCGTGCCAGACTGGCAGCGAAGGGACCGGGGAGACGCATTCGATGAACACCCGCACGTTCGCCGTCCTGCTGGCTGCAGCCGGACTTTCCGTGCCCGCCCACGCGGCGCATGTTCATGAAGGGGCCGAAGCGACGGTCGCCATTCTGATGTTCGACGGCGTGCAGATCATCGACTTCGCGGCGCCCTACGAGGTTTTCGGGCAGGCGCGTTTCAACGTCTTTACCGTTTCGGCAGACGGTGGACCGGTCACGACGGCGATGGGCCTGGCCGTCAACGTCGACCACGGGTTCGACGACGCCCCCGCCGCCGATATCGTCCTGGTGCCCGGCGGCGACGTGGATACGGTCCGCAAGGACGAGGCGACGCTGGCCTGGCTGCGGACCCGAAGCGGCGCCGCCGATCACGTGCTGTCGGTGTGCACCGGCTCGTTCATCCTGGCGGATGCCGGCTTGCTCGACGGCGGGCAGGCGACGACTTTCCATCGCGCGTTCGCAGGCTTCGAGCGGGAATACCCGGAAGTGACGCTGCTCCGCGATCAGCGCTGGGTCGACAACGGCAGGATCGTCACCTCCGCGGGCCTCGCATCGGGCATCGACGCCGCGCTGCACGTCGTCGCACAACGCCTCGGGGTGCGAAAGGCGCGCTCCATCGCGCTGCATCTCGAGTACGACTGGTCTCCGGAGCAGGGCTTCATCCGTGGCCTGATGGCCGACCGGCACGTTCGCATGCCCGAGCGCGACCTCGAGTATCCGGACGGCACGGTCATCGATACCGTGCTGCAGCTCGGAGACACGGAACAGTGGGAAATCGAATACCGCGTGCAATCCCCGTGGACTCCGGAAGAACTCCTCGCGCAGCTCACGCAAGCGGCGGCAGCCGACGCCGCCTTGTCCGTGACGGAAACGGATTCGCCGTTGGAGACAGGATGGCGCTACGAGTCCGAGCACGGCGGACGCTGGGCCCTGCGAGTCGCGGCAGAGCCGGCAACGGCCGACGGCTCCTGGCGAGCCTACGTTTCCGTGGAACCTGAATCGTAGATCGAGCAGACCGCGATCGCCCCGATCATAAGTGCGCTTGTCCGATCCGGCCCGGTTTCATGAGCATCCTGATCCTGCGGCACGGCTGGCCGAATATATCATCGGATGAAGTGTGTCCGCTGATCGTCAGGTGCCGAAGTGTGTGCGAAACCGTGCGACGATCGCCGCAAGGTCTTCCGGCAAGAGCTCCATAACCTTTTCCCGGACCGCCTCCGGCACGCCGCCGTACCACGCTTCGGCGATGCCGCCGGTAATGCAGGCGAGCGTGTCGCTGTCTCCGCCGAGCGAGACGGCGTTGCGCACCGCATCCTCCCAGTCGTCCGAATCGAGAAAGGCGATGATGGCTTCCGGCACGGTGCCCTGGCAGGAAATGTCGAACGAGTATCCCGGCCGTATCTCCTCGATGCTGCGCTCCAGGTCATAGCCGAAACGCTGCGCGATCGCCTCGCGTATCTCCTCCTTGCCTGCCCGTTGCCGGCCCAGGAAGACAGCCAGGGCCGTCGCTTGCGCACCCTTGATGCCTTCCGGATGATTGTGGGTGATGGCGGCGCTGTTTGCCGCCTCCCGCAGCACGGCGTCGGCATCGTCAAAGGCAAAGCCTACCGGGGAGACGCGCATCGCGGCTCCGTTGCCCCAGCTGTTGTACGGTGGCGCGTCGTCCGCCATCAGCCAGTGGATGAAGCTGCCGCCGTAGCCGGCGGCGGGGTAGCGGCGTCCGATGTCGCGGATGGCTGAAGCGTAACCGGCTTCGTCGAGGATCGCGCCGGCGACGGCCACCGACAGCACCGTGTCGTCGGTGAATCTCGCCTGCCGGTGAAACAGCGGGAAATCCTTCGTTTTGACGGGCGAATGCTCGTAGACCGAGCCGATGATGTCGCCTGCGATTGCGCCAATCATGAGCTTGTGGTGACTGCGGCCGCCTCCGGAACACGATGATACCGCAGGATGCCACAGGCGCGGCGGGCCGACGCGTGGCCGGTCCTACTCGCGCCTGCAGCGATTCGCCGGGATCCTATGGAACGACGCGCCCTGCTATTGGGGCCGCAAACTCTCACCCTTCGGCTGCGAGACGTCCCGGACCAGTTCGCCGGTATCTCGCTCGGAGGTCTGTCTCGCGATGTCCGCCTGGGCGATCATGCCGCAGCACGCACCGCTCTCGTCCACCACCGGCAACCGGCGAACCTGGTTCTGCTCCATCAGCTCGAGAGAACGCTCGACGCCGTCCTCGGGCGTTACCGTGATTACCGGGGTCGACATCACGTCGCGCGCCGCGGTCTGCCGCGGATCCCTCCCCTCGGCGACTGCGCGACAGGCTATATCCCTGTCCGTCACGACGCCCTTGGGCCGTCCGCTTTCATCCACCACCGGTATCTCGCCGCAGTCGTTGTCGGCCATCAGTTTGGCGATTTCCTGCAGGTTGCTCTCCGGTGAGCAGCATGCCGGATCCTTTGTCATGATCTCTCTGACTTGCATGATCTCCTCCGTTGGTCTGTTCAAACCCCGAGTCGGGATTTGAAAGGTGCAATCTCCGTGCCACGGTGGACCCGGCCCGCCCGTTTCTCTATGCTTTTTTGTCAGTGGAATCAGACACCAGACAGCGAATCCGCGACCGGCTCCTGGCCATGCGGGCGTCCATCGAGTCCCTTGAGGAATCCCGGCGGAGCAGCAGCGAAGTCGTCGAGCTCGATCAGACCCGCACGGGGCGGCTGTCGCGCATGGACGCCCTGCAGCTCCAGGCCATGGCCAAAGCGGGGCAGGCGCGCTCGCAGCAGGAGCTGCGCCGGATCGAGGCCGCGCTGCGACGGCTCGAGGGCGGCGCCTACGGCGACTGCCTCGATTGCGGCGAGCCCATTGCCCCGGCCCGCCTGGAGGCGAATCCCACGGTCACCCTCTGCGTCGCGTGCGCGAGCGCCCGGGAAACCGGCGAGGGCGCCTGAGCCGCGCGGGCCGCGCAAGACCGCGCGCCGCCGGCGAGCGCCCGAAATCCTCCACGCACGGCGGGCCACAGCGGTTTGTCGGCCAGCCGCGGGCCGCCAGCGGGAAAGGGTCGATGCCGGTTCAAGTCCGGAGTGACACCGGTTACCATAGGGCAATCCCGGGCCGGAAGACAGCAGCAGAGGTGCATGATGTTCCGCAAGACCTACCAGGCGACCCACCCCGACATGATGGCAGGCGTGGACAACCAGGCGCTCCGCGACCGCTACCACATCGACAGTCTCTTCGAGGCGGACTCGGTCAGCCTCAACTACACCCACAACGAGCGCATGGTCATCGGCGGGGCCGCTCCGGTCTCCGCCGCGGTGACGCTGCCGGACCAGAAGGAGCCGGTGGCCGGCGCGCCGTTCCTCGAGCGCCGCGAGCTCGGCGCCGTCAACGTCGGCAAGGGCGCGGGAAGGGTCATCGTCGACGGCGACGCCATCGAGATGCAGCCGAAGGACGGGCTCTACATCCCGATGGGCTCGAAGAAGGTGTCCTTCGAGAGCGCCAGCAAGGACGCGCCCGCGCGGTTCTACCTGGCCTCGACGCCGGCGCACGCACGCTTCGAGATCACGAAGATCTCCATCGAGCAGGCGGAGCCCCTGAAGCTCGGCTCGCTGGAGCAGTCGAACGACCGCACCATCTACAAGTACATCATTCCGGACACCTGCCGCTCGGCGCAGCTCCTGCTGGGTCTGACCGAGCTCAACCCCGGCAGTGTCTGGAACACGATGCCGCCGCACCTGCACGACCGGCGCTCCGAGGTGTATTTCTACTTCGGCCTGGGCGAAGATGACCGCGTGTTCCACTTCATGGGGGAGCCGGACGCGATGCGGCACATCGTCATGCGCGACTGCGAGTCGGTGATCTCGCCGCCGTGGTCCATCCACATGGGCTGCGGCACCGCCAACTATTCCTTCATCTGGGCGATGGGTGGCGAGAACCTCGACTACACCGACATGAACGTTCTCGACATCTGCCAGCTCAGGTAGGCGTGCGGTGAACGACGAATCCGCCTCCGCGAGCGTAGCTACACCGCCCGTAGGAGCCCGCGCCGCGGGCGACCGGTCGCTCGCGGGGCGAGTTCCTGCGGAGTCGCGGCCAGGCGCTGACGAAGGTACGAGCCGATGAGCACCCTGTTCGATCTCACCGGCAAGGCCGCCGCCGTCACCGGCGCCAATACCGGGCTCGGCCAGGCGATGGCCGTGGCGCTCGCCGGCGCCGGCGCGAAAGTGGCGCTCGTCTGCCGCAGCGAACCGAAGGAAACGGAGAAGCTGATCGCGGAGCAGGGCGGCGAGTCGACGGTCGTCAAAGCCGATCTGTCGTCCATCGAAGCCTGCGAGCGGATCGTCGCCGAGACGATCGAGGCATTCGACTCGCTCGACATCCTCGTCAACAACGCCGGAATCATCCGCCGCGTCGACGCACTCGAGTTCACCGAGGACGACTGGGACGCGGTGATGGACACGAACCTGAAGACGCCGTTCTTCCTCGCGAAAGCCGCGGCCGCCAAGATGGTCGAGAGCGGGCGGGGCGGCAAGATCATCAACGTGGCGTCGCTGCTGTCGTTCCAGGGCGGCATCCGCATCGCCTCCTACACCGCGAGCAAGAGCGGGCTCGCAGGCTTGACCCGCCTGCTCGCAAACGAATGGGCGTCGAAGCACATCAACGTGAACGCGATCGTGCCCGGCTACTTCGCCACCAACAACACGGAAGCGCTCAGGAACGACCCGGTGCGCAGCAAGGAGATCCTGGGCCGCATCCCGGCCGGCCGCTGGGGCGATCCGGGCGATCTGGCCGGCGCCGTCGTCTTCCTCGCCTCCGGCGCCTCCGACTACGTCCACGGCACCCTGCTGCCGGTCGACGGCGGCTGGCTGGCGCGGTAGGGGAGCGGGCTCCTACAGGAGGCTTGATGTGACGACGCCGCTTGCACTGCACCCCGACCGGCTTTTCCCGCCGGAACCTTCGG
>CAZTAE010000038.1:0-16118 GCA_964611535.1 uncultured Woeseiaceae bacterium
AGGTTTGTCCGGGGGAGGCCGTTTCAGGATCGTGCAAAACAGGGATGTTTTGCCCGAAGGCCCCAGGGATGGGTTTACGCCGTTCCTGAAACGGCCTCCCCCGGGCGAGCCTGCGCTTGCGTGCCTCGCAAAACCGTTCATGAATAATGCGCCCGGATGCTGCAGACATATTTTCTCAACGATATTGCGGTACGGCGCCACTCACGTGTCCAGAGCGGTGCGCAGGCGCTCGACGAAGTCGTGGACGTCGAGGAAGCTGTTGTAGAGCGGGACCGGCGCGGCGCGGATGACGTCGGGCTCGCGCCAGTCGACGAAGACGTTCTGTGCCTGCAGGTTGCGGAGCACGGCTCGGGGTTCGCCGTCCAGGATGCGGAGCGACAGCTGGCAGCCGCGCGCGTCCGGCGGCGTGATGGTTTCGGCGCGGCCGGCGAGCATCTCGTGCAACAGGAAGTCGAGATAGCCGGTAAGGCGTAGCGATTTCGCCCGCAGCCGGTCGATGCCCGCTTCGCGGAACACCTCGAGAGAGGCCAGCACCGGCGCCAGCGACAGAATCGGCGGATTGCTGAGCTGCCAGAGCTCCGCGCCGCGCGCCGGCCGGAACTCCGGGCGCATCCGGAAGCGCGTCGCCTCGTCGTGGCCCCACCAGCCGAGCAGCGCCTTGCTGCCGTCACCGCCATGGTGGCGCGCGTGCACGAACGCGCCGGCGACGGCACCCGGCCCGCCGTTCAGGTACTTGTAGCTGCACCAGACGGCGAAGTCGGGGGCCCACTCGTGCAGGCGCAGCGGCAGGTTGCCGATGGCGTGCGCGAGGTCGAGGCCGATCGCGCAGCCGGCGTCGCGCGCGGCAGCGCACAGCGCGGGCATGTCGAGCACCTGGCCGTTGTAGTACTGGACCCCGGGCAGGAGGAGCAGCGCGATCTCGCGGCCGTGCCGTTCCAGCAGCGCCTGCAGGTCCTCCGCGTGCAGGACCTCATCGGCCCGCGGTCGCCATTCGAGCAGCGCGTCGGCGGGATCGAAGCCGCGCAGGCGGATCTGCGAGGCGACGGCGTAGCGGTCGGACGGGAACGCAGTCGACTCGATCAAGATCCGGTGCCGCTCCCGCGTCGGCCGATAGAACGTGGACATCAGGAGGTGCAGGTTGACCGTCAGGGTATTCATCGCGACCACTTCGTCGCTTTCCGCGCCGGCGAGCATCGAGAGGCCGGCCGTGGCGTTGCGGTGGTAGGGCAGCCACGGGCGTCGCGCATGGAAATGCCCTTCGACACCCAGGCGCCCCCAGTCCTCGAGTTCCTCCGCGACATAGCGCTGGGCGCGCTTCGGCTGCAGGCCCAGCGAATTGCCGCTGAAATAGACGGGGCGCCTTCCGCCTTGTTCGGGAGGAAAGTTAAAGGCCGTGCGTGACTCCGCCAGCGGGTCCGCATCGTCGGCTGCGACGGCGAAATCGCGGCCGGTCTCGAAGGGCGCGCTCACGGTTCCGTCCGGCCGTAGTCGCGCCGGTCCCGGTTCAGCCATTCGAGGGCGGAACCCGACAGCAGGCGATCGCGCGTTGCGGCGTCCAGATCCATCGACTCGATCATCAGCCCCGGATGGTGCTCCCCGAGCGGGAAGGGATAGTCGCTGCCCAGTGCGATCGAGTCCGCACCCATCAGCCCGATCATGTAGTCGAGCATCGCCGGTTCGTGCACGAGCGAATCGACGTAGAACCGGCCGAGGTACTCGCGCGGATTGCGCTCGTTACGGGTGGCGACGATGTCGGGGCGCACGCGGAAGCCGTGCTCGAGCCGGCCGACGATGCCGGGAAAGGCGCCGCCGCCGTGCGCGAAGGCCACGCGCAGGCGCGGCAGGCGCTCGAACACGCCGCCGAAGATCAGCGAGCAGATCGAGAGCGCCGTCTCGGCCGGCATGCCCACCAGCCACGGGAGCCAGTAGAGACCCATGCGCTCGCGGCCCAGCATCTGCCAGGGGTGCACGAAGACGGCGGCGCCCATCTCGGCCGCGGCTTCCAGGACCGGAAAGATTCGCTCATCGTCGAGATTCCAGCCGTTGACGTGTGAGCCGATCTGCACGCCGGCGAGCTTCAGCGTGCCGTGGCAGCGCTCGAGTTCCCTGATCGCGAGCTCCGCGTCCTGCATCGGCAGCGTGCCGAGGCCGATGAAACGCCGCGGAAACTCGCCGACCAGGCCGGCAATGTGGTCGTTCAGGATGCGGGCGAGATCCGCCGTGTCGGCGGCCTTCGCCCAGTAGCTGAACATGACCGGGACGGTGGACAGCACCTGCACGTCGACGCCGCAGGCATCGCTGTCCTTCAGGCGCACCGCGGGATCCCAGCAGTTCGCCTGGATGTCGCGGAACTCCTTGCCGTCGATCATCATCCGCGCACACCCGGGGCCGTGGTGCTCGAGCTGGACGAAGCCGCCGTAGCCGTAACGCTCCTTAAGGTCCGGCCAGTTCTCCGGCAGGATGTGCGTGTGGATGTCGATCTTCAGCATGCAGCCCGCGCCTAGTCCCCCGGCCGGGGCATCACGGCGCCGCACCTGTCACAGGTGCGGTTGCCGAGGGAGCTGTAGAAGCGCTCGAAGATCGGCGGCAGCTGACCGACGATGTCCGTCACGTGGAGATACTCCTCGTAGAGCTTGTTATCGCAGTTCTCACAGAACCACATGAACCCGTCCTGCTCGTCCGGCAGGCGCTTCCGCTCGATCACCAGCCCGACGGAGTCGGCGAAACGCTGCGGCGAGTGTGGAACCTTCGGCGGCAGGAGCAGGATTTCGCCTGCTTTTATAGGGAGGTCCACCCTGCGACCATCCTGCATGGTCTTCAGCAGCATCTCGCCTTCCAGCTGGTAGAAGAACTCGGGCCCTTCGTCATAGTGATAATCACTGCGCGCGTTCGGGCCGCCGACGACCATGACGATGAAGTCGTCCTCTTCGAACACCTGCTGGTTGCACACGGGCGGCTTCAGCAGGTGCCGGTGCTCGTCGATCCACTGGTGGAAGTTGAAAGCCTGTAGTGATTGCACGTCGCTGTCCTCCGTATCAGGAACCGATTTCGGCGATGCACTTGAGCTCGATCGCGATCGGAGTCGGCAACCGGTTCACCTCGACGGTCGTGCGGCACGGACCGTCCTGGGGAAAATACTCCGCGTAGATGCGATTGAAGGTCTCGAAGTCGCGTCGGATATCCGTCAGGAACACCGTCACGTCGACCAGGTCCGCCAGTGTGGCGTCCGCGCTTTCGAGGACGGCGGTCACGTTCCTGAACACGGCGTGGCATTGCGCCGCGATGTCGTAGTAGAGGACGTCACCGTCGGCGTCGCGGGTGACGCCGGGGATGTCCTCGCCGTCCGCGGAGCGCGGCCCGATGCCCGACAGGAACAGCAGCCGGCCGACCCGCCGCGCGTGCGGGTAGGGGCCGACCGGCGGCGCCGCGCCGGGTGCTGAAATGCCTTTGCTTTCCGTCATTTGCGTTCCGGTTGCCTGGACCAAGTGTAGCGCGTTGCCGGGCGCCGCGCCGAGCGGTTCAGCAGTCCGCGCAGTCCACCTGCACGACCTTCGGCCGTTGGTCGAGCCGCACCGCGGTGAGCTCGCGGCGCCAGACGCAGCCGGTATCGAGGCTGATCAGGTCCGGCTTGAGGACCAGGCCCAGCGCCGACCAGTGACCGAACACGACGCGGGTACCCTGCCAGCGCGGCTCCGGTGCCTCGAACCAGGGCATCAGGTTCGAGGCGGCTTTCGCCGGAGGGCCCTTGTGCCGGAAGTCCAGCCGTCCCTCCTGGTCGATCATCCGGATGCGGGTCAGGCAGTTCACGATGAAGCGCAGGCGCTTGTTGCCGCGCAGTTCGCCGGACCAGCGGGAGGGCGAGTCGCCGTAGAGCTTGGGCAGGAAGCCGGCGTAGTCGCGGCCCCGCAGCACGCTTTCGACCTCCGCCGCGCGGGCGAGCGTCTTCTTTGCGCTCCACCGCGGGTGCAGGCCCGCGTGCACCAGCAACGTGTTCAGCTTGCGGCTGTAATGAGCCAGCGGCAGCCTGCGCAGCCAGTCGATGAGCTCGTCGCGGTCGTCGGCGGCCAGTACCGCCGCCAGCGAGTCGCGCTCCGTGAGCCCGCCCGCGCCGTTGGCGATGGCGAGCAGGTGCAGGTCGTGGTTGCCGAGGACGGTGACGGCCGCCTTGCCGAGGCTGCGCACGAAACGCAGCGTCTCCAGGGACTCGGGCCCGCGGTTGACGAGATCGCCGGTGAGCCAGAGGCGGTCCGTGTCGGGATCGAAGTCCAGCCGGTCGAGCAGGCGTCGGAAAGGCGTGTAGCAGCCCTGGATGTCGCCGATCGCATAAACCGACATGAGTGGTTAGTGGAGGACGCCGGGCACCGCCAGCGTGAACGGCGGAATCGGGGCGTCGAAGTCCACGCCGTTGTCCGTCTTCATCCTGTAGTTGCCCTGCATAGCGCCCACGGGCGTCTCGAGCACGGCGCCGCTCGAGTAGCGGAACTTCTCGCCGGGGTTCAGGTGCGGCTGCTCGCCCACGACGCCGTCTCCGCGCACCTCCTGGACCTTGCCGTTGGCGTCCGTTATTACCCAGTGCCGGCTGAGCAGCCTCGCCGGCACCCTGCCCATGTTGGAGATCGTGATGGTGTAGGCGAAGACGTATCGGCCGATGTCCGGCTCCGACTGATCATCGACGTAATCGGTCGCTACCTCGATCCGGATTTCACAATCGTTTCGGGTCATCATCAGCTTCGGGGGTTCGTGGAGGGCGCGCCCATTCTATCTTGATTCGCCAGGTGATTCGCGAGCGCTACCCATACCGTCAAGGGCACCTCCTCCGCGCGGGAGGCGGGCGAGATGCCGACGGACTCCAGGTCCTGCTCCGTCGCGGTGCCGCGCAGCGCGTTTCGCAGCGTCTTGCGGCGCTGGCTGAACGCCTGCGCGACCACGTGCGACATGAGCTGCAGGTCGTCCACCGGCACGTCGTCCCGCGGTCGCAGCCGCACAAACGCGGAGTGGACTTTCGGCGGCGGTTCGAAGGCTTCCGGCGGTACGTCGAACAGGTGCTCCACGTGCATGCGGCAGCCCAGCATGATCGTGAGCCGGCCGTACGCCTTGCTGCCGGACTCCGCCGCCATTCTGTCGACCACCTCCTTCTGCAGCATGAAGTGCAGGTCGTGCACGCTGTCGGTGTATTTCATCAGGTGAAACAGCAACGGCGTGGAGATGTTGTACGGCAGATTGCCGACGATGCGGAGCTTTTGGCCGATGCCGCCGAAGTCGAAGCGCAGCGCGTCCGCCTCGTGGATCGTCACGTTGCGCCTGTCGCGAAAGCGTTCCTCGAGCCACGGCGCGAGATCGCGGTCGAACTCCACCGCGTGCACGGTCGCGCCGCTCGCGCTCAGGTCCCGGGTGATGGCGCCACGGCCCGGGCCGATCTCCACGATCGTGTCGCCCGGCTGCGGCCGGATTGTCTCCAGGATGCGGGTAATGGTCGAGCCACAGGTCAGGAAGTGCTGGCCGAAGCGTTTGCGCGGCCTGTGCGGCGCGCTCATGCGGCTTGCGGTGTCCAGTGACTGAGCTCGGCGGCCAGGTCGACGGCGGCCAGCAGGCTGCCGGGATCTGCCTTCCCGGCGCCGGCGATGTCCAGCGCGGTGCCGTGGTCTACGGACGTACGCACGATCGGCAGCCCGAGGGTAACGTTGACCGCCTTGCCGAAGCCGGCGTATTTCAATACCGGCAGCCCCTGGTCGTGGAACATCGCGAGGACGGCATCGCAGGTATCCGCCGCCCCGACAAAGGCCGTGTCCGCGGGAACCGGTCCCTTGATCTCCAGGCCCCGGGCCCGTAGCCGATCCACGACGGGACCGATGACATCCAGCTCCTCGCGGCCCAGGTGCCCGCCTTCCCCCGCGTGCGGGTTGAGTCCGCAGACGACGATGCGGGGAGCGGGGATCCGGAACAGCCGCTCGAGATCCGCGTGCAGAATCTCGATCACCTGTTCCAGCCGTTCCGTCGTGAGGAACTCCGGTACCTGCCGCAGCGGCAGGTGCGTGGTCGCCAGGGCGACGCGCAATCCGCCGCCGACCAGCAGCATGACGGGGGTCGGCGCGTCCAGAAGCTCCGCCAGGAACTCCGTATGGCCGGTGAAGGGAATACCGGCATCGTTGACAGCGCTCTTCTGCACGGGTGCGGTGACCAGCGCGGCGAAGATGCCCTGCCGACAGCCTGCCGCGGCGCGTCGGATGCCCTCGAGCATGGGGTCCGCGTTTGCCGGGTCGGGTTGCCCGCAGACCCGCGGCGCGGGCAGGCGCTGCGGCATCACCGCGAGCTCACCGGCAGGGATCGGGCCAGGGACTGCCGGATCGAACTCGTGGAGCGCGAGCGGCTGGCCGGCTCTTTCGGCTCGGTCAGCGAGCGTGTCCGGGTCGCCGACGATCACCAGCCGCCCCGCCCAGCGCGACCGCGCCAGTGCCAGGCAAAGCTCCGGTCCGATGCCGGCGGGCTCGCCGGCCGTCACGGCGATGGGTGCGGCCTTCGAGGCGGGGGCGTTCACCGGTGCGGAAGCCGCGGGAACATCGGGTCGCGATCAGGAGCGGACGTCGACGTAGGCTTCGTCCCGCAGCCTGCGCGCCCAGAGCTCGGACTCGTCGGCGAGCTTGCTGTTGCGCACCCGCTGAACGCAGGCGTTTTCCTTCAGGTCTTCGGTGTTGTCGTAGGTGCGGCGATCCATCACCTCGAGGACGTGCCAGCCGAACTGGGTGCGGAACGGCTCCGATACTTCCCCGAGCTCCAGGGCCTCCGCGACCTGTTCGAACTCCGGTACGAAACTCCCCGGTCCGCGCCATCCCAGCTCCCCGCCGCTGTTCGCCGAGCCCGGATCGTCGGAGAGCAGCTTGGCGAGCTCGCCGAAGTCCTCGCCGTCCTCGATCCGGGCGACGGCGTCCTCGAGCCGCTGCCTGGCCGTTTCGTCGTCGATGATTTCGTTCGGGGTGATGAGTATGTGGCGGATCTGCATCTGCTCGACCTCGCTCTTCTGGTTCACGCCCCGGACATCGTTCACCTTCACGATGTGAAAGCCGCTGATCGCACGCATCGGCTCCGAGTAGTCGCCGGCCTGCATGTTGCCGACCACGTCGGAAAAGATCGTCGGCAACTGGTCGCCATTCCGCCAGCCGAGATCGCCGCCTTCGAGTCCCGTCTCGCTGTCGGAGTAGCGCACCGCCATCTCACCGAAGTCCGCGCCGTTCTCGAGCTGCTGATAGACGTAGCGCGCCTCGGTTTCCGCTTCCTCGAACTGGGCGCCGGTCGCGGATTGCGGCACGGAGATGAGGATGTGCGAAAGGTTGTATTGCGAATTGCCGACCACATTGTCCTCGAGATCGGCGATGCACTGCTGGATCTCGCGCGGCGAAACGGAGATCCGGCTGGTGACCTCGACGTTCCGCAATTGATCGAGCGTGAGCTGCTTGCGGATTTCACGGCGGTAGTCGGCGTACTCGATGCCGTCCTGCGCGAGCAGTTCCGGCAGATCCTCGAAGCGCAGGCCCTGCTCTTCGGCCACCTGGGCGATGGCCGAATTGACCATCTGGTCGGAGATCAGGATGCCGACCCGCTCCGCGCGCTGGAGCTGGATCTGCTCCAGGATGAGGCGTTCGAGCACCTGTTCGCGAAGGACGGAGGGCGGCGGGAGCTGCAGGTCCTGCTGCCGCGCGCGCTCGGTGATGATCTCCGTCTGCCGGGCGAGCTCGCTCTTCAGCACGACGCCCTCGTTGACGACGGCCGCGATGCCGTCGACGAATTCGCCGTTGTCGGAAAGCTCCTGGGCGGGCACGCTCGCCGCCATCGGGCCGAACGCCGCAATCAGTAGTAACTTGTTGAGAAGTCTCATGAATTCCGTTCGTTATTCGAACCGGGCCTGGTAGCCAAGGATACCATGCTCGAGCAACTGGTCGGCTGCCGTGCCGACGCTGGTCATGCCCTTGAGCACTAGCTGAAGACCGAAGGACGAATCGTGAGTTCCGTCCCGGGTGGAAATGTGCCGGCGCGACACCAGCCGGAGCCCCCAGCAGCAGCTCTCGTATTCCAGGCCGAAGAACTGCTCCAGCGTCTCGCTGTCGCGGAACGAGAAGTTGTACCGCCCGACGAAGTTCCAGCGCTCGGAAAGCGGCCACGACCAGGAAACATCGCCCTGTTCGACCGAATCGCGCCGGAAGCGGTAGGCGAGGTTCAATATCTTGTCGGTGCGGGGCCGGTATTGCAGGCGCGCCTCGGACTGCGTCGTTCCGTTACTCCCCGCACCCCACTGATGTCCGACGTCGAAGTTGAGATGCTCGTAGAGCAGGAACCGTACCTCGGCGATGTAGTCGGACGATTCGCCGGCGAACCGGGACTGCCCGGGCAGGGCGACCTCCTGGTCGCTGAGATAGCGCGCCTGGCCGATTGTTGCGGCGACCACTTCCCTGCCGGTGTCCGATTCGAAGATGCGGGAAGTGACGCCCACGCTCAGCTGGTCCGTGTCGCCGATCCGGTCGACGCCGAGAAAGCGGTTCTTCCGGTAGAGCTGCACGAGATTGAGATCGGGAACGATCGTGTCGAAGACCGGCAGGTGGCCCTGGTCGCGATGCGGGACGTGCACGTAGAGCACGCGGGGTTCGAGCGTCTGGCGCCACCCCTGCTCGACGTCCAGTTCGCGCTCGAGGACCAGGCCGGCGTCGAGGCTGGTGATCGGCAGGGCGCGGCTCGGGGCGTCGGGCTGTCCCGGCTCCCGGTCCCCCAGCTGGTATCGGGTATATTCGAGAGACGCGCCGGGCGTGATGAACCAGCCGGACTGTTCCAGCGGCCACTCGACCTGCGGCGCGGCGTGCAGGCGCCAGCCCGTCACGCCGACGTCCCGGTCGAAGTACACGAGTTCCCCGTCGAACCCGTAGCGCAGCCCCCAGGGCCGGTCCGGCCACGAACCGGTTGCCACGAACTGCGGCAGGCGCCGGTAGGGCTCGTCGGCCGGGGCAATCGTCTCGTCGATCGTCTGGTGGTCCTGCAGGCGCGTGAGCAGCGACCAGTGCTCGCCGAAAAAGTCGAAGCTCACGCTGCGGTTCAGGTGCGTGATGCTCGAGATGCTCAGGCTGCCGCCCAGATCCTCGAAGTAGCCGCCGTCGGAGGCTTCGCGGTAGTCGATGAGGTTGCGCCAGCCGTTGTCGAACAGCGTCCGGTGATTGAATGCCAGCAGGTGACGGTCCGTATTCGTGATGTTGTCGTCCGGCAGGTATTCGAACTGGGCAATACCGTCGTTCCGCCGGGTCAGGTAACGGAATTCGGTACCCACCTCGAGGCCCCGGTCGGTCAGGAGGCGCGGCGTCAAAGTGGCGTCGTAGTTGTCGGCGATGTTCCAGTAGTAGGGGACCTGCACCTCGTTCCCGCTGCGGCCCGCGCTGCCGATCTCCGGGGTGAGCACGCCGGACTTCCGGGCATCGGTAATCGGAAACGACAGGAACGGCGACCAGAGGATCGGCACGCCGAGGAACCGCAATCTGACGTCCCGCGCCGTGCCGGTGCCCTCGGCGGTATCGAGCTCGATGTCCTCGGCTGCGATGATCCAGTCTTCCGAACCCGGTCGGCAGGTCGTGTAGCGGACCTCCCCGAGCTGCACGACGCCATCGTCCGTGATCTGCAGGAAATCGGCGGCGCCTCGCGAACCGGTTCGCCCGAGCTGGAACTCGGCCCCCTCGAAGCGGATGCGGCCGGTGTCGTAGGCGAACTCGGCGCTCGTGCTCGTGACCTCGTTCTGCAGATCTTCGTAGCGCACGTCGCCGGACAGCAACAGCGCTTGTGTCTCCCGGTCGTAGATCGCGGTTTCGGCGCCGGCGAAGCGGTCGCCGCGCCGCACCAGCACTCCGCCGGTCAGGGACAGCCTCGGTTCGTCCCCCAGCTCCGCGTCCACCTCGCCGGCGCGGAACTCGAAGGTGCCGGAGTCGCCCCGCAGCCCGGCGAGCTCCGTTTCCTCCTCGAGGTGCAGGATTTCCGGCGCTTCGCATGTCAGCCCTTCCTGCGCCGCGGCAAGCGCAGGCGCCACGAACATGAGACCGGCTAACAGGAGGCAGGTGTGGTGCAAGGGAGGATCGGTTCGGTGAACGGCACTGGGACGCAACTTTGCTGCGGCGGATGGCATCAGGTAGCGCGGGTTGCTACCGGCGCGGCTTTCTTCGACAATCGATCGCGGCAATTGCTCACCCGACAGGGGCCTGGCTTTCCGTTCACCCTCGTCTCCTCGTTACGACGAATGCGCTCGTGAACGGCGCTCGTGACCGTTACGGAAATCTGAATCGCGCGAATGTTAACAGGCCCGGACAACAGGAACGACAACAGGCTTGCAGAACTTCAGAGCTGGCTGGCGCAGTTCGACGACCTGGCGGGGAAGCCGCTCACTCCGGCGTCGAGCGATGCGAGCTTTCGCCGATACTTCCGGATCGAGGCCAACGGCTACAGCCGCATCGCCATGGACGCTCCGCCGGATCGCGAGGACTCCCGGCCGTTCGTCAGGATCGCCGGCCTCCTGAACCGGATCGGTTTGAACAGCCCGCGCGTGCTTGCGGCGGACACGGGCCTCGGCTTCGTCCTGATGACCGACCTCGGCAGCGCCCAGTACCTGCAGGTTCTGCGGGAGCAGCCCGGGCGGGCGGACGCGCTGTACGGGGACGCGCTGTCCTGTCTGGCGACGCTGCAGAATGAAGGACAGAGATTCCATGCAGAGCTTCCCGCGTACGACGAAAAGCTGCTGCTGTTCGAACTTTCACTGTTTCGCGACTGGCTGTGCGGGCGCCACCTCCAGTTGACGCTGGCTGCGACGGACGAGCAGGCCTGGCGGGAATGCTGCGCGTTCCTGGTCGATGCCGCACTGCGGCAGCCGCAGGTGTTCGTGCACCGTGACTTCCACTCGCGGAACCTGATGGTGACCGGCGAGAACAACCCGGGGGTCCTCGACTTTCAGGACGCCGTCAGCGGGCCGCTGACCTACGATCTGGTGTCCCTGCTCAAGGATTGCTACATCCGCTGGCCGGACGACGCCGTGCGGAACTGGGCGACGGCCTTTTATGACCGGATTGCCCGCGGCCTGCCCGCGGGGCTGGACACCGCGGCCTTCCTGCGCAGCTTCGAGCTGATGGGTGTGCAGCGGCACCTGAAGGCTGCCGGTATTTTCGCGCGGCTCATGCACCGCGACGGCAAGACCGCGTACCTGCAGGACGTGCCGCGCACCCTGGGCTACGTAAGCGACGTGGCGCGACGCCATCGGGAACTGGCGTTTCTTTCCCGTCTGGTCGACGAGCGCTGCCTGCCGGGGCTCGGCGCCTCGTGACGGCACCGGCCACGGCAATGATCCTCGCGGCGGGGCGCGGCGAACGCCTGCGGCCGCTGACAGACCGGGTTCCCAAGGCGCTGGTGGAGGTCGGTGGGAAGTCCCTGATCGACGCCAACCTGGAACGGCTGGCTTGCGCCGGCATCGGCAGGGTGATCGTCAATCTGGGCTGGCTCGGCGGGATGATCGCGGAGCGCATCGGCGACGGCGCGCAGTACAACCTGCAGGTCGTGTACAGCCCGGAGTACGATCGGGTGCTGGAGACTGGCGGCGGCATCGCCAGGGCGCTGCCGCTGCTCGGGTCCGCGCCATTCTGGGTGTTGAACGCCGACGTGCATACCGATTTCGCGCTGCCGTCGCTCGAGCTCCAGGCCGATGATCTGGCTCACCTCGTCCTCGTGCCGACCCCGAAGGACAGGTCGCGCGGCGATTTCGGCCTGGACGGCGACCGCGTGCGGAACGCGGCAGAGCCGACGCATACTTACAGCGGGATGGGCCTCTACCGTCCCGAGTTGTTCGCGGGCGCGGGAAAAGCCCGGTTCCCGCTCGCGCCGCTGCTCGTCGCCGCCGCGGACCGCGGACGCCTGGCCGGCCAGGTGTACCGCGGCCTGTGGGAGGACGTCGGGACGCCGGAGCGGCTCGCGCGGCTCAGCGCTTCGGCATGAGCCGCGGCAGCAAGTACGCCTGCAGCCGCTTGGCGACGGCGGCGAGATCGGACTCCGCGCCCAGCCGCTTCATGTCGACCGTCTCGAGGCCCTGAAACCCGCAAGGATTGATGCGGGTGAAGGGCTCGGGATCGACGTCCACGTTCAGCGCCATGCCGTGGTAGCTGGCGCCGCGGCGCACGCGCAGTCCCACGCTTGCCAGCTTGCGCCCTTCGACGTACACGCCCGGCGCGTCCGACCTCGCCGATGCCTCGATGCCGAACTCGCCCATGAGATCGACGACGGACTGCTCGAGGGCGGTGACGAGCGCGCGGACGCCGAGGCCGGCGCGGCGAAGATCGAGCAACGGATAGACCATGAGTTGCCCGGGGCCGTGCCAGGTCACCTGGCCCCCGCGGTCGATCTGCACGACCGGAATGTCCCCGGGCGCGAGCAGGTGCTTGGGGTCCGCGTTCAGGCCGAGCGTGTACACGGAGCGGTGTTCGGTGAACCAGAGCTCGTCCCGGGTCGTGGGCCCCCGCTCGTCGGTGAACTTCTGCATCGAGCGCCAGACCGGTTCGAAGGCGCGCAGGCCGAGGGAACGAACGACGATGTCCCGGGGCACCGCGGGGTTCTGCCGCGGCGCGGCCCCCGGATCCGCAACGGGCGCACCCGTGCTCACAGCGCCACCAGGACCTGCTCGTGCGCGCTCAGGTCGCGGTAGATGGCGTCCAGCTGCCGCTGACTGGTCGCGGTGATCGTGACCGTGACGGAGAGGAAATTGCCTTTGCGGCTGGAGGCGACCCGCACGGCGTCGTCCTCGACGCCGCCGGTGTGGCGGGCGATCACCGCCAGCGCGGCCTCGCGAAACCCCGGCCTGTCCCTGCCCATCATCTTGATGGGGAACTCGCAGGGAAAATCGAGCAGCTTCCCGGTCATCTGATTATCCCCCCGCACGGGCTCGCGTGCGGTGAACTCGTGCATCGGCTTGCCTGTAGGCAGACCTTATGCCATCCGGTAATGTTCCCGCGAGCGTGCCGCCGGGAGGCCCGCAATCCGTCACTCGAACCAGAGGAGGAGGCCGTCCCGGGCGCGCTGCCAGATGGAGCCGTTCGGGTTCTCATCCAGCGCCCGCAGCTGGGCGCTCTCGAGGCTCGTGCCGTTCAGGCTCACCCGCAACTCGGCGAGTGGCTGGCCCAGAGCTACGGGCGCGAGGAGGATCGACGGCATGGTCAGGACGGATTCGACTTCGTCGTAGCTGCCGCGCGGGATCGTGATGTAGAGGTCCTCGGCAAGTCCCAGGGCCGTGACTTCATTGGCCGCCTTCCAGGTGCGTGCCGTCGTGACGGGCTCGCCGGCCCGGTAGAGGAGCCGCGTCTCGAAGAACCGAAAACCGTAGTTCAGCAGCGCCTGGCTCCCCTCGTTTCGCGCCTTCGGGTTCTCCATGCCCAGCACCACCGAGATCACGCGCATCCCGTCGCGCTCCGCGGTGGAGACCAGGCAGTAGCCCGCATCCGACGTGTGACCGGTCTTCATGCCGTCGACGCTCGGGTCGCGCCAGAGCAGCCTGTTCCGGTTGTTCTGCCTGATGCCGTTGTATTCGAATTCCCTGAGCGAGTACCAGCCGTAGTACTCCGGGAACCGGTCGATCATTGCGCGGGCCAGTGTCGCCAGGTCTCGCGCCGTCGAGTAATGCTCTTTGTGCGGCAGCCCGGTTACGTTGGTGAAATGGCTCGACTGCATGCCCAGCGATCGCGCGTAGCGGTTCATCACTTCCGCGAAAACGGACTCGGAACCGGCGACGTGCTCGGCCAGTGCCACGCTCGCGTCGTTGCCGGACTGCACGATCATGCCGATCACGAGCTCCTTCACGCTGACGCGCGTGCCGACCTCGATGAACATCCGCGACCCGGGCGTCCGCCAGGCCTTTTCGCTGACCGTCACCCCGTCTTCGAGACTGACCTGCCCCTCGTCGAGCGCCTTGAAGATCGCATAGGCGGTCATGAGCTTCGTCAGGCTGGCAGGGGCGAGCTGGCGGTCGGGTTCGTGCGAAGCGAGCTCGTAACCGGAATTGCCGTCGATGAGCATGAAACTCTTCGCACCTATGGGCGGCGGTGCGGGCACCGGCCAGTCCTGCGCCCTCGATTCGGGCCCGAGCCCGGCAAGGCAGAGGAGCAGGACCAGCAGCAGGCGGCGCGCGTAACAGAGGCCCGGAAGGTGGTGAAGCGGGAAGTGCATCAACCGCTCGTTCGATCAGTCGCTGACCAGGTGCGTTTCGGAGATGCCGAGCTGTTGCAGTTGCTGCACGATCGTATCGTATTCGAGGACGTCCGCTATCGGTCCGATCCTGACCCGGTAGAGCGCCGGGCTTCGGCTCGTGTCCTCGTGCACGAACGCCGGGCGGATGCCGCCCTCGGTGAGCTGGCTGTAGCGGCGCCGGGCGTTCTCGACGCTGCCGAAGGCGCCGACCTGCACATAAAGCCCCACAGCTTCGGGCGCGGATTCCGGCTCCGGCCGCGCACCGGCCCGGATCGGCTCTTCATGGTCGATGGCGGTGACCTCGACCAGGGTCGTGCCGGCCTCGATCATGTCCAGCCGCCTGGCGGCCGCGTAGGAGAGGTCGATGATGCGGTTGCCGACGAACGGGCCGCGATCGTTGACGCGCACCACCACGGTCTTGCCGTTCTCGAGGTTCCGGACCCGGACCCAGCTCGGCAGCGGCAGCGTCCGGTGTGCCGCGGTCAGCGCGTGCATGTCGTAGGTTTCACGGCTGGAGGTCGGCCGGCCGTGGAACTTTTTTCCGTACCAGGACGCGACGCCGCGTTCGCTGTAGCCCCGGCTGGATTCCAGGACCTGGTAGCGGCTGCCCAGCACCTCGTAAATCGGGCCGTTGCCGTAACGGCTGCGCGGCTCCGGCCGGGGGGACGGGTCCGCCGGCGGCGTCGTGGCGCTGCCCTCCGGCACGCCGTCGGCAGGCGGGCGGCTGGCGCAGCCGCCGACGAGCAGCGCGGCGGCGCAGACTAGCCACAGCCGCTCAGGATGCACGTTGTCCGACCTCCCGTGCAATCTGCTCGCCGAGCTGGTGGACGGCGAGCGCGTACATCACGCTGCGGTTGTAGCGCGTAATGACGAAGAAGTTGTGAAACCCGACCCAGTGCTCCTCGCCGTCTTTCCCCTCCAGCGTCAACAGCTGGCCGACCTGATCGCCCGGCAGGTTTGCCGCGAACAGAACGCCCCGATGGGTGAGCGAGTCGACGGTGTCGCTGGGTGTCAGCGTGTTCTGCGGCAGCTCCCCGTCCCACGTGCTCCCCAGGCTGGCGCGCGCGACCACCGGGCTCTCGGTTTTCCAGCCGTGCGCGACGAAATAGTTGGCAACGCTGCCGATCACGTCTTCCCAGTCGGACCAGATGTCGCGCTTGCCGTCCTTGCTGGAATCGACGGCGTAGGCGCGGAAGCTGCTGGGCATGAACTGGGGAGCGCCCATCGCGCCGGCGTAGGAGCCCGTGGGCTCGGCCGCGTCGACGCCTTCCTCCTCCACCAGCAGCAGGAACTCCTCCAGCTCCCGCATGAAGAACGACGAACGCGGCGGGTAATCGAAGGCCAGCGTGGCGAGGGCGTCGAGCACGCGGTAGTTGCCGGTAATGCGGCCGAAATAGGTTTCGACGCCGATGATGCCGACCAGCGTCTCGCAGGGCACCCCGGTCTCCTTGCTGATGCGCTGCAGCGTGTCGCGGTGTTCCTGCCAGAAATCGGCGCCCGCGCGGATCCGCTCGTCGGTGAGGAAAATGTCCCGGTACTCGTGCCATGCCAGCGTCTTCTCCGCCGGCCTGCTGATCGCGGTCAGGATCCGCTCCTGCGTTTCGGCCTGCGCCAGTATGGACGCAAGCCGCTCCGGGTCGTAGTCGTGCTTTTCGGCCATCGAGTCGATGAACTCACGGACTGCGGGGCGATCGACGTCGAGGGCGAGGGTGGTTTCCAGGCCCAGGCAGGTGAGTAAAAGGCAGCAGGCGAGCTTGTAATGTAATTTCATATTTACCTGATGACCGCCGTTCCGTTCCGTACGGATCAATGCGGCACGAATTTGCGGTGCGTGTGAATCGACATGAGAATACCGAATCCCGCCATGAGCGTCACCATCGACG
>CAZTAE010000039.1:0-16036 GCA_964611535.1 uncultured Woeseiaceae bacterium
TCGACGTCGGTGGTGGTCATCAGTTGCCCGCCCTGCTCGACGCCGGTGATCATCACCGGATTCAGGTTGGCCCTTGCCGCGTAGACCGCGGCCGAGTACCCGGCCGGGCCGGAGCCCAGAATCAGAACCCGGCAATGCCTGGAATTGCTCATGTATACTTCGCCCTCACTGTCGGGCCTTGAGCCCTGCGATTCCTCGAGTCTCGTCATATGCGCCCGCAGCGGGTCGAATCAAGGGCGCTCTCCGGGCGGAGCGCAAGGTCCTGCTTTCGAAGACGCGCCGGCGCCGCATTGCACGGGGGCAGTTTAGGCACAAAGGGCGGTGGCGAGCAAAAGGGCGAATCCCGCGCGCCGGATCGGCGGCAGGCGCAATCCGCTGCCCCGAGCGCTGACATCCCGTCTCCTTTTGGCCCATAATGGGTTTACGAATCATCCGATTAGGCAAAAGTCCTCATACCGTTTCCTCGAATGGCCAGAGCTCAGAAATCCGTCTCCCCGGGCGCGCGCCTGTCGGACCAGGTCGTCCGCACGCTCCGTGAGGGCGCGTTGTGGGTGTTCGGCGCGCTGGCGCTGATACTCTGGGTCGCGCTCTTTACCTACGACGCGTCGGATCCCGGCTTCAGCCACGCCACCGGCGACGGCGAGATCAGTAACAGCGTCGGCCGGGTCGGCGCGCTGGCGTCGGACCTGCTGTTCAACCTCTTCGGCCGTCCCGCCTACCTGTTCACGGTGATGGTCGCCTATTTCGGCTGGATCATCTTTCGCGAGCAGAAGACACGCGATCCGCTCACGAAGGCCGACTACGCGCTGCGATTCGGCGGCTTCGTCGCGACCCTGGTGACCAGCTGCGCGCTGGCGACGCTGCACTTTTCGGCGGAGGGTTTCCGCGAAACGGCCGGCGGCATCGTTGGCCAGGTGGTGGGTGGCGGCATGGCGTCGCTCATGAAACTGCTGGGGGCGAGCGTCCTGCTGTTCTTCCTCTGGCTCGCCTCGCTGTCGCTGTTCCTCGGCATTTCCTGGCTCGCGATCATGGACCGGATCGGCCGCTGGTGCCTGGGGCTCTGGGAGGCGACGCGGGCGAAGCTGGGCGAGCTGCGCGACCGCGCGGCGGCAAAGCGCCAGATGACGGCCCGGCAGGACAGCGCCGCCGCCGAGAAGAAACGCAAGGCCGACCGCAATCCGCCGCGAATCGAGCCCGTGATCGCGCCGCTCGAGCCCAGCGTCCGGGCCGAGAAGGAACGCCAGGTGCCGTTGTTCGAGCCGCCGTCGGCGGGAGAACTGCCGCCGCTCTCGCTGCTGGACGACCCGCCGGTGCAGAAGCAGGGCTACTCGGACGAATCGCTGGAGGCGATGTCCCGCCTGGTGGAGCTGAAGCTCAAGGATTTCAACATCGACGTCGAGGTGGTTTCCGTCTCGCCCGGGCCGATCATCACGCGCTTCGAGCTCGATCCGGCACCGGGCGTGAAGGTCAGCCAGATCTCCAATCTCGCCAAGGATCTGGCACGGTCGCTGTCGGTGGTGAGCGTCCGGGTCGTCGAAGTGATCCCCGGCAAATCCTACGTAGGGCTGGAGATTCCGAACGAGAATCGGGAACTGGTGACGCTCGGCGAGATACTGAAGTCCCGCGCCTACGACGAGTTGGCATCGCCGCTGACGCTCGCGCTCGGCAAGGACATCGGTGGCCATTCCGTCGTCGCAGACCTCTCGAGGATGCCGCATCTGCTCATCGCCGGCACCACGGGGTCCGGCAAATCGGTCGCGATCAACGCGATGGTACTGAGTCTCCTCTACAAGGCGAAGCCGGAGCATGTGCGGCTGATCATGGTCGATCCGAAGATGCTCGAGCTCTCCGTGTACGAGGGCATTCCGCACCTGCTCACGCCGGTCGTCACGGACATGAAGGAAGCGGCCAATGCCTTGCGCTGGTGCGTCGGCGAAATGGATCGCCGCTACCGGCTCATGTCGTCGCTCGGTGTGCGCAACATCAGCGGCTACAACCGCAAGGTCAAGGACGCGATCGAGGCGGGCAAGCCGATTCCCGACCCGATGTACGTGCCGCCGCCCTTCGAGGACGACGAGGAGCCGCTGGAGCGGCCGACGCTGACGCCGCTGCCGTTCATCGTCGTCATCATCGACGAGCTCGCCGACATGATGATGATCGTCGGCAAGAAGGTGGAGGAGCTGATCGCGCGGCTGGCGCAGAAGGCGCGGGCGTCCGGCATTCACATGCTGCTGGCGACCCAGCGCCCGTCGGTCGACGTCATCACCGGCCTGATCAAGGCGAACATCCCGTGCCGCATCGCCTTCCAGGTGTCGGCAAAGGTGGACTCGCGCACGATCCTCGACCAGATGGGGGCCGAGAACCTGCTCGGGCACGGCGACATGCTGTACCTCCCGCCCGGCACGTCGTTGCCGACGCGCGTGCACGGGGCCTTCGTGGCGGATCACGAGGTGCACGCCGTGGTGCGCTACCTCAAGAAAAGCGGCTCGCCGCGCTATATCGAGGAAATCCTGGACGCGCCGACGGGTCAAACCCCGGGACTGGCCGGCCTCGAGGTCCTGCCGGGCGACGAGGGCGACGCGGAGCAGGATCCGCTGTACGACCAGGCGGTGCAGGTCGTCCTGGAGACACGGAAGGCGTCGATCTCCGGCGTGCAGCGACGGCTCAAGATCGGCTACAACCGCGCCGCCCGCATGGTCGAAAGCATGGAGCAGGCGGGCCTCGTGGGCCCGCTGCAGGCGAACGGCTCGCGGGAAGTCCTGGTGCCTGCCCGGGACAAGGACTGAACGGAACCTCACCGGATTCGAGACACTCATGACAGTGACAGGCATTGCAGCGCTGGTGCTCCTCGCCGGCCCGTCTTCCACGGGTGCGCCCCCCGATCCGGCGGCAGCGGAGGAGGGCCGGCAGGTCGTCGAGCAGTTCGTGCAGGACGTTCGCACGATGCGCGGCGAGTTCGAGCAGAAACTCGTCGATGCGGACGGCGAGGTCGTGGAGACCTCGAGCGGCACGTTCGCGATCCGCAGGCCGGGCCAGCTGCGCTGGGTCTACCGCGAGCCCTACGACCAGGTGCTCGTGGCGGACGGGCAGAACGTCTGGAGCTACGACGTCGATCTCGCCCAGGTGACGGTGAAGGACCAGGCGGAAGTGCTGAGCAGTACGCCCGCGCTGGTGCTCGGCGGAACCGAAAACGTGCTCGACGATTTCACGATCGAGGCGAGCTTCGAGGACGCGGGCACGCACTGGGTGCGGCTTGCCCCGCGGCGCTCCGACAGCAGCTTTCGCAGTGTCGAGCTCGGGTTCACCGACGGGAGCTTGAGCCGGATGATCTTCTACGACAACCTGGACCAGACGACCCTCGTGGCCCTGCACGACGTCGCTCTGAACGAAGAGATCGATCCTGCAACGTTCCGCTTCACCCCGCCGGAGGGTGTCGACGTGGTCGGTAGCCCGCAGCCGCTCGCGACGGGGGGCTCGCCGGCGGACCGCGCGGCCTCCGCACGGCCGGCGACCACGGACGCAACCCGCCAGCGAGGCGGAAAAGGCTAGTGTCCTGTCGGGTGATTGGCGGGACAGGCCGCTAGATGCTTCCCTTGCGCTATGTCCGGTACTGGCAGCTCGCCGGCTTCACCGTGCTGCTTCTGGTACTCGCGGCCGCCCTGATGCCGGCCCTGTGGTTCCTGCGGGACGCGCCGGATCCGGGGCTCGTCTCCCTGGACAAGTGGCTGCATGGCGTCACTTTCGTCTTCCTGACGGTGTGGTTTTCGGGGCAGTACCGTCGACAGGCATACTGGCGCCTGGCGGCCGGCATGCTGGCTTTCGGCCTCCTGATCGAGATCTGCCAGATGATCGCGACCACCGGACGCTCGGCGGAGACTCTGGATCTGATTGCCGATTCCATAGGAATCGCTGTCGGGCTGGTCGTCGCGTGGGCCGGTGCCGGCGGCTGGAGCCTGAGGGTCGAGGAGTGGATACAGGCACGACAATGATGGCCGCGGCGCGTGCCGCCGCCCGCGGGATGGGCGGCCGCGAAGGCCCGGCGGCGGCATGAGCGATCTCTTCGCCGCGGCAGGACCCGCGGAACCGCCGGCCGGACGCCCGCTGGCGGACCGCCTCCGCCCCGCGTCGCTCGACGAATTCCGTGGGCAGGAGCACCTGCTCGGAGCGGGAATGCCTTTGCGCCGCGCGATCGAGCGCGGCCTGCCGCATTCGATGGTGTTCTGGGGGCCTCCCGGTACCGGCAAAACGACACTCGCGCGCATCATCGCCGCGACGACTGATTCGCATTTCATCGCGCTGTCCGCGGTCATGGCCGGGGTGAAGGACATTCGCGCCGCGGTCGCGGAGGCCCGTCGGCACCGCGACGTCCATCGCCGCGCCACCATCCTGTTCCTGGACGAGGTGCATCGATTCAACAAGTCGCAGCAGGATGCCTTCCTCCCCTTCGTCGAGGACGGCACCCTCACCTTCATCGGCGCCACGACCGAGAACCCGTCGTTCGAGCTCAACAACGCCTTGCTCTCGCGCGCCCGCGTCTATGTGCTGAAGCCGCTGGACGACGAGGCAGTCACGGCGATACTGCGCCGCGCGCTGGATGATCCGGAGGAGTGGTTCGGCGTCGGGAACGTGGTCGCAGAGGACGAGGCCCTGCAGCTCATGGTCGCCGCCGCGGACGGCGATGCCCGGCGGGCGCTCAACCTGCTGGAGCTCGCGGTGGACCTGGCGTCGGAGCGCGATGACGCACGGCGGCTGGATCGGGCGGCGGCGGAAGCCGTCGTCGCCGGCGGCCGCCGCCGGTTCGACAAGCAGGGGGAATATTTCTACGACCAGATGTCCGCGCTGCACAAGTGCGTGCGCGGCTCGGATCCGGATGCGTCGCTCTATTGGCTCATGCGCATGCTGGACGGTGGCTGCGATCCGCTCTACATCGCGAGGCGCATGGTGCGTGCGGCATCCGAAGATATCGGCAACGCCGATCCTCGCGCCCTGCGCATCGCACTGGATGCCTGGGAGACGATCGAGCGGCTCGGCAGTCCCGAGGGCGACCTGACGCTCGCGCAGGCCGTGGTATTCCTCGCCTGTGCCGCGAAGAGCAATGCCGTGTACAAGGCCGCGTCCTCCGCCGCCGCCGACGTGCGGGACTTCGGCTCACTCGACGTACCGATGCACCTGCGGAACGCCCCGACGCGCCTGATGCGCGAACTGGGCCACGGGGCGGGGTATCGCTACGCCCACGACGAGGACGACGCGATCGCCGCGGGGGTTCGCTACTTCCCCGACGACATGCCCGAGCGCAGGTATTATCATCCCGTGCCGCGCGGCCTCGAACGGCAGATCGGGGAGAAGCTCGCCGGGATCCGGAGGCGCCAGGGGGAGTCCGGGAAGGGGAGCGAAGACCGCGGCGAGGGCAGGGAAAAGGAATGATCGACCCGAAACTGTTGCGGCAGTCGACCGCGGAAGTCGCCGGCAATCTCGCTCGCCGCGGCATGACGTTCGACGTGGAGGGCTACCTGGCGCTCGAGAACGAACGGCGGGAGCTGCAGGTCGGCGTGGAGTCGCTGCGCCGGGAGAAGAACGACAGCGCCCGCGCCGTCGGCCGCGCCAAGGCGAAGGGCGAAGACGCCTCGGCGCTGCTGGAGGCGGTGAAGTCCGTCGGCGCCAGACTCGAAGCCGCCGAAGCACGGCTCGGGGAGGTCCTCGTTGCGCTTCGCGAGATCGAGCTCGGCCTGCCGAATCTGCTGGCCCCGGGGGTGCCGGACGGCAGAGACGAAGCCGACAACGTCGAGTTGCGCCGCAACGGCGAGCCGCCGGCCCTCGACTTTCCCGTGCGCGATCACGTCGACCTGGGCGCCGGGCTCGGCATGCTCGACTTCAATGCCGCCAGCCGCATTGCCGGCGCGCGCTTCACCGTCCTGCGCGGGAACCTGGCACGCCTGCAGCGCGCGCTGATCCAGTTCATGCTGGACGTGCACGTCAACGAGCACGGCTACGAGGAAACCTACGTCCCGTACCTGGTCCTGCCCCACGCGCTCGAGGGCACAGGGCAGCTGCCGAAGTTCGAGGAAGACCTCTTCAGGACGTCGGGCGATAGCCCCTACTATCTCATTCCGACGGCCGAGGTGCCGCTGACCAACCTCGTGCGCGACAGCATCCTGGATCCCGAAACGCTGCCGCGGCGGTACGTCGCGCACACGCCGTGCTTTCGCTCCGAGGCGGGCTCTCACGGCCGGGATACGCGCGGGATGATACGCCAGCATCAGTTCGAGAAGGTCGAGCTCGTACAGGTCGTCGAACCGGCACGCTCGGCCGAGGCCCTGGAAGAGCTGACGGGGCACGCGGAGACGATTCTCGAGCGGCTGAACCTGCCGTACCGCGTCGTCGACCTCTGCGCCGGGGACATCGGCTTCGGCGCGGCCCGCACTTACGATCTCGAGGTGTGGCTGCCGGCGCAGGACGCCTGGCGGGAGATTTCCTCCTGCAGCAGCTTTACCGATTTCCAGGCCAGGCGCATGCAGGCACGCTGGCGCAATCCGGAAACCGGGCGCCCGGAACCGGTGCACACGCTGAACGGGTCGGGTGTCGCCGCCGGGCGCGCGCTCGTGGCCGTGATCGAGAACTTCCAGCAGGCGGACGGCAGCGTTACCGTGCCGGAAGTGCTGCGCCCCTACATGGGCGGCACCGAAGTGATCGCGCCCCCCGCCGAGCGGCGCTGACGGGCGCGCGGCGCGCGCCCGTCGCCGGTCAATCGCGGCTCATGAACAGCCGCAGGATGTACCAGAACATCAGTGCGATGGAGGCGAACAGCGCCATCGAGGCCGCTACGTACTTGTCCGCCGGGTAGTGGTGCATGATGTTCGAGGTGTCGTAGAGCACCGCGGCGCCCGCGAAGCCGATCATTGCGACCGAGAACCAGGTACCGAGCGCGAAGCCGAACAGCAGGCTCGCGACGATGCCGACCATTGCCAGGATGCCGCCCCACACCAGGAGCCCGCGCAGGAAGGAGAAGTCCTTGCGCGTGATCATCGCGGTGGCGATCAGTCCCGCGCTGCCGAGCAGCGTGACGCCTGCCGCACTGTCGATGATCCCCGGTTTCATCGCGCTGGCGACGTACAGCAGCGGCGCAAAGATGATGGCCTCCACGAACACCAGCACGGCGAATGCCGCGTACTGCGCCTGCTTCGACTGCACGCGGTGCGCGACGTGCGAGGCGCCCCAGCTAACCAGTATGAACGCGCCCAGGACGAGCAGCCACTTGTCGAACATGGGCGCCGCGATGCTGGCGGCGATGCCGGAGGAAAACAGATAGGCCTCGATTGCGGCGAATGCGAGGATTCCCGCGACGACGTGCGCGTAGCACTTCCAGATAAAGTTCGAGCGATCCTCGACCGCCAGCTCGGAAGCCGGCGCAAGGTAATTCACGTTGTCGTTCATACTGATGCGTCCCCTGTGGAGTCGGCGCATTCTACCACGCGCCCCGGAGGGGATTCCGGATGCTCGACATAATGCCGGCAGCGGCCGAGGCCGCCGGTGCCGCGGGCTATGCGGCACCCTCCAGGAGGGGCTCCAGCATCGGCTGCTCCGCACCGTTCTCCGTGCAGACGGCATAGCGGGAGGTCTCTTCGGCCGCATAGAGGGCGACGCCGGCGTAGCGACCGGCGCGGTCCACGATGTAGAAGTTCACGTTGAAGTTCGGCTCGCCCCGGTCGTTCAGGAGCCGGGGCTCGACCGTGTTGGCCCTGATCCGGCGCAGCGCCTCCATGCCGGCGTCCTTCGGATGTTTCCCGCGGCGCATTTCCTCGACGATGAGGAAAGAGCAGAGCGCAAAGAGATTCGCCTCGCCGCGGCCGGTCGACCCCGCGGCGCCGATGTCACCGTCGACGTAGAGGCCGGCGCCGAGGATCGGCGAATCGCCGACGCGCCCCGGAATCTTCCAGGCGAGGCCGCTGGTGGTGGTGACGCCGCATACGGCACCGGTCGGGCTCACGCCGTTGCAGTTGATCGTGCCGTAGTGCTCTTCCTCGCGGATGTGGCCCTCGCGAACCATGTCCATGCCGGCGCGCCTTCCGGCTTCGAATCGCTTCTCCGGATCGAGATAGTGGCCGGGATCGGTGCGCCGCTTCCATTCGAGCCACAGGCGGCGGGACTTGTCGGTATTGAGGTCGTCCTCGATCTCGAAGCCCATGTTGCGGGCGAAGGTCTGCGCGCCGGACCCGACGAGCAGGTGGTGATCCGTGTGGTCCATGACGGCCCTGGCGACCCGCGACGGCGTCCTCACACCCTCGAGCGCCGCCACGCCGCCCGCCTGCTTTTTCGGGCCGTGCATGCAGCAGGCGTCCAGCTGCACGACGCCGTCGGCGTTCGGCCGCCCGCCGTAGCCGACGCTGGCGTCTTCCGGGTCGAGCTCGACGATGTTGACGCCGGCGATCAGGGCGTCGAGCACGTCCTCGCCGTCGACGATGCGTTCGAAGGCCGTCTCGACGCAGTTGCGCGCGCCGCCGTTCGTCATCGTGTAGCCGTTGCGCGAGGCGACGACGACCGGCTTCACGCGGTTGCTCATTTTCGGCGCCGCCTGTGCGCCGGCGGTCTCCGGAGTGCCAGCCGCGAGTCCCGCGGCGGCGGTCGATATGACGAAGTCCCGTCGACTCATCTTGCTGCTCATCGCTTGACCGGCCGTGCTGCGGAAGTGCCCGATTCTGTCGAACCCGGCTTCGTGCGTCCACCGGAAGGGAGCGCGTCAGGCGTGGCTGGAGAGGCCGCTGTCGGCGCGGCGGCAGTGCGCGGCGGCGAGGCTCAACAGCTGTTTCATGCGCACCGGCTTGCTCAGGCGATCCGCGACCTGCGGCAGCGCCTGCGCCTCGTCCGGGTCCGCCAGCGCGGTGAGCAGGACGATGGGCACCGAGGCCAGCCGGGGATCCTGCTTCACGGCCTCGAACAGGCTCCAGCCGTTCATCAGCGGCATCATCATGTCGAGCAGCACCAGCGCCGGCGTGTTGTCGCCCCGCAGGTACTCCAGTGCCTCGCGCCCGTCGCCGGCGCTGACCACGGCGTAGCCCGACTTCTGCAGCGCCTCGACGATTTCCGCGCGGAACGGCTCGTCGTCGTCGACGACGAGCACCGGCCCTTCCTTCTGCCGGACCGGCTCCGCCGTCGCGCGGACCGGCGCCACCGCGTCGAGCAATACGTAGAAGGTGCTGCCCTGGCCCTTGCGGCTTTCGACGCCGATCTGGCCGCCGTGCGCCTGGACGATGCCCTGCGCCACCGTCAGGCCCAGGCCCACGCCGCGTTCCTTGCGGCGATCCGCGCGCCAGAAGCGATCGAACACGCGGTCGAGGTCTTCCTCGGCGATGCCGGGGCCGGTGTCGCTGACGGCGATGCGCACGGCATCGCCGGAGCGTTCCGCGGAAAGCCCGATCCGGCCGCCCGCGGGCACGAACTTGAGCGCGTTGCCGAGGAGGTTCGACAGGGCCTGCTGCATGCGCCCGCGGTCGACGCGAATCTGCGGCAGGTCGCGCGCCACGCGGCAATCGAGGTGCACGGATCTGTCCCGTGCCAGCGGTTCGAACAGCATCCGCGCGTCTTCCACCAGCGCGGAGGCGTCCGTCAGCTCGCGCGAAACCGTGAATTGGCCGGTATCGATCAGGGAGATGTCGAGGAGGTCCTGCAGCAGGCGGTCCATGTGCGCGGTCGCGAGCCTGATGGCGTCGAGGCTCGCCGATGCCGGCTCGGCGCGTTCCTCGAGATCCAGCACCGCGGTTGCGCTGGCGATCGACTGCAACGGGCTTCGCAGGTCGTGCGAGACCACGGCGATCATGTCGTCGCGCGCGCGGATCGCCGCCCTCGCCTGTGCGTAGAGACGCGCGTTGTCGACGAGGAGGGCCGCGCGGCTGGCGAGCTCCCTGGCGAGTTTCAGGTCTTCCTGATCGAACCGCCGTTGCGACTCGACCGCCGTCGCCAGCTCGATGGCACCGAGCGTCCGCCCGCGTGCCCGCAACGGAACGACGATCGTCGAGCAGGGCCGGAGCTCGCGCAGCGCGCTCGCACCGTCGCCGGCCTGCAGGCGACCGCCGCCTGCAATCGTGAGGTCTTCGCCGAGCAACGGCTCCCCGGTGCGGATGACGGCGCCCGCGCCCGACTCGTCATCGAGCGTCGGCGGCTTTCCGTCGCAGAGAGCCTCGAGCAGCGGCAGCTTCCGGGCGTCGCGATGCGCGAGGCCGGTGCGCCTGATCGATGCGCCGTCGCAGGACCAGGTGATGCAGTAGTCCGCCACCTTGCCGACCAGCCGGCTGGCCAGGAGCTTCAGCGCGGCGTCCGGGTCCAGTGAAGAAGCGAGGTCATCGCCGACCTTTGCGAGCACGTGCAGGAATTCGCGCGAACGTTCCGCCGCGCCGCGCTCCCGCTCCGCCTGGCGATGCAGCTGCGCATTGTCGATGGCCAGCGCGGCCCAGCCGGCGATCTCCTGCGTGAAGCGCAGGTCCGCGACGTCGTAGATGCGCTGCGACTCCGCGGACAGGAGCGTGAGGGCGCCGAGCGTCCGGCCCCTCGCCTTGAGTGGCACCGTGATCCCGGACCGGAGCCCGAGCGACTCGAGTGCCTTCAGGTGCTCGTCGTCCACGGCGCGCGCGACCAGCATGGGCCGGTCGATCTCGGCCATGAGCGTCGACTCGCCGCTGCGGACGGCGGCGGCTGCCGAGCCGTGTTCCGAAGGCACCTGCCACCGCCGGGTGATCTTCCAGGCGAGCGCAACCTTCTCCGGATCGCTGTGCGCGAGCTCGGCCGTCTTGATTTCCCCGTGTTCGTCGACGACCTGGATGATGCACCAGTCGGCCAGCCTGGGGACGACGAGGCGCGCGAGGTAGCGGACGGCGTCCTCGGGCTTCAGCGTCGTCGCCAGCACGCGGCTGGCCTCGGCGAGAAATTCCTTCGACCGCTCCATGCGCTTGCGCTCGGAGATGTCGCTGCACACGCCGACCAGGCGCACCGGCCGGCCTTCGGCATCGAAGACGATGCGGCCTTTCGACACCAGCCAGCGCAGCGTCCCGTCCGGGGGCAGGAGGCGGTATTCGATCTCGTAGGCTTCGAGGCGCTCGCGCATCAGCCGGTCTAGCAGTGCCTTCACCTTCGGCAGGTCCGCCGGATGAATGCGCTTCTGGTAGCTTTCGATCGTGGTGGCGAAGGTGCCGGCGTCCGGACCGAACACCTCTTCCAGCTCCGCGGACCATTCGATCCGGCCGCTGACGACGTCCCATTCCCAGGCGCACATCTGGCCGGCGCCGAGCGCCATCTGCAGGCGCTCCTCGTTCTGCTGCCTGAGGGCCGCCTCGTGTTCCGCCAGCTCGCGGGTGCGGTGCTCCGTTGCCAGCCGGCCTTCGAGCCGGTCCGCCATGCGGTGATACTCGATGGCGAACGCCACGTAGCCCGCTATCGTCTCCGCGACGGCGATCTCATCCTTCGTGAAGACGTGGGGGTCCGCGTAATACAGCATGAACTTGCCGAGCAGCCTGCGTCCGAAACGCAGCGGGATGAACGCCAGCGCCCCGATCTCCTCCTGCCGGAAGAGTGGCAGGAATTCCGCGAGGTCCGTGTCGTGGCGGACGTCTCCCACGACCACCGGCGCGGCGTCCGTTTCATCGGGTGTCCACGGTGAGTGGCCTTCGACGGCGGCCCGATATGTGTCGGAAAGTCCCGACCAGGCAGCAAAGCGCATGACGCCCTGCGAATCGAAAACGAGCACGGAGGAGCGCTCGACACCCAGCATGTCGTGCAGCCCGGCCAGCGCACTGTCGTACACGTTCTCCAGCGAGGTCGCGCAGGCAACCTGGTCCATCAGTCGGCGGAGCACGATCTTCGGCGACACGCATTCGCTCCCTTTACATTATGTCGTGTCAAGCATTTTTATCACGGTTTGCGGCGGCCTGGGTAGCACCACAAGCTCGTGAAACGTTTAGCGACTTTTCGTGCGCTGTAGCCATTCGCCGACACCGCGCGTCAAACTGCTTTAGGTAATATCTGCAAGTGGCGAAAAGCGAACGGGAAGCTGTTGGCGAAAATGCGCCGCGGAGGAGCCGATGGCGGCACCCGGATCCGGTCCGAAAGGCGGACGGCCAGGCCGACGCGCCGGCGGTGCGCAATTTTTGCGCAAGTGTCGCGGAAACGGTGTCGGCGGGCTGGCGGAGAGGGTGGGATTCGAACCCACGAAGGGCTGTTAACCCTTGCTGGTTTTCAAGACCAGTGCATTCAACCGCTCTGCCACCTCTCCGGGGGCGACATTCAAGCACATACCCGAACTCATCGCGAGGGCCAGAGCGCGGGATCGGGCCTTTTTCCCGCCGCAGGAAACATCGAGACCCTCTTCGCTGTCCCAAGGCGTATCCGCAGGGTTCCTGCACGACCAAGAGCAAGAAGAAATGAACGCGAAGCCACTCGTTTGTCTGATTCTTATGCACGTGCTTGCTGCCTGCGCCCCGCCGGAGAGCTCCGGCGCTGCCGGGGCCGGGCCCGCCGAGCGGCTGGCGGCGCTCGAGGGCAGCGACGATACCGAAGCCTGGTATCAGCTGTCGCTGGAGGCCGGGCTCGCCGGTGAGCTCGACGTGGCGGAGCAGGCCCTGGAAGAGGCCGCGGAGCTGGGGCTGTCGCCGGCCCGGGCAACGCTGCAACGGGCGCGGCTTGCCGTGCTGAGAGACGCGCCGCAGAAGGCCCTGGCCGAGCTCGAGCAGCTGGCGGAGGCCGGCTTTACCGCGGTCAGCGCGATCAGCGACGATCCCGTGTTATCGTCGCTGGCGGGTCGCCCGCAGTACGATGAGCTCGTCGCGGCGCTGTCCGAAGAGGCGTGGCCTTGCGAGCATCAGGAGAAGTTCCGCGAGTTCGACTTCTGGATCGGCGAGTGGGAGGTGCACACCGCGGACGGCCGGCTCGCCGGCCATAACGTCATCGAGCCCGCGCAGCACGGCTGTGTGCTGCTCGAGCGGTGGACCAGCGCGGTCCACGGCGGCGGCATGAGCATCAACTACCTCGATTCGGCGAGCGACGAATGGGTGCAGGTGTGGCTCGATGCGGGCGGCGGCCAGATCGAGATACGCGGCGGGCTGACGGAAGAGGGCATGCGGCTAGAGGGTGTCATCCGCCGCGCCGACGGCAGCAGCGCCCCCTTCCGGGGCCTGTGGACCCCGCTGCCGGACGGCAGGGTGAGGCAGTTCTTCGAGCAGTCGGCGGACGGTGGCGAGAGCTGGAGTCCCTGGTTCGAAGGCTACTACAGCCGAATCGACGAACAGCCCTGACGTAGCGTAAGGAACGAGCGAGAGAACGACTTGGAGCGGAAGAGCCGATACGGAAAACTGCCGGCGGGCAATCCGCTGGTCAATGCGCTGACGGTGGTCGCCGGAGCGCTCGCGGTCGGTGCGGCCGTGGTGCTCGGCTTCTTCACGCTCGTGGTGCTGCTCGGCATCATTGCGATCTTCGCCGGCGTCATCGGCATCCGCATCTGGTGGTTCAACCGCAAGCTGCGAAAGGCGGCGAGGGCGGGGGAGGACGTGGAGATCGTGCGGCGACGGCAGGGGTCCATCGAAGGCGAGTATCGCGTCGTCTCGCGCAGCGAGCGCGAGCGGCGCGACTGAACACTTCCGTCAGCTCGCTGCCGGCGCAGCGCTTGCGGTGCCGGGCGGCAGTCCCATGCCGGCTCCTGCCGTAGTCAAAGCCCGGAAAACACCGTAAGCTCGCCCTTCATGCGCAACGGGATGTCCGAAGCAGACCGCAGGAAGAAGCGGCGCCGGCGTAGAATACAGATCGTCATCGTGTACACCGCGATCGCGGTCGGATTGGCGTGGTTCTTCGAGTCGCAGGCAACCACGACCATCATCTTCGTGCGCCACGCCGAGAAGGAGGCGGCCCCCGCGGAGGATCCCGAGCTGTCGGAGGCGGGCCGGAGGCGCGTGACCGAACTGACGCGGCAACTGGTGGAGGCAGACGTGGTGGCGGGCATCGACGCGATCTACTCGACGCCCTACAAGCGGACGCTGCAGACGGCGGAGCCGCTCGCAGAAACGCTGAACCTGCCGATACACCGTTACGATCCCTCGGACAACGAGGCGGTCCTCGAGCGGATACTGAAGAACCACAAGGGCAAGATCATCCTCGTGGTGGGACACAGCAATACCATCCCCGGACTGATCGCCGACCTCGGCGCCAGCAAGAAGGTGCCGCCGATCGACGATGACGAATACGACAACCTGTACGTCATCTCGATACCCTGGTTCGGCAAGACAAAGACCATCCGCCTGCGCTACGGTACGCCCTATACCGGCGAGGCGGAGCCTGTGAATACGATGGCGCCTCTGGAGCCCGCAACCGCAACCCGCGATAACTGAGCCATGTGGAGACAGCAGGAGTTGACCGTGGAGACGGCCGGCCGGGGGACCTACGACGTCACCCGCCGGGTGGACGAGGCGGTGCGTGACAGCGGCATAAAGACCGGCCTGTGCCATATCTTCATCCGTCACACCAGCGCCTCGCTCGTGCTTTGCGAGAACGCGGACCCGGACGTGCGGCGGGACCTCGAGACTTTCATGGAGCGCCAGGTGCCCGACGGCGATCCGATGTTCACGCACGACGCCGAAGGCCCGGACGACATGCCGGCGCACGTACGCAGCATCCTCACGCAGTCCGACCTCAACCTGCCCATCGCCGGGGGGCGCTGCGCGCTGGGGACCTGGCAGGGGATCTACCTGTGGGAACACCGCTACGCCGCTCACCGGCGCAAGGTGCTGCTCACTATGACGGGAGAATAGCCGGCGTCAGCCGGCCCCGCCTTCGGTCTGCTTCACCGTCACCGCGCGGCGGATGAACTCCTCGTGCCGGCCGATCCTGAGATCCGCGAGCAGCTCCGCCTGGATCCTGCCGCTGCGGTCGATCAGATAGGTGGCGCGGCGCACGCCGATGCCGAACGGACCGTCGACGTCATAGAGACGGATGACCTGTTTGTCGGTGTCGCTCAGCAGGATGAAAGGCAGATGGTGCTGCTCGCGGAAGCGGGCGTGGCTTTCGGGGTCCTGCGGACTGACGCCGACGACCTGCAGCCCGGCCGAGACGACGTCCGCGTGCAGGTCCCGGATGGAGCAGGCCTCCTTCGTGCAGCCGGGCGTGAAGTCGGCGGGATAGAAATAGAGAATGAGCGGCCCGTCCGCCAGCAGGTCCGACAGGGCCGTTTCCTCTCCCCGGTCGTTCGGCAGCGTGAAATCCGGTGCAGTCGTGCCGGTCGGCAGCATGGCGTTCCTCCGGCAACATTGTACCCGAGGAATCGAGGTTCAGCCCTCGCTCCTGCGGCAGCGTCGCGCCTCGCTGTGCCGGTCTGATAAAATCGGCGCCGGCATTGCGCCCCGGTAGCTCAGCAGGATAGAGCACCAGATTCCTAATCTGGGGGTCCCATGTTCGAATCATGGTCGGGGCGCCACCCTCCACGGGGTCCGTTCAGGGTCCTGATCCCGGGTCGTCACGTGGACTTGCGAGCGTTGGCTACAGCTCCAGCCGAAATCCGTTATAGGCGAAAGCCGGCCTGATGGCTTCGCAGTCCTTCTCGCTGACGCCCTCGCGGCGAGCGATTGCGTACCAGCGATCCTTGATGGCCTGCTCCATCTCGTCGACGATTACTCTCGCCTCGTCGAGTTTCAGCAGAAAGCGGGCGGATTGTGAGAGGAGGTTTTCAGCATGGGCATAGCGGCCCATATCACCGCACGCAAGGGCGAGGTCGCGGCGCTCGAGGCTGATCGGCATCGCCGGGACCAGATCATAAGCGGGGGATAGCTTCCAGTCCTCTTCGATTGCAATCACTGCATGATTCCGCGGGTGGTCATCATTATTCGTAATCAACGCGTTAAAGCACATCCGACTGAAGAGTTCGGGTGCGTCGATTTTCGGTTGCGCGGAAATCCGGCGCAGTTCTTCGACCAGCAGCACGTACGACCACTTGTCGCGGTCCTGGTGCGTGTCGCCGGCGCGAAGAAGCGTGAGCGCGCTCAGCATCCTGGACCGCCGGTAGCCGGTTTCC
>CAZTAE010000040.1:0-2173 GCA_964611535.1 uncultured Woeseiaceae bacterium
TGGATTTCGGAGGCGGCGGAGAGCTTCGGCCGCCACAGCCACAGCGACGGCGAGATGACCCGGTTGGACGGCGCGAGTCCGCGGTTGTAGCGCGCCGAGCGCGCGGCCCCTTCCAGATCGACCGTGTAGTTCATGCAGCGGATGCCCTCGTAAGGCAGCATCATGCGCCGGTTGCGCATGCGGATGGGGCTCGCGTCGCCGCAATCCCACGCCTCCGTCAGGTATTTGCCGGCGGCGTCGGACTTCGCGGTGACGGTGTCGACCGGCACGCCGAAGCGGGCTTCCACCGCCATCCGGCTCATCGACGGGTCGACCGTGATGCGGTACTGATGGACCACGTCGGCTTCCGAGGCCGCGAAGGCGCCGAGGAAGACTGCTGCGGCCAGCAGGCGGTATGCGGTCCGGATTCTCGCGGGAGCGGGCATGTCCTTCTCGTCGGGTGTGGCGGCGTCTGAGGTTTTCCCGGGGATGGGCGAATTGTGCAACAGCCACGGTAACTTGAAAGGGATCATCAAATGCTTTGTGACGACGCGCACAATCCGCGGGGAAAAGGGGTGCGCCAGTGCAAACTTTGGCTTTCCGCCGGCGGCTCCGGAGCGGGGGCCGTTTTGCCGCCGTTCAGGCCTTTACCGTAGAATGGCCGCAACCAGGGCGACGGCAGCGGGTTTTCCCGACTGATTCCGCCAGCGAGACCGGCGGCCGGGCCCGCGTCGTGGAACAACTCGAGGAGAAATCAGTGAGCAGAATACGCAGACGGCAGTTCATCCAGTTGTCCGCAGCGGCGGCGGCAGGCTGCGTCCTGCGGCCGGCCTCGGTGCAGGCGCAGGAACTCGAAAGAATCTCCGAAGACGAGCCGATGGCGCAGTCGCTGAAGTACACGCACGACGCCAGCACCGTCGATCCGTCGGCGATGCCCAATCCCGCCGAGAACCAGACCTGCGCCAATTGCCAGCTGCTGCAGGGCGAGGAAGGCGAGGAATGGCGTCCCTGCCAGATCTTCCCCGGCAAGCTCGTCAACGTGAACGGCTGGTGTTCCGTCTGGGCGCCGAAAGCCTGACCCGCTTCTGACCGTCCCGCGCTCGCCGGGCGTCGGCCGTAGCGCAAATCCCGCCGGGGACTGTCGCACCACCGGCTGTCCGCGTCAGCCCGGCGAACCGGGCCGCTGTGGCCTGCCGGCAGTGGCGGGACGGCGACGTGTACAATGCCGCGTCGAGCCGCCGCGGCCCTGCACCTCGTCTCCGCGGCGCCCGCACCGATACGGAGAAGAACGTTGTTCGAGCACCTCGACACCCTCGCCCCCGACGCCATACTGAGGCTGATAGCCGAGCACCAGGAAGACCCTCGCAAGCAGAAGATCGACCTCGGCGTCGGCGTCTATCGCGACGAGCACGGCAACACGCCGGTGCTCGACTCCGTCAAGAAGGCGGAGCGCATCCTCGTCGAAGAACAGACCAGCAAGACCTACCTCGGCTCCGGCGGCGATCCCCTGTTCAACCGCAGCATGGAGGCGCTGATGTTCGGCGACTCGGCGCCCGAAGGCCGCGTCACGACCGCCCAGACGCCCGGCGGCTCCGGCGCGTTGCGCGTCGCCGCCGGCCTGATCCTGCGCGCCCGCTCCGACACCCGCGTCTGGGCCAGTGAACCCACCTGGGCCAACCACATCCCGCTGCTTGCCGGCGCCGGCGTTCGCCTCGAATCCTACCCGTACTACGACGCCGAAAGCTGCTCGCTGCGCTTCGAGGCGATGCTCGACACGTTGAAGGGCATACCCGCCGGCGACATCGTCCTGCTGCACGGCTGCTGCCACAACCCCACCGGCATGGACCTCGACGCCAGTCAGTGGGAGCAGGTCGCGGAAGTTCTCGCCGCCCGCGGCCTCGTGCCCTTTCTCGACCTCGCCTACCAGGGCTTCGCGGACGGCATCGAGGAGGATGCGCTGCCGGTCCGGCTGCTCGCCGAGCGCGTTCCGGAGCTCATCGTCTGTTCCTCGTGCTCAAAGAATTTCGGGCTCTACCGGGAAAGAGCCGGGAGCCTGTCGGTGGTCTCCGCCGATGCCGCGACGGCGGCCAAGGTGAGGACCCAGGTCTTCAACATCGTCAGGACGCTCTACTCGATGCCGCCCGATCACGGCGCGGCCGTCGTCGGGCGCATACTGAGCGAGGCGGAGCTGCGG
>CAZTAE010000040.1:2273-15785 GCA_964611535.1 uncultured Woeseiaceae bacterium
GCCCGATCACGGCGCGGCCGTCGTCGGGCGCATACTGAGCGAGGCGGAGCTGCGGAAGGAATGGCTGGTCGAGCTGGCGGCGATGCGCGAAAGACTCGCCGTCGTGCGTGAGCTGCTCGTCGATGCGCTGAGAGATACACCACCGGAACACGACTTTTCACACATTGCGCGGGCCCGGGGAATGTTCTCCTTCCTCGGCATCTCACGCGAGCAGATCGAGACGCTGAAGCGCGAACATGCCGTCTATATGGTCGATTCGAGCCGCATCAACGTCGCCGGCATCACGAAGGAGAACGTCGGGTATCTGGCGGAGGCCATAGCAGCGGTGTTGTGACGCGCCGGCTATGGCGGCAGCGGTGGAATCCTGACGGTGCTGTCGGTGTCGATGCCGAGCCCGGCAGTGACGCCGGCGTTTAGCTCCAGCACGTACTGGACGGGTTCGCCGGAGGGGACGGACCGCTCCGACAAGGGCTCCGTGTGTGCCGCGATCGATGCGATGCTGCCGTCGGCGCGGATGAACAGCATGTCGAGCGGCAGGTAGGTGTTCTTCATCCACATCGACCGGGGTGCTTCGCTCGCGTAGACGAACAGCATGCCGGTCCGCGGCGGCAGGTTCCTGACGTGCATGAGGCCGCGGCGCTGCTGGGTGGCGGTCAGCGCCAGATAGACATCGAACGCGTAGCAGGCGAAAGTGCCGGCTTCGATCACGATGGAGCCGCGGTCGAAATCGTCATCGAGGGCGGATTGCCCCCGCGCAGTGCCGCCGGCCGCCAGCGCCGCCGCAAGCAGCACTGCGGTTCGCAGATTGCCGTGCATCATGTCAGTCCGGATCGGCAGGATCGAAGAAGCATACCTTGCGTCCAGTTGGCCTGCCATGGCATCAAATCTACAATGGCACGCCCTTTCGGCCTGGAGCCTGCATGAGCGCCATCGAACAATTTCAACAGCTCGAAGCGCACGCCAGCCGGCTGATCGTCGGGCAGGCGCATTTGATCAACCGCATGCTGATCGCCTTGCTGTGCGACGGTCATCTGCTGGTGGAGGGGGCGCCCGGCCTGGCGAAGACCCGGGCCATCAAGGTCCTGTCCGAGAGCATCGAGGGCGACTTCCATCGCCTGCAGTTCACGCCCGACCTGCTGCCCGCCGATCTGACGGGCACGGAAATCTACCGGCCGCAGGACGGCACCTTCGAGTTCCGCAAAGGTCCGCTGTTCCACAACCTGATCCTCGCGGACGAGATAAATCGCGCGCCCGCCAAGGTCCAGTCGGCGTTGCTGGAGGCGATGGAGGAGCGTCAGATCACCGTCGGCGATAAAAGCTATACGCTGCCGGGACTGTTCATGGTGATGGCGACGCAGAATCCGATCGAGCAGGAAGGGACCTATCCGCTGCCCGAAGCGCAGCTCGACCGGTTCCTGCTGCACGTGAAAGTCGGTTACCCGAGCCCCGAGGACGAGCGCCGCATCCTGGTGCTGAACCGCGACGAGGCCAGGAGCGGCGAGCGGGACGCGTTCCAGCCGGCGGAGTTGCTGGCGGCCGCGACGGTGATGCAGGCGCGGCAGGCGGTTCTGGAGTTGCACCTGGCCGACGCCCTGGAGCAGTACATCGTCGACATCGTCATCGCGACGCGCAATCCCGGTGCCGTCGACAGGGAGCTGGAAGGTCAGATCATGTACGGCGCGAGCCCGCGCGCCGGGATGGGCATCGACCGCACCGCGCGGGCGCACGCCTGGCTCAAGGGGCGCGACTACGTCGGCCCGGACGACATCCAGACGGTGGCGGCCGACGTGCTGCGCCATCGTCTCGTGCTGAGCTTCGAGGCCGAGGCGAGCGGTGTTGCGCCCGACGACATCATCGAGCGCCTGCTGGACAGCGTCGGTGTCCCCTGACGCAATTTCGCCGGTCCGGGTGACCCAGCCCGAGCTGATTCGCCTGAACGATGCCGCACGCCTGATCGCGCTCGACGTACTTCGGGTGAGCTCGTTACAGACGGGTGCTTACGTCTCGCACTTCCGCGGACGCGGCATGGAATTCGACGAGTCGCGGCCATACCAGCCCGGCGACGACCCGCGCAACATCGACTGGCGGGTCACGGCACGCAGCACGACGGCGTATACCAAGCTGTTTCGAGAGGAGCGTGAACGCCCCGTGCTGATCGTGGTCGATCTGAGAAGCGGCATGCACTTCGCAACGAGGGGGCGTTTCAAGTCCGTCAATGCGACGCTCGCCGCGGGCCTGCTTTCCTGGGCGGCGCATCACCGGGGTGACCGGCTCGGTGGATTGATTTTCGGCGACGTGACACACCGGGAGCTGAAGCCCCGGCTGGGCAGGCAGGCGGCCCTGCGGTTTCTGCACGAACTGGTCGAGCATGCGGACTGGCCCGGGAACGGCGTCGAGCCGGCCGGGGACAGCGAGCGGGCGCTCACGCAGGCCATGGCCGCTCTGAGACGCGTCGCACGGCCGGGGAGCCTGGTCGTGATCGTGAGCGACTTCAGCGATTTTTCCCGCTCCGCGCAGTCATACCTTGCAGGTGTTGCCAGGCACAGCGAAGTGCTGACGGTGTTCCTGAGCGACCCCCTGGAACGCCGGCTGCCGCCGCCGGGACGCTACCGGCTGGTGAGCGGCGGCGAGGAGATGGCGATCGACACGCGCGCCAGAGGCGCGCGCAGCGACTACCGGCACGCATTCGAGGAGCGCGTGGAGCTCATGGAAAACTTCTGCCAGCATTACGGCGTGCATCTTCTGCCGATGTCGACGGAGGACGATCCGGTGGCGCGCCTGCAACAGGCGCTGCGGAAGAGGCCGCGGTAGGGCCCGGCAGCGATGGATCCTGAACAGCTGCCGCTGAGAGACCTGCACCTGCCCGAGGCCATCGGCTGGTGGCCGCCGGCGCCCGGATGGTGGTTGCTGCTCGGCCTGCTGGCCGCGGCGCTCGTGTACGCGGCGATCCTGGCGCGCCGGCGCTGGCGCTACGAGCGGCCGCGGCGGCTCGCCCTGCGGGAGCTCGCGCGCGTCGAACGGGCGCACGCGGCCCGCCCCGACCCGGTCCGGCTCGCCATGCGCCTGTCCGAGCTGTTGCGCCGCGCGGCCCTCGCCTACCTGCCGCGCAACCCGATCGCCGGCATGACCGGGCGACAGTGGCTGGAGTGGCTGGACCGTGGTCTCGAGGGCAGGCCGTTCAGCGAGGGGCCGGCCCGCGGCCTCGCCGAATTGCCGTACCGGCCTTCCGGCGCCGATTCGCCGCCGGTGGACGCGACGGCGTTGATCGAAACGGTGCGGCAGAGGCTCCGCACCCCGTTTCCGGAGACGCCGTGATGTGGTCTTTCGCATGGCCCTGGATGTTTCTGCTGCTGCCCTTGCCGTTGATCCTGCGGCTCCTGTTGCCGTCGGATGAAAAGGCTGACGAGGCGGGACTGAGGGTGCCGAGCCTCGGCAGGTTCTCGGTGCTGGCCGACCGTTCGGGAAATGAGCAGCTCGCGAACTGGCGGCTCTGGATCGGTGCGGCGGCCTGGTTGCTGCTGGTGACGGCGGCGGCGCGCCCGGAGCACGTGGGGGACGAGCTGGACGTCCCGGTGTCCGGACGGAACCTGATGCTGGCCGTCGATCTCTCCGGGAGCATGGACGCCAAGGATTTCGAGCTGGCCAACCGCCGTGTCGACCGCCTCACCGCCACGAAGGCCGTGGCCAGCGATTTCATCGCCCGGCGCGAAGGCGACCGGCTCGGCCTGATCCTGTTCGGCGAACGCGCCTATCTGCAGGTTCCGCTGACGCTGGACCGGGAAACGGTGCGGGTGCTGCTCATGGAGTCGTTCATCGGGCTGGCCGGCGAGAAGACCGCGATCGGCGATGCAATCACGCTCGCCGTCAAGCGGGTCCACGAGCAGGGCGACGACGCGGCGGAGCAGGTGCTGATTCTGCTGACCGACGGTGCCAACACGGCCGGCGCCGTCGATCCACTCAAGGCCGCGGAGCTCGCGCAGCAGACCGGCATGCGGATCTACACCATCGGCATCGGCGCGGAACAGATGGTGATCCCGTCCATCACCGGCGCGCTGCGCCGGGTGAACCCGTCGGCCGACCTCGACGAGGACACGCTCACACGGATCGCGGAGCTGACCGGCGGGCGCTATTTCCGCGCAAAGGACACCGCGGCCCTGCAGGAGATCTACCGCATCCTCGACGAGATGGAGCCGGTGCCGGAGCCGGAGGCCGGTTTCCGGCCGGTCAAGGCGCTGTTCTACTGGCCGCTCGGCGGCGCCTTCGCGCTGTCGCTGTTGCTCGCCGCTGCCGGAGCGCTGGGCGGCTACATCCTGCGGGCGCCCGCCCGGGAGAGACTCCGTGCCGGTTGACCTGCACTGGCTGCGGCCCGGCTGGCTGGCGGCAATCCCGCTGGTCGTCCTGCTGACGCTGGCGCTGGCGCGCCGCCGGCTGAGGCCGGGAAGCTGGCAGCGGGTGGTCGATCCGGCGCTGGCGCCCTATGTCCTGTCCGGCCGTGCCGGGGGACGCCGGGACATGCGCTGGTGGCTGATGCTCGTCGGCGGCATCGTCGCGGCGGTCGCGCTCGCCGGCCCGGCGTGGAACCGCGTGGAGCTGCCGGTCTTCCGCAGCGACCAGGCGATGGTGATCGCCCTCGACCTGTCGCGGTCGATGGACGCCCAGGACCTGACCCCCAGCCGTCTCGCCCGCGCCAGGCTCAAGATAATCGACGTGCTCGAGCGCCGGGCGAGCGGACAGACGGCGCTGGTCGTGTATTCCGCGAACGCCTTCACCGTGACGCCGCTGACGACCGACGTCGACACCATCGCCTCGCTGGTGAACAGCCTGAGCACCGACATCATGCCGAGCCAGGGGAGCTTCCCCGGCGCAGCGATAGAGAAGGCCCGCGCGCTGCTGCTGCAGGCGGGCGTGCGGTCCGGAGAGATCCTGCTGATCACCGACGGCGGCAGCTCGCCGATCGCGGACCGCGCGGCCGAACAGCTGAAGGACGACGGGTACACGCTGTCGGTGCTCGGCGTCGGCACGCTCGAGGGCGCGCCCATTCCGCAGACGGGCGGTGGTTTCGTCACGGACGGTGCCGGAAGGATCGCGGTGCCGAAGCTCGAGTCCGACGGGTTGCGGGCGCTCGCCGCGGCGGGCGGCGGGCGCTATGCCGTCCTCGCGACCGACAACGAGGATATCGACACGTTGCTCGGTACCCGCGTCGGCGACAGGACGGCGACGGACGAGTCGGTGTCGGCCGATCAATGGCGGGACGAAGGCCCTTGGCTCCTGCTCCTGTTGTTGCCGCTCGGCGCGCTCGCCTTCCGGCGCGGCTGGATACTGGTCGTGGTTTTCTGCCTGGCGCCGCTACCGGAGCCGGCGTGGGCGTTCGGCTGGGAGGACCTGTGGCAGACGCGCGATCAGCAGGCGCGGGCGGCGCTCGAGGCCGGCAATGTCGAGGAGGCCGCGGCGTTGTTCGAGGACTCGCGGTGGCGCGGGGTTGCGGAATACCGCGCCGGCGAGTATTCGAGGAGCGCGCGGAGCTTCGCGACGCAGTCCGACTCCGACAGCCTCTACAATCTCGGCAACGCGCTCGCGCGCCTGGGTGAGTTCGAATCCGCGATCGACGCTTACGATCAGGTCCTGGAGATCGATCCCGGCGCCGAGGACGCGGCTTACAATCGCGACCTGCTGCAGGAGCTCCTCGACCGGCAGACCGACCTCGACAGCGGCGAAAAGGGCAATCAGCAGTCGGAGTCAGGCGGCGAGGAGCGGCAGTCGGAAGGCGGCCAGGCCGGCGAATCCGGGGAGGAGGGTGCGGACAGCGCCTCCGGCGGCGACTCCGGCGAAGAGGCCGGACCGGCGGGCGCCGAAAGCGAGACGGATCCCGCGGATCTGGAAGCCTTGCAGAGGGAGCTCGAGCGGGCGGCGGCCGAGGCGGAGCAGCAGGCCGGGGGCGCTGCGGGCGAGGAAAGCCGGAGCGAGGCCCAGCTGCTGGCGGAGCGGCGGGCGCAGGAGGAGAGGCAGGCGATGGAACAATGGCTGCGCCGCATTCCCGACGATCCTGGCGGTCTCCTGCGCCGCAAGTTCCGCTACCAGTACCAGCGCCAGGGCCTGGACCAGGACGGCAACAGCCTGTGGCCGGACGATCAGGCGGAGCCGTGGTAGGCGGGCGCTCGCGACCGGCGGTCCGGCTGCGGCCGCTGGCGGCGCTGCTCCTGCTTCCGTTCGCGCCGGCGGCGGCGGAGGTGGTTGCCAGTATCGATCGCAGCGAGGTCGAGCTGAACGAATCGTTCAACCTCGAGATCACGACCGACGGCGCCGCCAGCCACGAGCCCGACGTGTCCGTGCTGTACGAGGACTTCCACGTCCTGGATCGTCGCGAGCAGACCAATACCATGATCATCAATGGCCAGATCAGCCGCAGCAGAACGTGGACGTATCCGCTGATGGCGAAGCGGACGGGCGAGCTCGTGATCTCCCCCCTGACCGTGGGTGGCGAACGCAGCGAGCCGCTGGCGGTGACGGTGACCCCGCAGGCAGCGTCGCTGCCGGGCGAGTCGGACGTGTTCGTTACCGCGGACGTCGACAGCGACGAGACCTGGGTCCAGGCGCAGGTGCTGTACACGGTGAAAGTGTATCGGGCCGTACCGACGCGGCAGCCGCAGCTGGCGGAACCGGAACTGGAAGGCGTGGACGTCCTGGTCCAGGGCGCCGGCGACGAGATGGGATACGAGTCGCTCATCGGCGGCAAGCGCTACAGCGTCGTCGAGCGCAGCTATGCGCTGTTTCCGCAGGCCAGCGGCGAGCTCTCCATTGCGCCTGCGCATTTCGAGGCCCGCGTGCTGCGCGACGGCCGGATTACCGGGCGCAAGATCTTTCGCTCCGATCCTCTGAGCATCCGCGTCAAGCCGATTCCGCCGCCGCCGGACGGCTTCCCCGGCGCAGCCTGGTTTCCCGCGAGGTCGGTCGAGCTCGCCGAGTCCTGGTCCCGCGAGCCGGAGAGCCTGCCGGCCGGCGAACCCATCACGCGCCACGTCACGGTCACGGCGTTCGGGCAGTTGTCCACGCAGATCCCCGCCCTCGAGGCCGCGGAGCCGGATACCGTGAAGGTGTACCCCGACAAGCCGGAGCTGCGCGTCAGCGCCGAATCCTCCGGCATCGTCGCGGCGCGCAAGGACCAGTACGCGATGATCGGAACGCAGCCGGGCGAGGTGCACCTGCCGGCGGTGGAGCTGCCGTGGTGGAACATCGAGGCGGACGCCTGGGAGGTCGCCACGCTGCCGGCGCGGACCATCCGGATACTGCCCGGGGTCGATGGGCTGCCGGAACCTGCCGTGGCGGCGTTCCCCGACACCGCTCCGGAGCCGGGCGAGGGGGAGGCCGTGCGGGGCATCTTCTGGCGCAACGTCAGTCTCGCGCTCGGCGCCGCCTGGGCGGGCACGCTCCTTCTCTGGTGGGCGAGCCGGCGCCGGCGCGTGCGACCATCGGGGACCGCGGCCCGCGACCAGCCGCCGCTGCACCGGCGCCAGGCGCGGCTCTTGAAGCAGGCAAGGCGCGCCGCACGGGCCGGTGACATCGAGGGCACGAAATCCGCCCTCCTCGAATGGTCGCAACTGCAATGGCCGGAGCGCCCGCCGCGCAGCATCGGCGAGCTGGCGGCACGGTCCGGCGAGCCGCTCGCGGCGGAGCTCGAAAAGCTGGGCCGCGTCAGCTATGGTCCCGCCGGCGAGCGCTGGGACGGCAGCGGCCTGGCCGGCGCATTGCGAACCGCCTCGCTCTCACCCCCGCGCGCGACCGGGCCCGGGGCCGGGGAACTGCCGCCGCTGATGCCGCGGGCGTAAACTCGCCCCGATGCCCGCGATTCCGCGCAGATCTCCGGACCGCAGCACCCTCGCGCGGGGCGCGGCACCCGGCGCGGTGCGCGCGGACCCGCCGCGGCGCGGCGCGCAGGATGCAGGCCGTTGAACCCGCAGCCGCTGATCCTCTTCATCCCGGGCCTGAGGCCGAAACCGCCCCCGGAGATCCACCGCCACGAGCTCAGGCGCTGCCTGCTCGAAGGCATACAGCGTATCGATCCGGACACGGCGCGCGCCATCCGCGATGACGAGCGCACGCTCGACATCGTCGGCTGGACGTTCGACTTCTACGGCGAGCACCGCGACATCGAGCCGGACCGCGCCGGCATCGAGCGGGTCCTGCGCCAGCCAGGCGCGACGGCGGCCGACCGGGCCGAGGCCGGGACCCTCAAGCACCGCATGGTCCGCTGGATCTACAGCCTGGCCGACCGGCTGCCGTTCCTCGTGCCGCAGGTCGCCGACGAAAAGCTGCAACTGCATCTGCGCGACCTGCGCCGCTACGTGACCAACGACGACGAGATCGCGGACGCCACGCGGCGGCTGTTGAAGGTGCCGCTGCGGGCCGCCTGGAAGGCGGGACGGCCGACCCTTTTGATCGCGCACAGCATGGGCTCCGTCATCGCCTGGGACACGCTCTGGCAGCTCAGCCGCGAGTCGCGCGACGAGCTCGAAGTCGACCTGATCACCCTCGGCAGTCCGCTGGGTCAGCGGCACATCCAGCGCCGCCTGCTGGGCTCCCACGAGAGCGGTGAACGGCGGTACCCCGACAACATCAGGACCTGGATCAACATCGCCGCACACGGAGAGATGACGGCGATCGACATGAACGTCAGTGACGACTTCGCCGCAATGGTCCGTCTCGGGCTCGTGGAGCGCCTGGAGGACGCGGCGGTGTACAACTGGTTCAGGCTGGACGGCGAGCTCAACGTCCACTCGGAGTACGGTTATCTGATCAACGAGGTGACGGCGACGTACCTGCGCGACTGGTGGCTCGGCGCCACGAGCGCGGGCAGCCACCGCCGCCGGTCGGGCTGAAGCTGCTTCGAATCAGGCAGGGTCGAGGTTCGGCTTGATGATGATGTCGATACGGCGGTTCTGCGCGCGGCCCGATGCGGTTTCGTTGTTTGCGACGGGGCTGGTCTCGCCGTAGCCGGTGGCGATCAGCCGGTAGCCCGGCAGGCGCATGGCGTTGATCATGTACTGCTGTACCGATTCCGCGCGCCGCTGCGACAACTGCTGATTCATCTCGTCGCTGCCGTAGGAGTCCGTGTGGCCCTCGATGACCAGCTCGCTCTGCGGAAACACGTCGATCGCCTTCTCCACCTTGCCCAGCAGATCCAGCGCTTCCGGTTTCAGGTCTGCCTTGCCGCTGTCGAAGTTGAGGCCGACGAGCCGCAGTATCACGTGGTCGCCCTCACGGAATACCCGCGCCTCTTCTCGCGAGAACATCTTCTCGACGCGCTCGAACTGTTCCTTCACCCGGGCCTGTGCCTCGAGCCGCTGGACCAGGGCCTGGCGCTCCTCGGTGGCGCCGCCCAGCCGCTCGTCGAGCGCGCGGATCTCCTCCGCCATCTCCGCGAGCCGCACGTTGTTGCTCTCGGCTTCCTGCCGGAGCTCCTGGTTTTCCGCCCGCAGATCCTCCACGAACCGGACCAGTTCCTCCTCGAGGCGGTCCGGCCCGTCCTCCATCTGCGGCACGATGTCGGCGGCGTCGGCGATCCGCTGCAGCGGATCTTCCCACTGCAGGATCAGCTCCTCGATCGTCAGGACGTCGTCGCGCACCCGCCGCACGATCTCGGAAAGATAGATCGCGTGTTTGGCTTCGTAATTCGCCTGCTTCGCCAGGCTGCGCGGCAGATCGGTGTCGTACCGGTTCTGGTTCAGTTCGCGTTCCGCCTCGGTGAGGAGCTGGCGCGCCTTCTGCAGGGTAACGGGTGCGTAGCGATCCACGCGCGCGCGTTCCGCTTCCGAAAGCAGGCGCCGCGTCTCGCTCAGGTACTGGTCCTTGATCGCGTCGAGCTCCGCGTCCCGGTACAGCGTGGTTGCCGCGATGTCCTTGCGCCTTGCGTCCTTGAGATCGCCTCGCTCGACTTCGCGGATGGCATCACCGAACTCGCGCTGCGCCCGGGTCCAGATGTCGGCGGCGAGTTCCGGCGCGCCGGCATTGGCGGCGTCCTGACGACTCTTGATGCTCTGCCCCAGCACGGTCTGCGCGAGTCGCGCTTTCTGGCCGGCCTCCAGGAAGTGCGCCGTAGCGTCGGCGGCCTTTTTCCGCACGTATTCCACGTTGCGCCCGCGCTCCAGCGCCGACTCCGCCGCTTCATAGTCCTTCATGCCGTCCGCGAAAATGCGCGGCGCCAGCAGCTCGGCGTTTTCCGCCCGGGCGGCCGCCAGGGCGGCATCGGCATCCTTGAAGAACGTCGCCCGCAACTCGTCCTGTGCCGTGGCCAGCGCCGCGGCGACGGTCAGGGTGACGAGCACGGTGAGACTGACAAAACGGGTTCTATAGGCCATTCTGTAGCACCGGTTACAGTAAATTCAGAAACTTGTCTCAGGCGACGCTGCAGCCGCCTCATTTAACAATATTACAAACGCGCCGGGGGCAAAACTGTGCCCTGGCTCAAACTTGTGCGGCTGAAGACACCGCGATGCGTGCCACGGTTCCATCGATTCGCCGCCGGCGGCCGGGGCGGCAGTCGGCGATCTGTGCCGCAGCTCACAGACCGCAAACCGGGCGAGGGGCTACTCTCGGACCATGGCGGTGAAATACTACACGCAGTTCCGGCTGACCGACGCCTCCTACCGGGGCGGCAACGAGTTCAGCGGCGTGGTCGAGCTCAACCGGCCCATGGACCAGTACCCGGACGTCGCCGACATCGAGGCCGTGCTGGCGAAGAATTTCGATCTTCGCCGGGACTCGGTGAAGCTCCTCAGCTGGGCGCGGCTGCACTGAAACGCCCGCGGCGAGCGGCGCCGCTCTCTTCCCGCTGCCGGCGCGCAGCCGCGTTTCCTGCGCTCGCCCGCGGCAGACGCCCCGGCTCACGCATTCCCGCGCCGCGCTGCTCGGCGCACGCCCGCCTTTCGCGTCAGTCTTCGCTCGTGCGAAAATGAACGTCTTTCACGGCGAAGGACACCCATGGACGACTCCCGACAGGACCCGAAGGGTCCGGGCTTCAAGGGCATTCCGATCGTGCCGAGCGGCAGCAAGTACCGCACGGCCGTCGGCATCCCCGCCATCAAGGACGGCGTGAAGGCGCGGCGCGGCGACTCACCGGCGTCGACGGTGGGCCGGAAGCCGGGCTGGCTGCGGGCACAGATGCCCTCCGGACCGGGGTTCTCGGCAGTTCGACAGACCGTGCGCGAGCACCGGCTGAGCACCGTGTGCGAAGAATCCATGTGTCCGAACATCGGCGAATGCTGGAATCACGGCACGGCGACGATCATGGTGATGGGCTCCGTGTGCACCCGGGCCTGCCGGTTCTGTGCCGTGGACACCGGCAATCCGCGCGGCTGGCTGGATCCCGAAGAGCCGGAAAATGCGGCACGCGCCGTGCGGCTCATGAAACTCGACTACGTCGTCATCACCTCCGTCGATCGCGACGACCTCCCGGACGGGGGCGCGGCGCACTACGCGGCCTGCGTGCGAGCGATCAAGCGGCTGAACCCGAATACGGCCGTAGAAGCACTGACGCCGGACTTCCGGGGCGTCACCTCGGCCGTGGAGACGGTCGTCGAATCGGGGCTCGACGTGTTCGCGCAGAACGTGGAGACGGTCGAGCGGCTGACGCATCCGGTGCGTGACCCGCGGGCGGGATACCGGCAGACGATCGATGTGCTCGCGCATGCCGGTAAGCATCGACCGCACGTGCTGACGAAGACGAGCCTGATGCTCGGCCTCGGGGAGCGCGACCACGAGATCATGGAAGCCATGGATGACCTGCGGGCGGCCGGCGTCGACATTCTGACTCTCGGCCAGTACCTGCGGCCGACGCCGAATCACCTGCCCGTCGAACGCTACGTGACGCCGGGTGAGTTCGACGCCTACCGGCGCGAGGGGCTGGAGAAGGGGTTTCTCGAGGTGGTCGCGGGGCCCCTGGTGCGTTCCAGCTACCGTGCCGACCGCGTGCTGCAGAAGAACAACGTCGGCATCGCCGTCTAAGGGCGGCGGACAGCGATGGCGGAGTTCTTCGCGGAGTACGGCCTTTTCCTGCTGAAAGCCCTGACGATCGTCGCGGCGATCGTGTTCGTCGTCGCCGCCGTTGCGGCCACCGGGCGCAAGATCACCAGCCAGGAACGGCTCGAAGTCGAGAACCTGAACAAGAAATACCAGTCGCTGGCGCGAGCCCTGCGGCGCGTGGTCATGAACCGGCACGACTGGAAGATCGCGGCGCGCGCGGACAAGCGGCAGGACAAGGCCAGCGTGCGCTCCGGCAAGCGCCGTCCGCGGGTCTTCGTCATCGACTTCAAAGGGGACCTCAAGGCGACCGCGGTCGCCTCCCTGCGGGAGGAAGTGAGCGCGATCCTGAAGGTCGCGGACGACAGCGACGAGATCGTGGTCAGGCTGGAGAACTACGGCGGGGTCGTCCACGAGCACGGACTGGGCGCGTCGCAGCTTGCACGCATACGCGAGCGGAACATTCCCCTGACGGTCGTGGTGGACAAGGTCGCCGCCAGCGGCGGCTACCTGATGGCCTGTGTTGCGAATACGATCCTTGCCGCCCCGTTCGCGATCCTCGGGTCGATCGGCGTGATCGCGCAGTTGCCGAACTTTAATCGCATGATGGACAGTCACGGGATCGATTTCGAGCAGATCACGGCGGGCGAGTTCAAGCGCAGCATCACGATGTTCGGCAAGAACACGGAGGAGGACCGCGCCCGGCTGAAGCAGGAGCTCGAGGACGTGCACGCGCTGTTCAAGGCGGCCGTCGCCCGCTACCGGCCCGGCCTCGACGTGTCGAAGGTAGCGACGGGCGAGCACTGGTACGGCACCCGGGCGGTCGAAATGGGTCTCGCGGACGAGCTGAAGACGAGCGATGCGCTGCTGGCCGAGCTCGCCGCCGACAGGGACCTCTATCGCGTCAGCTACCGGATGAAAAAGCCCTTCCAGAAACGGCTCCTCACCAGCGTGGACGCCGTGTTCGAAAGGCTCGACGCCGACAGCTGGCGGCGCCGCTTCGAGGGCCGCCTGCCGCACTGAGCCCCGGGCTCGCCGGCGGCCGTCCCGGCAAGCCGGGAAGCCCGGGAACCCGTTCGGGGGGGCGCTGTCTCAGCCTGTAGTCCGCTATAATGCCCGCCTGGACGGGAGGAAAAGCAATGTTCACGCTGCATTACAGTCCGCCGTGGAAAAAGCTTGCGCTGGCGACGTTCGCCGCGTTCCTGGCGGCCGTTCTCGTCGCCTGCGGCACCTCGCCCACCGGTCGCACTCAGCTACTTCTGAAATCCGAGGCCGCGCTGGCCGCCGAGGGCCAGCGGCAATTCAACATGATCCGCGAGCAGATGCCGCTGGTACAGGACCGCGGGACCATCGACTACATCGCCTGCGTGGCGAGCGCGATCGTCGATCAGCTGGAGGGAGACGACGCCGCGATGTTCTGGGAGCTCGCCGTCATCGATCAGCCCGACATCAACGCGTTCGTCATGCCCGGCGGCAAGATCAGCGTGTTCAAGGGCATCA
>CAZTAE010000041.1:0-15438 GCA_964611535.1 uncultured Woeseiaceae bacterium
TGAAAACGCTCAGCGCCGATGGTAGTGTGGGGTCTCCCCATGTGAGAGTAGGTCACCGCCAGGCTCTTGATTTGGAAAAAGGCCGCGTCCGTAAGGGCGCGGCCTTTTTTTATCCTGCGATGGGCAAGTGATAAGATTCCGGTCAGCGGACGGGAAGAACGAGGAGTCAGCAAATGCAAACCTACATGATTCGGCGCCGCAATGCGTGGAAGTCAGCCGAAGAGCTCGAAGCCACCGCCAGCCGGTCGGCCCAGGTCGGCAACGAGGAAATGTCCGACAAGGTCCGCTGGATCCGCTCGTACGTGGTCCAGGAGGACGACGGCACCCTTGGCACGGTATGCGTCTATCAGGCGGTCAGCCCGGAGGCGATACGTGAGCATGCGGGTAAGGTCGGCATGCCCGCCGACGAGATCACGACGGTGGGAAGAACCGTCGTCGTTCGTGACGATCCCGTTGAGGCTTGAGTGCAGCGAACACGGGCAATGCGCTGACCGTTCTTGCAGCGCAGCAGCCGCGCCCGCGAGCACCACGGCTCATTCGCCTTGACCGTCGACCTTTACCGACCGCAGAGCGTCGGGAATTTCAATCGTGACGGCTTTGTAGCAGACTGGTCTTGCGATGTCTTCCAGCTAACCATAACAACAGGAGAATGCCGTGATCGACCTGAATCGTACGTTGCAACTCGTGCGCGGGGCGCTTCTGGACCCCGAGCCGACCTGGCGGAACTACAGACCGGAAGCAGGCGACTGGCAAAGGACCGCGCTCCTGCTCACGGTCCCGCTGATCGTCGCGTCGACCGTGCTGGCCTGGCTGCTGTCGATGCTCGGCAGCGATGCATCACCGCTGGCGCAGTTTCGCCCCACCCTGGCGTCCACGCTGCTCAACATCGTTACCGGAGCGATCGCGGCCGGCGCCACTGCCTTCATCTTTGCGTGGTTTGCCGGCATCTTCGGCGGCACGAACAGCTTCGCACTCGGCCTTGCGGCGACGACGCTGGCATTTGTACCGGGCTACGTCGGGCAGGCGTTGTCGTGGCTGCCGTGGATCGGTTGGCTGCTGGCGCTCGGTCTTCTGATCTATTCGCTGGTGCTGCTCTGGAGAATCATTCCGCTGTATCTCGATGTGCCGGATAGACGGCGTGTCGGTCACTACATCCTCTCGCTGCTGTCGGCCATCATTGTCGTCTACCTGCTGTCCTCTGTCGTGACGCGAATGCTCTACGGCCCGATGCCGGATGGGCCGCCCGGCGGCATGCCGTCCTTTCAGTAAGCGGAACTCGTCATGACGACAAGGCAGAAGCTGGAGAACAAGGCGTATCAACCCGAGGAGTGGGAAACAGTTCCATGCCTGGTGTGCGGGTCGGACCAAAGCGACGTGTACGAAAGGTTCGGTGATCGCCAGCAGTACACGTTCGTCATGTGTCGTTCGTGCCAGTTGATTTATCAGTCCCCGCGGCCGAAATACGATGCTTCCTTTGTCTATGACGCTTATGAGTTCTATGCGGACGATGACGTCAAGTTCGACGCCGCGGGCGAGAGCTTCATGGGGCAGACGAAGGAGGATTACGAACGCGAGGTAGCGGAGCTTCTCGAATACGACACCATCAGGAGCGCGGTCCTGGACGTGGGATGCGCCACTGGTGATTTTCTGAGCGTGGCGCAGAACTACTACCGGGAGATTCACGGCCTGGACGTCTCGAGCAGAATGGCCGCCGTGCTCAAGAAGAGACTGGGAATCGATATCTTCGTCTGCAGTTTCGATCAGCTGGAAACCGACAAGCAGTTCTCTTGCATAAGAATGAGCCATGTCATCGAGCACATCCCGAATCCGCATGACTGGCTGCAAAAGGCAAAAGGCATGACGGTGGAAGGCGGAATCGTCGTCATCAACGTGCCCAACATGTTTTCTGCTGACCGGCGATTCAAGCTGGCGCTCAAGAAAGCCGGGCTGCGAAAGGGCAAATGGCAGCCCTGGAGGACCCCGGATCATCTGTATCAGCCGACGGTCGCTGCAATGATGCAGCTGTTCGAAATGAACGGCTATGAGGTCCTCGACTACTACACCTACAGCAGAAAGGACATAACGGCCGACTCCGCATGGTCGAGGCTCTACCAGAGAAAGTGGCGGGTCGGTACGAACCTGAGATTTTATCTGCGGCCGAACCGCTGAGCGTTAGCTCGTACGCGTGAGGGCAGCGCCCGGACCGGTGGTCTCGGCGCTATTCCTCGACGATAGGCACGTTATAGCTCTCGAGCAGGGCCTCGATCTCGCCGGAGGTGTCGTCAATGAGCTGCTCGAGCTGCTCTTTCGCCTCGTGCTCTCCATGCCGCACACCGGCAGAGATGGAGAACTCGAAGCGGGCGCCCGGCTCCGACTCGAGGGGGAGCACGACCATCTCGACGTCCTCGGCCTGCTTGGCAAAATAGCCGGCGATCGGGCCCCAGATGATGGCCGCGTCCAGCTGACCTCCGGCGAGGCCTTTTTCGATGACTTCGCCCGGATAGGCATCCGGATCACCGGACATGGCCGGGTACCCGACCATCTGCCGCAGCATGCCGTGATGCGACAGCCAGGCAGGACCGGGCGTCGCATCGAAGACGCCTATCCTGAGTTTCGTCCTGCGCGTCTCGTCCAGGTTTATGAAGTCCCCGGCGCTGCGAACGTCGTCGAGGCCTCGGCCCTTCACGTAGACCAGCGCGTAGGTGGAGCGGTAGTACGGCTTCGTCGTCAGAAGCATGTCCAGACCTTCCGCAACACCCATGACGACGTCGCACTTGTATTCATCCTGCTCGTTCTTCGCCCGGAGCGTATTCCGGATGAAGCCCCGCCGCTGCGGAAACCAGGTGTACTCGACCTCCAGGTCGAGGCGGTCGGCCCACAGCTCGGCGAGGCGGTTTTCGAAGCCCTGCAGGTTTCTGTGCGAGAACGGCAGGTTGTTCGGATCCGCGCAAACCCGGAAGGCGTCACGCTCCAGCGCAACCGCCGGTTGCACGAGTATCGCGGCGGCGATCAGGACGGTGCAGGCTTTGCCCCACATGCGGTCAGTCCCTTCTCTGCGGCCGGCCGGGCAGCAGGACGCCGTCAGCGACCGCTTGCTGATAGGCGTAAAGCTCGTCGATGAAATCCTTGACGTTGGGGTTCTCTCTCCATGCCGGCATCACTCCCATCTGGCCAGTATAGCCGTTCTTCACCACGTCCACGAAGCGCTCTTTTTCGATGGGTTTCCGCAGACTGGGGGCGAACGAGCTGCCAACGGCATTCTGGCCGTGACAGGCGTGACAGGTAGCGTGGAACGTGCGCCAGCCGACGTATGTGGCCATGTCCGTGACACAGACTCTGTCGCCGTCCTCGTCGACATGGCTGCAGTCGACGTCGTAGGGCTTTTCTTCGTTGGATCCGGCATCGGTTGCTTCAGCAGCAGCAAGTGTGTTCCCGCTTTCCTCAGGCGTGCTTTCCATTACGCATGCCACTGGCAGACAGGCAACCAGCAGCCAGGCGATCGGTCCGAGTATCTTTCGCGCCGGCCGGTATTCGGAATGTCGCGGCATGTAGAACGTTCTCTATCGGTTGCCTGCAAGAAAATCCCCGGCTGCATTGAAGCAGCCGGGGATAACACGCATCACAAAACGCTAGTCGGGCAGTGCGAACACCGTCAATACGCCGCCGAGCTGCGTATATCTATCGAGGGCCTTGTATGCGCCCACGGCGCCCAGCCCTTCCGTGTCGCCCGTGAGACCGGCCGCCATACCGATGCCTGCCCAGCCACCGATACCGGACAGTACGCCGACGTACTGCTTGCCGTCGTACGTCCAGGTATTGACGTTGCCGATAATGCCGGAAGGTGTCTTGAAGCTGTACAGCTCTTCGCCGGAGTTGGCGTCGACTGCTTTCAAGTACCCCTCGAGCGTGCCGTAGAAAACGACATCGCCAGCCGTCGCAAGCGCACCGCTCCAGACGGAGAAGGGCTCAGGCAACGACCAGACGATTTCGCCCTTGGTGGCGTCCCACGCGATGAAGTTGCCCAGGTTGGTTGACCCGTCGCCCGTCACCTGACCTGCCGGGAACATGCTCAGCGTCGCTCCGACGTAAGGCTGTCCCGCGACGTATTCCACCTCGAAGGGCTCGTAATCCATGCACACGTGATTCGTCGGTACATAGAAGAGCTTCGTCTTCGGGGAAAAAGCGGCAGGCTGCTGGTCCTTGCTGCCGAGCGCGGCCGGACACACATCTTCGGTATTGGTGTCTTCGCCGTTCTGGTGCGTGCTGTACTCTGCAACGACCTGCGGACGGCCTGTCTCCATGTCCACGTGCGTCGCCCAGTTCACGGCCGGGTCGTACTTTTCGGCCACGAGCAGTTCACCCGTCTCCCGGTCCAGCGTATAGCCGAATCCGTTGCGGTCGAAATGCACCAGGGTCTTGCGCGTCTCCCCGTCGATTTCCAGGTCGGCCAGAATCGACTCATTGACGCCGTCGTAGTCCCACTCGTCGTGAGGCGTCATCTGGTAGACCCACTTGGCCATGCCGGTATCGAGGTCCCGTGCGAAGATGGTCATCGACCACCGGTTGTCGCCGGGCCTTACGACCGGGTTCCACGTGCCGGGATTGCCCGACCCGTAGTAGAGCAGGTTGAGGTCGGGATCGTACGTGAACCAGCCCCAGGTGGTACCGCCGCCGATTTGCCACTGGTCACCTTCCCAGGTGTCGAGGCTCGAATTTTCCCCGATCGGCTCGCCGAGATGGGTGGTCTCCTGCGGGTCGACCAGCATCTCGTCGTCCGGACCGACGCTGTAGGCCTTCCAGGCTTCCGAGCCGTCGCTGATGTTGTAGGCAACGACGAAACCGCGCACGCCGAACTCACCACCGCTGATGCCGGTGATCACCTTGTCCTTGATGACGACCGGCGCGTTGGTGTTGGTTTCGCCCTTCGACGGATCGCCGTTCCTGACTTTCCAGATCTCCTCGCCGGTCTCGGCGTCCAGCGCCACCAGATGCGTGTCCGCCTGCTGGAGGAAGATCTTGCCGTCAGCATAGGCAAGGCCGCGATAGACCGTGTCACAGCACATCACGGGTATCGTTTCGTCGGCGTCCTGCACCGGCTCGTATCGCCAGATGATGCTCTGGTCTTCCTGGTTGATGGCGAAGACCTTGTTCGGGAACGGCGTGTGTATGTATAGCGTGTCCCCGACTACCAGCGGACCGCCTTCATGCCCACGCAGCACGCCGGTCGAAAATGTCCATGCAACCTGCATGTCGCCGACGTTGTCCGCGTTGATCTCATCGAGTTCGCTATAGCGTTGCCCGCCATAGTCGCCTCCCCAGATCGCCCAGTTATCCGGATCTTCCATGAGCCTGATGAGCTCAGGATTTGCCGTCGACAAAGCCGGCGCAATCAATGTGATTGCGAGGCCGACGGTGATCATTAATCGCCCTTTCATTTTCCTCTCCTCGTCTGTTGTCGACACGATATCGACATGGTGACCCCAGGCAGTTCGCAATTGCGGCTGCCGGTACACCAACGTTAATTTTTATCCCTGTGACGCTTCGAGCGAGCTGAAACAGGATTCTTCTGCCGCTTCGGTGACCTCGAGGTACTTCGCTACCAATTCTCTCCCACCCTCGCGAAACAGTCCACCGCGTTCTCCCGGCGTTGTCCGCAACTGCGCGAGGACTTCCGCTCTCACGAAGTCATCATAGCTGAATACGGTCGCAATGCGGTCGATACTGCAAACACAGGAGTACATGTTTTCGTAGATCTGTCCGCCATGATGGTCCATGCAGCGCAGTACGTACTCCACGCGGGCCAGAGTCGGAAAATCGTTGTATTCTTCGGTACTTGCGTCGGTATTCGCGCCCGCGCAGAGGGGCGCCAGCGCGGCGACAGCCACGAGCCGGACAGCGGGTGTCACAGGGTACTTCCGTCGCATTCCTTGGGTCCGCCGATAGCGTCATATGTCATAATAGCAGAGGTGATGGTGGCCACAAGCCCCGGGGCCCGTGGCTCGCCGGCCCCGGGGGGAAATCACCGCATGTACGCGAAAATCGCCCACGAGGGGCCTGTTGCCCGATAATTCGACAAGCTCACACCCGGTGGCGGACCCCGATCAGGACCTCCGGGCCTGGCGGACCGCCGCGCTGGAGCTAGAGGCCCGGGTCAGCGCTGTCGTCCTGGGGCAGGAGGCCGCCGTTCGGCTGCTGAATATCGCGATTTTCGGGCGCGGCCACGTCCTGCTCGAAGGCGATGTGGGCGTCGGCAAGACGACGCTGCTCCGCAGCGTGGCCCGCGTCGTCGGCGGGGGCTACGAACGGATCGAGGGCACGATCGATCTGATGCCGAGCGACCTCGTCTATTACACCTACGTCGACGAGCACGGCAAGCCGAAAGTGGCCCCGGGTCCTCTGCTGAAACACGGCGAGGCGCTCTCCACCTTCTTCTTCAACGAGGTCAACCGTGCGCGGCCGCAGATGCACTCACTGCTTCTGCGCGTGATGGCCGAGCGCAGCGTGACTGCCTTCGATCGGGAGTATCGCTTTCCACATCTGCAGGTTTTCGCCGACCGCAATCGGGTCGAGAAGGAAGAAACGTTCGAGATTCCCGCCGCGGCTCGTGATCGCTTTCTCATGGAAATCGAGATCCAGCCGCCTTCGGATCCGGAACTGCAGCGCGCGATCATGGTGGAGACGCGGTTCCACGACGTGGACAAGCTGCTGGACGGACTGCCGCGTGGAATGGTGCCGTTCGAGCAATTGAACGACATTGCCGAGCGCGTTCAGAATCACGTGCAGACCACCCGAGTTCTGCAGACGTACGCGCTGGATCTTTGTCGCGCGACATCAACACCGGGGGCGTTCGGCGTCCGCATGAGCGACGTCGACGTCGACCAGATGGTCCAGAGCGGCGTGAGTCCGCGCGGGGCGAGCATGCTGCTCCGTGCGGCCAGAGTAGCGGCCTGGCTGAACGGCCGCGAGGCGGTGGCCCCTGAGGACATCCACGAGGTGTTCCACGCGACCGTCGGCCATCGTGTCTTCCTCAGGCCCGTCTACGAAATGCGTCGGGCAGAATTGATGGGGGAGTTTCTCGACCAGGTGCTGGGTCGGGTGGTTGCGCCATGACGGGGGGCAATGCGGTTGGAGCAGAGGCTTTCCATTACCGCCTGCCCGCGCGCGCGCGCGGCCTCGATCCCGGCGCACATCCGGGCACGCAGCGGGGCGGAGGCATGGAATTCCGCGGTCATGCGAGTCTGCTTGCGGCTCCCGATCCGCGCCGCTTCGACGTTGCTGCGAGCCTGCGTGATCCGTTCAACCGATTGATGGTGCGCGTCTACACCCAGCGTGCCACCGTTCCGGTCCGGATCCTCGCCGACGTGTCCGCGTCGATGGGTTTTTCGGGACGCTCGAAAAAAATGGACCTGCTGGCCGATTTCGTCGAGTCCCTGGCGCTGTCGGCCTACCGCAGCGGTGACCCGCTCTCGTTCACGGCGTGCGACGATGCCATCCGTGAGGAGCTGGTTCTGCCGCTCACCCGGAACAGGGCGGCCGGGGCCGTGATAACGGCCGGATTGCGCAGGCTGGAGCCGTCGGGACCGAATGCGCAGGGCCTGCTCCAGGCCGCCGAGCAGATCCCCCCGACGCGGTCGCTCGTGTTCCTGATCTCGGACTTTCACCTTCCGCTGGCCATGCTCGACAGGCTGCTGGCAGCCCTGGCCCTGCATGCCGTCGTGCCGGTGGTCCTGTGGGACAGCGCCGAGGGAACGACGCCGAAGTACGGCGTCGCACGGATATTCGATCCGGAATCCGGGGACGAGCAGATGCTGCTCTTGCGGCCGGCGCTGGCGAGGCGTCTGCGGGACTCGGTTGCCGCGCGGGCACAGGGGCTGAGAGACTGCTGCGCGCGATTCGGGCTGGCGCCGCTGTTCATCCGGGACCGGTTCGAAGCAGACGCGGTGACCCGGTACTTCTACGGCTGACAGGGCCGTCCCTGCAGTCTCCCGCCACCGATGCTCGAGCGTCCAGCCTCTTTCCGCCGATTCAGCCAATCCTCTGCGGTACTGGTGCTGATTCTGCTGGCGGGGCCGGCGTCGCTGCAGGCCCAGGCTATTCGCGCGAACGAGGTCATCGAACCGCGCACTTTCGGCTATGTGATCGGCGACAAGATCCACCGCGAGGTGCATCTGAGCGTACACCCGGATTATCGGCTCGATGAGGAGAGCCTCCCGAAAGCGGGGAGGCTGGACCGGTGGCTGGAAGTTGCTGCGCCGGAGCTGGACGTCGCAACCGACAGGGACGGCCGGCACTATCGCCTGATTCTGACTTACCAGCTTCGCAACGCCCCGGCGGCGCCGGAGACCGTTGCCGTACCGCAGCAGAATCTCCGCATCGTCGATGAGACGCAGGCACTGACGACAATCGTACCCCGCTTGAGGATCACCGTTGCGCCTCTGACGTCCGGCATCGCCTCGGACCGGATCACGGCTACGTCCTTGCAGCCCGATCGGCCGCCGGTCCCGTTGCCGCTTCAGGAGCGGCAGGGTCGTATGGCATGGGCAGGGGCGGCCCTGCTGGCGCTGCTCCTGCTCGCGGCGTGGCGGCGCGGCCTCATGGCCTTCAGGTCACGTGATCGCCTGCCCTTTGCCACGGCCGTACGTGAGCTGAAGCGCCTGCAGGCCCGGTCGAGCCCGCCGGCGCAGAACACGGCGAGCCTGAAGATCGTCCATGAGGCCATCAACCGAACAGCGGGACGCGCGGTCTTTGCGCACAATCTCGACGACTTCCTGGCGTCACATTCCGAATTCGCCCCGCTGCGCGAGGATTTTCGACGGCTGTTTGCGGCCTCGGGCCAGATGTTCTTCGCCAACGCACCTGCCGGCAGCGCGCCTGCCGGCAGCGCGCCTGCCGCACTGCTGCGGCTGTGCCGGCTCTGCCGGCGAATAGAACGGCGGTCGTCGGGGCGCCGGCCCCCTGTGGAACTCCATGCCCCTGGAAATTGATCATCCGTGGGTGCTTCTGCTCCTGCCGCTGTGCCTCGTGCCGTTGCTGGCTGGCTCCGGCGCGACCATTCGCTATTCGACGTTCCTCCTGATACCGAAGGACCGGCCGTCCCGCCTGGTCGAGGTCGGCGTGCGGGTGGCCTCCGCCGCAACGATGGGCCTGCTGCTGCTGGGCTTGAGCGGTCCTTTCCTGCCGGCAACGTCGGTGGAGCGTATCGGGGAGGGTGCGCAGATCGTGCTGCTGCTGGATCGAAGCCGCAGCATGGATCAGCCGTTCGGCGGCCAGTCGTTCGAGAATCCCCTCGATACGCGAGGCGCCGACTCGAAAGGCACCGTTGCCCGCCGGGTGCTCTCGCAGTTCGTGGCGGGCCGGCGCAACGACCAGTACGCGATGTTCGTCTTCAGCACCCAGCCGATCCAGGTACTGCCGCTGACCGACAGGTCCGAGCCCATCCAGGCGGCCATCACGGCCGGCAACGTGGGCCGCGGGCTGACCGACACGGACATCGGCAACGGCATCATCGCGGCGGCGAAACTGTTCGACGATCTTCCCTACACCGGGTCGCGCCTCGTGCTCCTCATTTCCGACGGCGGGGCCCGGCTCGATCTGGCGACGCGCAAGGAGATCGCCAATCTCCTCGAGCTCAACCGGCTGGCCCTGTACTGGATTTACATCAGCTCGCGCAACAGCCCGACGCTCGGGACGGCTTCCGACGAGAGGCACACCGAAGAGACGGCTCCGGCACGCACGCTGCATGACTTTTTCTCCACGCTCGATACGCCGTACCGGGTGTTCGACGCGGAGGATCCGGACGTGCTCGCGACTGCCATTGCCGAGGTCAACCGGCTGCAAAGCCTGCCCATTCGCTCGTTCGACATCGAGCCGCGCCAGAGAGTGGCAGGACCTTTTTATGCGCTCGGCCTCGTGCTCTTGCTGCTTCTTGTCGCCGTGGAATGCCTGGAGAGGAAAGCATGGATTGGCGAACAGCCGACAAGCTGATCCGCTGGGCGAGCGTCGCCCTTGCCGCCGTGCTCCTGTACGACGGTTACCAGCTGTTGCGCGCCGCGCAGGTGAATCGGGCGCTGCTGGAAATTCAGGCCGGTGAGGTCGTGCATGTGGACCATCCGGACGTAAGTTTCGCCCGGGCATATGCGATGCAGCAAGCCGGTGAGTTCGATGCCGCCCTGGAAGCTTATGCTGCGATCGACGTGCCCGACGGCCGCATGCGGGCGCTCGTCGATTACAATCTGGCCAATCTCTATTTGCGCCGCGGCCTGGAGTACCGGGCAGAGGGCGCGGACGATCTCGCGCTGCCGCTCGTCGAGCTCGCCAAGGAGCACTACCGCGAACTGTTGCGTACCGACAGTCGGGACTGGTTCGCGAAGTTCAACCTCGAGCTGGCGCTGAGAGTGGCTCCGGAGAAAGATCCGGAGCCGGTCGAGGAAGAACGGAACCCGGAGCACAATCCCCGCTCCGCGGCGGGCATCCAGGTGCGCAAGCGATTGCCGTGAGAACGGGCAGAGCAATCGTCAATCGCCTGACCGCGCCGGGAAAGCGGCTGTTGCTGCTGCTCTCCTGCTGCGTATTGTTGCTGATAGCGCTCGCCGATCCCACGCTGGACCTTCCGCGAGACACGCACGAGTTCGTTTTCGTCGTGGATATCACGGGCAGCATGAACGTCGCCGATGCGGGTCCTGCTGCCAGCCAGAGGCGCATCGCCTTCGCACGGCAGCTCGTGCACGGGGCGCTGGAAGAGCTTCCCTGCGGTTCCCGGGCGGGCCTCGCCATCTTCACCGAGCACCGGACCTTCCTGCTCTTTGCGCCGGTCGAGATCTGCGAAAACCACCGCGCCCTCGCGACGATGGTGGACGAGATCGACGGCCGCATGGCCTGGGCCGAGCTCAGCGAGGTCGCCAAGGGTCTTTTTTCGGGAATCGAGGCGATCACGACACTGGCCGACCTGGGCAGCGATGAGGCGCACCACGACGCCCACCTCGTCTTCATGACCGACGGTCACGAGGCGCCGCCGGTACATCCGGCACTGAGGCCGAGGTTCCAGGGTGAGGCCGGCGAGGCCGGCGGACTGATCGTCGGCATAGGCGGCCTGGAAGCCGTTCCCATCCCCTACCTCGACGAGGATGGCGAGGTCGCCGGGTACTGGGCGCCAGACGAAGTGATGCAGGTGGACAGGCACAGCGCGGGACGCCCGTCGACACAGGGCGAGGCAATGGTGGGCATCGACAGTGGCGGCCTGCAGGAGCGCATCGCGAGCGGCACGGAGCATCTGTCCTCGCTGCGCGAAGACTACCTGCAACAGCTCGCCGCAGAAACGGGGCTCGACTACGTGCGGGCGGCGAACGCGGACGTATTCGCGCGCGCCCTTCTGGACCCGGCGTACGCGCGGCAGGAGGCTGTCCTGACGAGCATTGCGTGGATACCGGCCGCGCTCTGCCTGCTTTGCCTGACCGGGATCTTCGGCGCGCAGCTTCTGGGAGCGGGCAGCGTCACCGCGGGACCGTCGGGGCGCCGGCGTCCGGGCCGCCTTCGCGGCGGTGCTGCTCGACGACGTTCCGCACGGCATCGATGACGGTTTCCGGCTCCCGTACGTGCACGTAGTGGTCGTCGGTCCCGGCGATCACGTGGCTTGACCGCCGCGTGAGCGCCGCCAGGTCGAGCTGCATTTCCATCCACGCTTCCGCCAGGCGTCTTTCAAGGACCGGAGCGCCGGGAGGCGTTTCCCGGTGCGAGATGACGACCAGCGGCACGTCGGGAAACTCGGCCCGGGCTGTCGGTGCTGCGCGCGCGGTTGCGAGCAGGAAGTTCAGTTCGCTCTGTACGACGACGATGGACTGCGCCCTGGCCACGAACGCCGCGACGATTCGCCTGACTTCCTCCGGCAGGCCCTCGGGAACGGAGTAGGAATTATGCATCGCGAGGCGCGCGGTTCGGCGCGCCTGGCCGGGCGGCACCACCAGTTTCTCGAGGCGGCGAAACTGCTCGTCGTGGGTGGCGTCGATCAGCACCACGCCGGCAATTCGCTGCGGGTTTCGCCGCGCGAAGTGCTGCGCGATCAGGCCGCCGAGGGAATGACCGACGAGTACGTAGGGGGCCGCGACGCTGCCGTTGCCGAGCAGCTGTTCCAGATCCCGCACGATGTTTCCGACGTCGCGCGGCAGCGGGCCCGGGTCGCTCCACGCATAGCCGGCCCTGTCGTAGGTGCAGGCGCGCGTGAACGACGCTACCTCCGGCTGCACGAGCGTCCAGTCGAGCGAGCTGCCGCCCAGGCCGGCATCGAAGACCACCGTCGGCGATCCGGCGCCCTGGCAATTGAGATGCAGGCGGTGACTGCCGACCCAGATGTACGTTCCCGGAGCCGGCGGTTCATCGACGGCGGAGTGCGCCGCGCCCGGACCTGCACTCCCGGCAAGCAACAGAAGCAGCAGGCACTGCCGCACGCGGTCTGATGCGGGGCGCCGTGCCATCGCGCCGCCTAGCGGGTAGCGGCTATCTCGCCGGACGCCGGGGAGACCCGGTAGGTCTCGCTGAACTGCCTGCCTTCCGTGTCGATGACCTCGGCGGTCACCTCGCCCTCACGCTGCGGCGCGAAGTAGAAGCGAAAGCTGGGGTTCTCGCTGACGGCGAAGCTGGTTTCGGCGCGGAAGATCTCCTCTCCCTCGAAAGTCACCTTGACCTGCTTGACGAAGTCCGGCGGCGCATAAAGGTGCGTCACCTGGTCCTTCTGCAGACCGCTCCGGTTCGGATGCCGGATCATGAGCTGCGCCAGCGTCGGCTGCTCCTGCGGCACCGCGCTCGCCTGCGCTTCGCCGCCTTCGGAGTGCACGCGGAATTTCATCTTTCCCATGTGCTTCATCGCTTCCTCCGGGTCCGACGATGCCGGCGCGGAACAACCCCCGCTCGCCTTCACGAAACGCCGGCTCATGTGCAGTTCGCCGTCGTTGGTCTCGGCGATCGCCCGGACCGGGCTGTAGGCATCGACTCTCAGCCGCAGCCCCAGGTCTGCCCGGCCGCTCGCAGGCGTGAAGTGAAACTTTCCGACCAGCGGACCGGGGTTCTTGTCCACGAAGAGCCAGATGGTGCGGATGTACCGGTCCTCGGTCTGGGGGATGCCGGCCTTGATGGAGACCGGCACGATGGCCGCGTTCTCGGCTCGTTGCGGAGCTTCCAGGCTGATCAGGTCGTCGTTGTGGATCTCCCGGTCCTGGAAATGGGCGCTGCGCAGACCGCCGGTCCAGACCATGTCCTCCTCGACGGTGGTCGCGTGCCCGACGCCGGCACAAAGAGCCAGCGTCAAGAGGAGAGCGCCGGCCTCACCGGCTCGTCGTGTTCGAGTGCTCATGTTCTCAATCCTCCCATTCGAGTTCTGCAAATGCAGCCGCGACGTTCCGCTTGTGATACTGCTCGATCAGCTGCCAGTACTCCGGCCGGTCTGCCTGAATCGCCTGCTGAGCGGCCCCGAGCTCGCCGCCGCCCGCAATCCAGGCCCGGGTTTTCTCCCGCAGGTCCTGCAGGTAGTCGACAGTCGGCTGCGCGGCCTGAGGCCACGCCGCCTTCGCCGGACCGTGGCCCGGCACCACCCGCTCGTACTCCTCGCGCATGAGCTGACGGAGCACGGCGAGCCAGCCGTTGATGCTTCCGTCCAGAACGGGCAGGTGCTCGAGAAAGCCCAGATCGCCAAGAAACAGCGTACCCGTTCGTGCGTCCAGCACGCTGACGTCATTGTCCGTATGTGCGGTGTCGTGTGCCCTGAGTATCAGCATTCGGCGACCGAGGTCCAGTTGGACCTCGCCTTCCACGGTACGTTCCGGCAGGACGATATGCGAGGCGTCCACGGCCGCCCCCGACTCGGCAGCGCGTCGCAGCCAGACGTCGCCGCGCGATGCCATGGCCGCCGGCAGCTTCCCGTGCCCCAGGAACTGCACGTTCTCCCGCTCGAAGGCTTTGTTCCCCAGCGTGTGATCCGGGTGCACGTGGGTGTTGATGACGAAGCAGACCGGCAAGTCCGTCTGCCGGCTGATCGCCCGGTCGAGCGCGCGTCCCTCGGCGAGGCTGCCGCCGGTATCGATCACCGCGACGCAGCGGCTGCCGACAATGAACCCCAGGTTGGCGACGCTGTCCGCTTCGAACAGGGGGGCGGTGCGGCCGGCGCGTACGAACACGCCCTCGGCAATCTCTTCGATCGCAGCCGCTGCGGCGCCGGCCGGGAGGGGTGAAATCACGGCGGCGTAGAACAGCAGCGAGACCAGCCATCGACTGGCGACGGTCATTCGTGCGGACCCCGACTTCCTGCGCCCTGGCCGCTATGATAGCGCCCGCCGCATCTCACCGCGAGCAGGCGGAGCCTCGAACCGCAAGGGTCAGCGGTGTCGCAACTGCGACGCCCTCGCCTGCGCGCCGAAGGCGCTCGGGCGGCGATCGAAAGCGCCGCCGTGCCGTCGCCCGGTAAAAGAGCGCGATCCGATCAGCTATACTCAGGAACGACGCATCGATGCGTCCTGGTTGCCGCTGCTGCGAGCAGGCGTCCGACCGCCACCTTGCCGGCGGATCTCCCTCCGCCACTGCCCCGGTGGCGGGTGCCCGGCGCTGTACCCGCAATGCGGCTCTTTCAAAACAGCTTAATGAGCGAGGGGGTTAGCATGCAAACACGAGCTGCCGTTGCGTGGGAGGCCGGCAAGCCGCTCTCCATCGAAACCGTCGACGTCGCGCCGCCGAAGGCAGGTGAAGTACTGCTGCGGGTGGTTGCAAGCGGCGTTTGCCACACCGATGCCTACACGCTCTCGGGCGAGGATCCCGAGGGACTGTTTCCGGCAATCCTCGGGCACGAAGGCGGCGCGATCGTGGAGGAAGTCGGCGAGGGCGTCACGGGGCTGAAACCCGGCGACCACGTCATTCCGCTCTACACGCCGGAGTGCGGCAAGTGCAGTTTCTGCACGTCGGGAAAGACCAACCTGTGCCAGGCGATTCGCGCCACCCAGGGCAAGGGGGTGATGCCCGACGGGACGTCCCGGTTTTCCCAGAACGGCAAGATGATCCATCACTACATGGGCACTTCGACGTTTGCCGAACACACTGTGCTCCCCGAGATCGCGGTGGCAAAGATCAGCGACAAGGCCCCCCTGGAGAAGGTATGCCTGCTGGGATGCGGCATCACGACAGGCGTAGGCGCCGTGCTGAACACGGCAAAGGTCGAGCCGGGCTCCACGGTGGCGGTGTTCGGCCTGGGCGGAATCGGCCTGAGCGTCATACAAGGTGCCGTCATGGCCAGGGCGGAGCGGATCATCGGCATCGACATCAACCCGGACAAATTCCCGATGGCCGAGGCGATGGGCGCCACCGAGTGCGTCAACCCGAAGGATCACGACGCGCCGATACAGGAGGTCATCGTCGACATGACGGACGGCGGTGTCGATTATTCCTTCGAGTGCGTGGGCAACG
>CAZTAE010000042.1:0-15013 GCA_964611535.1 uncultured Woeseiaceae bacterium
TGGGAGTTCGCCTGGGAGCAACGGGACAGTTTCTCCGTGAGGCGAGTGAAATCGGGATGATACATGCGGCTGGCAATTTTCGATGTCGACGGGACGCTGATCTCGGGCAAAAGCACGGAAAAGCGCTTCATCGCCTGGCTCCTGCGGCGTCGCTGCATCGGGCCCCGACAAATGCTGTCGATGGCGTGGTTCGTCGTGCGGTGGTTTCCCCGCTTCGGGCGCCACGTCTTTCGCAAGAACAAGGCGTATCTTGACGGGCTGAACGAGCGACTGGTCGCCGAGGAGGCCGGCAAATTCGCCATGGCGCTGCCGGAGGCGGACTTCATCGAACCGGCGCTCGCCGAGCTCCGGCGGCACAAGGAGAACGGTGACGTCGTGGTGCTGCTGTCCGGAACGCTGCAGCCGATCGTCGAGGTACTGAGCCGCCGCCTGGGTGCGGACCTGGGCCTGGGCGCGCAAGCCTGCATCCTCGAAGACCGCTATACTGCAGCGCCGCCGTCACGCCATCCTTTCTACCATGAGAAGGCCGAGATGCTGGATGCCGTAAGTGAGAACTACCGGATTGCGGCTGACGGGATTTCGGCCTATGCTGATTCGCGTTTCGACATACCGATACTGAGCAGGGTGGGTGAACCTGTAGCGGTGTGCCCGGACGGCACGCTGGCCGAGTGGGCCACCGCGAATCGGCACAGAATCGTCGATATGGACTAGAAACATCGTCGGGGGCCCCGCGGCCTCGCGATTAAAAAAAGAGCGTTGATCAGGAGTTTGGGGGCGTGTCCCGATCATTGTCGTTATTTGTCGTCATCCTCGGCCTGGCAGCCGCGCCGCAGGCATTGCCGGATCTGCCGTCCCGGGTCGAGCGGGTCCTGGAGCATCGCAGCCTGCCCGCGGAAAGCCTGAGCCTCTATGTCGAGAACCTGCGCACGGGCGAACCGGTTCTGTCCTGGAACGAGGACATACCGAGGAATCCTGCCTCGGTCGCCAAACTGCTGACGACCCTCGTCGCTCTGGATGTGCTCGGCCCGGCCTATCGCTGGAAGACCGAACTGTATCTGCTGGGAGAGATCGAAGACGAGGAACTTCGGGGCGACCTTTTGCTGAAGGGCTATGGCGACCCGTTTCTGGTCACCGAGCGTCTCTGGAGGATCTTGCGCGACGTCCGACGCACCGGCGTCAGCCGTATCACGGGCGATTTGCTGCTGGACGACAGCTACTTCGATATCGATCACTACGACGCGGCTGCCTTCGATAACGAACCGCTCCGTGCCTACAACGTCGCCCCGAACGCGCTCCTGATGAACTTCAAGGTCGTTCGTTACGATTTTGCGCCGGGCCCCGACGGCACCAGCGTGAATGTGCAATTCGACCCGCAGCTGGAAAACCTGCAGGTGGTAAACCAGCTGTCCCTGAAGGACGGACGCTGCAGCGGCTACCAGCGCGGCATCACCATCACCGCCAACGAGGCCGTCGACAGGGTCATCTTCAGCGGCGATTTTCCCGACGGTTGCTCGACGTACTCGATGGCACGCACGGCTCTGGGCCACAACGACTTCTCTTACGGACTCGTCAAGGCCCTGTGGCAGGAGATGGGCGGGGAGCTTGCCGGGGGCTGGAAGAACGTCGTGGCACCCGAGGAGGCCGAGCCGTTCCGCACCTTCTACTCGCCCTCACTGGCGGAGATCATCAGGAAGGTCAACAAGCACAGCAACAACGTCATGGCGCGCCAGTTGCTCTACACGCTGGCGGCCGAGCAGTTCGGTGCCCCGGGCACCGAAGAGAAGGGGCGTGAAGCCGTCAGCCTCTGGCTCTCCGAACGCGGTGTGGCCCTGGAGAGTCTACAGCTGGACAACGGGGCAGGACTGTCCCGCACGGCGCGCATCACCGCGCGCCACGTCGGTGAGATCCTGCGGTATGCGTGGCGAAGTCCTTACATGCCCGAGTTTGTGTCGTCCATGTCACTGGCGGGGCTCGACGGCACGTTGTCGCGCCGGTTCCGCGAGGACGAGCTGACGGGGATGGCGCACATCAAGACCGGATCACTGGACGACGTCGCGGCCATCGCGGGGTACGTGCGTGCCCGCTCCGGTGAACGCTTCATCATCGTTTCCCTGCATAACCACCAGGACGTGCATCGGGGCACGGGCCAGGAAGTCCAGGAAGCCTTGCTGCGCTGGGTTTTCTACCGGAATTGACCGCTGTCCGGGTCGGTTGACAGACCCTGGACCTGGATCACACGACGGATCCTGCATCGCGGTTACACTGCCCCTGCCATCGATCGCCGACACGCCGCGTGCGCGTGTCCGGGCAGGGAGAGGATGATGCGCGCTACGATCGCACTGTTGCTTATCGCGGTTCTGCCGGTACATGCCGCCGCAGAGACGGCCTACGTGACCGATCAGTTGCGGTTGGGACTGCACCAGGCGGCGGACACCGGCGACCGCGCCTTCCGCACCCTGGACAGCGGCCAGGAACTCGAGATCCTGTCGAGGGACCGGAATTATGCGCGGGTCCGCCTCCCGGACGGCACGACAGGGCACGTGAAGGCGGCCTATCTCGTCACCGAAAAACCTGCCGCGCTGGTCGTGGCGGAGGCGCGCGCCGAAGCCGGGCGCCTGCGGGGGGAACTGGAGGAGGCCATGCGTCGCTTCGCGGGCCCGGCGGAAGCCATTGCCGCCCTGGAACAGCAAGTGGCCGGGCAGCTTGCGGAGCTGGAAGAAAGCCGCAGCCGAATCGCAGAACTCAATGCGCAGAACGAGCGCTATGCCGCGCGACAGGAGCGGTATCAGCACAGCCTCCCGCTCACGTGGGTCGCGGGCGCGCTGGGTGTGTGCCTGCTGGCGGGGTTTCTCGGTGGCCTCTGGTGGCTCGACTACCGGAGCCGCAGGCGCCACGGTGGCTTTCGCATCTACTGAAGCTGCTGTGAGACGGGCCTGGCGCCAGCCGATGCCCGCCGGAAATCAGCGGAACCGCGCGTTGTTGGCGATCATGCGGTATTCGCCGGCATCCTCTGCCTGATAGTGGCTGGACGCCAGACTCCGGATTTTCTCCACCTCCAGCATGATCAACCTGGCACGGCCGATGAGCTGTTCGCCGGCGCTCGTCACCCCGTCGAGACTCTTTCCCTTACGGATGAAAAGCTGCAGCCCCAGTTCTTCTTCCAGTAGCTTCAGCTGCTTGCTGACCCCCGGCTGTGAGGTGTAGAGCCTTTCTGCCGCCGCCGTAATGTTGAGCCCGTTATCGACGATCGCGAGAAAATACTTGAGTTGTTGTAGCTTCATCTGACCCCGCCGCTGATGCTAGATGACAAGTTGTAGACCAGCGGTGGCGCGGTTCGTTGCAGAAAATGCCGGTGCAGCTGCCGGAGCGTTATATCTTTCCGTTATGAGGTGGCCGCCGCCCCTTGCCCGCGACGGCCGACGATAGCCTTGCCGGCGCTCCGATTCGGTTATGATGCGCGCTACCCCGGTCGCCCGGCCGGCGGAAGCCAGCGGAGTGGCGCGGGCCGCACTGGAAAGAGAGAGCGAGCAACCATGATCTACGACAGCATTCTCGACACGATCGGCAACACGCCGGTCGTCAGACTCCACCGCGTCGCGCCCGAGGGCGTGACGATGTACGCAAAGGTGGAGTCCTTCAATCCGATGGCATCCGTCAAGGATCGGCTCGCCTTTGCAATCGTCAAGGATGCGGAGAAGAAGGGGCAGCTGAAGCCCGGCCAGACGGTGGTCGAGGCCACCTCCGGCAACACGGGCATCGCCCTCGCCATGGTCTGCGCCGCCAGGGGCTACGGGTTCGTTGCCACGATGGCGGAGTCGTTCTCCGTCGAACGGCGGCAGATCATGCGGGCATTGGGGGCGAAAGTCATCCTGACTCCTGCGGCCGAGCGAGGTACCGGCATGGTCCGCCGCGCCGAGGAACTGGCCCGTCAGCACGGTTGGTTCCTGGCCCGCCAGTTCGAGAATCCCGCCAATCCGGAGTATCACCGACAGACAACGGGTCCCGAGATCCTCAGGGATTTTGCGGGGCGCCGGCTCGACTTCTGGGTCACCGGCTACGGCACGGGCGGAACGCTGACCGGCGCAGGTGAAGTCATCAAGCTGGCGAGGCCCGGAGTGCGGATCGTGGCAACGGAGCCCGCCGGCGCGGCGCTCCTCGCCGGGAAGGAATGGCAGCCGCACAAGATCCAGGGCTGGACGCCCGATTTCATCCCCGACGTCCTGAACCGGGAAGTCTACGACGACCTCGTTGCGGTGGAAGACGACCGCGCGATAGAGATAGCCCGGCGCCTGGCAAGCGAGGAAGGGCTGTTCGTCGGTATCTCGTCGGGCGCGACCGTAGCTGCGGCCCTCGACGTCGCGGCCAGGGCCGACAAGGGGTCGGTCATACTCGCGATGCTGCCGGATACGGGGGAGCGCTACTTCAGCACTCCGCTGTTTGAAGGCGTCAGCGAAGGCTCCGACAACGAGTGGCTGGAGAGCCTTTCCTGAAACCCCCGGCTGCCGCGGTTTAAATAACGGATTGTGCTCACAAAAACGAGTCCGTGGCGGAACGGCTGAGACCTGATTCACAGCGCTGCCCGAACCGCCGTGGCATGGTGCCGTCGATAAGCCGCGCCGTCAGGGCCGCGGCGGCTCGAAAAGAGGGGCGGCTTACAGGTGACAGCCGAAGCACCAGACCCGGCAGGCAACGCCATCGTTGGCATCGAGACACTGCTGCGGGCGGCGTTGCCCGGGGCGGAAGGCTTTGCCTGTTACGATCGCGAGCAACGGTGCCTCTGGCGCAGTGACGGCCCCGCAGCCGGCGAGCTCGAGGATGCGTCCATAGCCGCGGAGCTGCACGAGCCGCCGGCAGAACAGGATACGGCGTGGGCCCGGCTGCCTTCGGGGCGGCGCTTGCTCGTGGCGCCCCTGCCCGCCAATGACGGTCCGCCCGGGCGGCTTGCGGCGGTGTTTGCCGCCGGCCGCGGCGAGCCGGCAGCGCAGCAGGTTGAAGACCTGCAGGATGCATTGCTGTCGGCGGCGGGCCTCATCGGCGAGACCCTGCGCCTCGACCGGCAGCTGAGCGGTGAGCGGAATCGGGCCGACGAGGCCGAGCAGGAGCTGAGGCTGGTCTACCAGGTGGACCAGAAGATCCACGGCACGTCCCGCAGCCACGCCAGCCTCGCCCAGCTCGTCGGTCAGAGCGGGCGTTTCCTCGGTATCGCCTACAGCGTTCTCCTGTTGCCCTCGAAGAGAATCCGGATCAGCGCGACGCACTCGAGCTGGAAGAACGTCAATCGCAAGGTGCTCGACAAGTACCTCATCAAGACTCTCTTTCCGCGCATGCAGGACCAGCGGTCCCCCGTCGTCTTCGAAGTGCCGTCGGTACCGGGCTCCGACGACGTCGCCGACCTCGGCTACCAGGCGATGATCTGTCCGCTGCTGGACCGCGCCGGCAAGGTCGAGGGGATACTCGCCCAGCTCGGTCGCGTCGGCGGTGAGCCGTTTCGCCCGTCGCACCAGCGGTTCATGGCGCACATCGCCCGCAAGGTGGAATACGTGATCGAGCAGTCCTTCGACACGATGACCGGGCTCGCCAACCGCTCGGGATTCGAGGCCCAGCTCGCGGAGGCGAGGAAATCGCTGGCGGGCGAAGACGATTCTCACCAGATCATCTATTTCGACCTCGACAACCTGCAGCTGGTCAACACGACGTTCGGGCAGGAGGCGGGTGACGCCGTGATCACACGATTCGCGCAGATCCTGGAGGAGCAGGTGCCGCCGAACGCGGTGGCCGGGCGGCTGACCGGAGACGATTTCGCGATTCTGCTGACCCACAGCAGCATAGAGGTCGCACTGGACCTGGCGAGCGCCATCCGTGAGAACAGCGAGTCCCTGCGCTATCTGCAAGGCGACCGGTCGTTGCAGGTGACGGTCAGTGTGGGCGTGGCCCCGTTTGCCGAAAGAGGCGACGAAAGCCGGGTGCTGACGGCGGCGCGCATCGCCTGCGACTCGGCGAAGGATCACGGACGCGACCGGGTCGAGGTGTATGACCAGGCCAACCAGAGCATCGTGCGGCGGTTCGACAACATGAACCTGGTTGCCGAGATACAGAAGATGCTGGACGCCGACGGCTTCGATCTGCTGGCGCAGCCCATCGCGCCACTCAGCGCGGTGGCCGCGGCGAACCGTTTCGAGATCCTGTTGCGCATGCGCGATGCGGACGGCGACGAAGTGCCTTCCACATCCTTCTTTTCCGCCGCGGAACGCTACCAGATGATGCCCCAGATCGATCGCTGGGTCGTATCGACCACGCTCCGAATCCTCGGCAGGCACGCCGCAGCGATCCAGCGCGCCGGTGCGCTGTTCGCCATCAACCTCTCGGGCCAGTCACTGGGCGACGACGAGTTTCTCAGCTTCATCGGCGAGCGCATCGATAGCAACGGCTTGCCGCCACAGGCGCTGTGTTTCGAGGTCACCGAATCCGCGGCGGTATCGAACCATGTGAAGGCGCAGGCGTTCATCGACGCACTGAGGAAGCGCGGCTGCAAGTTCTCGCTCGACGATTTCGGCGCCGGCCTGAGCTCGTTCGCCTATCTGAAAAGCTTCAATGTCGACACCCTCAAGATCGACGGCAATTTCATCAAGGACATAAGCGGCAACCGGATTTCCGAATCGATGGTCGCTGCGATTACCCAGGTTGCCAAGGTCATGGAGCTGGAAACGGTCGCGGAATACGTGGAGACGGAGGAGATCCGCGAGTACGTCGCGGGCATGGGCGTGGATTACGCCCAGGGCCACGCCGTGGGCAGGCCCGTGCCGCTGGCCGGTGTCCTTTCCGGACTTGACGGGAGGGAGCAGGCTCCCCGCGGCCGGCTGAAAGCCGCGCGCGAGGCGGGCGGCTCCTGAGCCGCCGCCGCGCCTGGCCTTTGCCACGAGCCTGCCGCATAATCGACGCTGACGCCGGAAACCGGCGGGGCGGATAACGGCCAGCCGCGCCACGGCGCTCCCGAACGACAGGCCGCCTGAATCCCATCGCGTGAGAGCAACCGACGGCAAGGATCCCCTGGCCGCCATCGACGGGCTGCCGGGACCACTGCGCGACCCGCTGCAGCGCTGGGTCGAGCGTCTCCTCGACGATCGGCCGCACGCTTTCGACGACTTGCACCCCGACGACGTGCAGAAGCTGTTGCGGCTCGTCGCCTGCAGCGAGTTCGCCGGCAACGTGGCGATCCGCGAATGGGACTGGCTGACCGGGGAGCTGCGGGACAGCGCCTTTACCGGCGAAGGTGGTGATCCGGCGCCGCCCCCGCACGCGGAGTCGGGGGAGGATATCGGCGAGTTCAAGCGGGCGCTTCGCGGGAGGCGCAACCGCGGGCTCTTGCGAATCCTGTGGCGCGACCTGAACGAGGAGGCGAGCGTCGCCGACACGCTCGCGGCCCTGTCGAGGCTGGCAGACACGCTGATCGCGGCGGCCGTGGCCCGCGCGGAGACGGACATGCGCTCGCGCTTCGGCACCGCGAAGGACGGCGCCGGCCGCGACCTGCGGATCGTCGTGCTGGCCATGGGCAAGCTCGGCGGCCGGGAGCTGAATTTCTCGTCGGACGTGGATCTCATCTTCCTGTACCCGACCGACGGGCAAGCAGAGGGCCCGCGCCGGCTCACGGCGCAGGAGTACTTCACGAGGCTCTCGCGGCTCATCGTCGCGCTACTGGACGAGGTGACGCCGGACGGCTTCGTTTACCGCGTGGACACGCGTCTCAGGCCGTTCGGCGACAGCGGCCCGCCGGTGGTGAGCTTTGGCGCGCTGGAATCCTACCTGCTGCGGCACGGCCGTGGCTGGGAGCGCTACGCTTATGTGAAAGCACGCGTCCTCGACACTGGCAACGCTGCCGTTGCCGGGGAACTCATGCGGAACATCATCGAGCCTTTCGTCTACCGCCGGTATCTCGATTACGGCGTATTCGAATCGCTGCGCGACATGAAGGCGCTCGTGGCCGCCGAGGCGAAGCGGCGGCAGCTGGCCGACGACATCAAGCTAGGCCCCGGCGGCATCCGCGAGATCGAATTCATCATCCAGTCGCTGCAGCTCGTCCGCGGCGGCGCCGACCGCAAGCTGCGTACACCGGAATTGCAGGTGGCGCTCCGGCGTCTGGAACGGACGAAGAACCTCGAGGCCGGCGATGCCGCAGTCCTCGGGGAGTCGTACCGCTTCCTGCGCCGTCTCGAGAATGTCGTGCAGGCGATCCGGGATCAGCAGATGCATGAACTTCCCGACTCGGAGCCGGACAGGTCGCGGCTGGCATTTGCGATGGAGCGTGCGGAGTGGGCCGCGCTGTCCGAACAGACGGGCCGGCATCGTGAAGCGGTGGCCAGACTGTTCGACTCGGTCGCCTTCCGGGGCGGTGAGAAGCGGCTGGAGACCGACATCGGCGGCTCTGCCGCCACACTGTGGCGCGCATCCTCGGGAGCAGAAGACTGGGAGGAGATGTTCTCGAGCTTCGGCTATCGTGAAGCCGCAGAAATGGCAAAGGTGATGGCAGGCTTCGCACGCGGCCTGCCGGTCGCACAGACGGACCAGGCCGGGGCGCAGCGTCTGGCCAGATTCGTGCCCGCGCTGCTGGTCACGCTGCAGGATCACGAGCAACCGGCCGTCGTCCTCAAGCGGGTGCTGGCCGTTGCCGAGCAGATCCTGCGTCGCAGCGCTTACGTGGCCTTGCTGAACGAGAATCCCCTGGTACTCGAACGGCTCGTCGGCCTGTGCGCGGCCAGTGCCTGGCTGGCTGGCGAGGTCGGGCGGTTCCCGTTGCTGCTGGACGAGCTTCTCGACCCCCGCCTGTACACGCCACAGCTGACGCCGGAGGAGATGCGCGCTGACCTGCAGCGGCGGCTGGAAGGCATCGCCGACAGCGACAGCGAACAGCAGATCGAAACCCTGGGACAGTTCCAGAGGGCGACTCTTTTCCGGATCGCAGTCGCCGACGTCATGGGCAACCTGCCCGTGATGAAGGTCAGCGATCGCCTCACGGAGCTCGCGGAGCTCGTCGTAAACACGGCGCTCGCGGTCGCGTGGCATGACCTGACGCGGAAGCACGGGCAGCCTTACGTCGAGAACGCAGGCAGCCGCCGCCGTGCCGGTTTCGGCGTGATCGCCTACGGCAAGTTCGGCGGGATCGAGCTCTCCTACGGCTCCGACCTGGACCTCGTGTTCCTGCACGACGGCAACGGACCGGTACAGGTAACCGACGGCGGCAAGCCGCTCGACAACAGCATGTTCTTCGCGCGCCTGGTTCGCCGGCTGGTTCACTTCCTGACGGCGCAGACGTCCTCGGGGGTCCTTTACCAGGTCGATACACGGCTGCGGCCGAGCGGACGGTCCGGTCTTCTCGTGACCAGCATCGATGGCTTCGCGCGCTACCAGGAAGAGAACGCCTGGACCTGGGAGCATCAGGCGCTGCTGCGCAGCCGCCCGGTCGCGGGCAGCGCAGCAGTCGCGCGCGAATTCGAGCACATTCGCTCCGAGACTCTGCGGCGACGGGTTCGCCGGGAGCGGCTGGCCGCAGATGTCCTGGACATGCGGGCCAGGATGCGGCGGCAACTGTCGAAAGACGATCCCGCACGTTTCGACCTGAAACAGGGGGCCGGGGGCATCGGCGATATCGAGTTTATCGTGCAGTACCTGGTGCTGAAGCACGCCGCACGGCATCCGGCTCTTATCTACTACCCCGACAACATCCGGCAGCTGGGCGTTCTCGAGGCGGCCGGCTGTCTCGAGAGCGGCGATGTCCGACTCCTGCAGGACGTCTACAGGAGCTATCGGCTCTGCCTGCATCGACTCGTGCTGGACGGTCAGCCGCCGCTGGTGGATAGCGACCGGTTTGCCGGGGAGCGCGGCGACGTGATCGCGCTGTGGGATCGCCTGGTGGGCGAGCCGGTGTGAGCCACCGCGCCGCGTGTCGCGGCGCGCCCGGGGGCATTGCTATAATCCCCGCCCCTGTAAGGGCATGACAAGGAGTGAACTCGATGGCAGCCAGGGCGGGCACGGTCGACCAGAATCTGATTCCCGCGAACGCGCAGCACCGTTACGAGGTAACGCCGGACGACCTGCCGCTTTCCTGCCCGATGCCGGGCATGTACCTGTGGAACTCGCATCCGAAGGTCTATCTGCCGATACAGGAAACGGCCGAGGCCAAGTGCCCTTATTGCGGCGCCGAGTACTATCTCGCAACGCCGGCGGGCTGACATGTATATCGTTACCGGCGGAGCAGGGTTCATCGGCAGCAACCTCGTTCGCCATCTGCTGGACCGGACGGGCGACGACGTCGTCGTGGTCGACGATCTCTCGGACGGGCGCAAGTTCGCCAACGTCGCCGACATCGCCATTGCGGATTACCTGGACAAGGACGAGTTCATCGAGCAACTGGACGAACGCTTCGCGTCCGGCGTCCAGGCGGTGCTGCATCAGGGCGCCTGCTCCGTCACGACCGAGTGGGACGGGCGCTACATGATGCAGAACAACTACACCTACTCCAAGCGCCTGCTGCACCACTGCCTCGCGAGGCAGATCCCTTTCATCTACGCCTCCTCCGGCGCCGTCTACGGCACGGCGGACGATTTCCGGGAACTGCCGGAGAATGAGCGGCCCCTGAACGTGTACGGCTATTCCAAGCTGCTGTTCGACCAGTACGTCCGCCGGCTGGCGGGGCACCCGGCAAGCCAGGTGGCCGGCCTTCGCTACTTCAACGTGTACGGCCCGCGCGAGCAGCACAAGGGGCCCATGGCGAGTGTGGCGTGGCACTTTCACCGGCAGCTCATGAGCGACAACGAGATTCGGCTGTTCGAGGGCTCCGGCGGCTTCGGCGACGGAGAGCAGAGGCGGGATTTCGTGTACGTCGACGATGTCTGCGACGTGAACCTCTGGTTCCTGGAGAACCGGCACGCCTCGGGCATCTTCAATGTCGGGACCGGCAGCGCGCAGTCGTTCAACGACGTCGCCAATGCGATCATCGACTGGCACGGCCGTGGCCGCATCCGCTACGTCCCGTTTCCGTTGGAGCTGGCAGACGCGTATCAGAGCTATACGCAGGCGGATCTGACGGGCTTGCGAAACGCGGGCTGCGAGCTGCAGTTTGCAAGAGTGGAAGACGGCATCAGGACGTACCTGGAGTTCCTGAGCGCGTGACCGCGTACTGCCGCTGAACCGTGCAAGCGCGCGCAACATTGGTCGTCGGCCCATCCTGGGTCGGGGACATGGTAATGGCGCAGTCGCTCTGCAAGCTCCTCAAGGACCGCGCCCCGGAGGGACACGTCGACATGCTGGCGCCGGGCTGGGCGTTGCCCGTGGTCGCCCGCATGCCGGAGGTGCGCCGGGGTTTCGTCCTCGCCGCCGCGCACGGCGAACTGGCCCTCGGTGCGCGCTGGCGACTCGCGCGCAAGCTGCGCGCCGACGTCTACCAGCGCGCCATCGTACTGCCGCGGTCCCTGAAGGCGGCGATCGTCCCCTGGCTGGCCGGCGTGCCGCGCCGAACCGGGTTTCGCGGCGAGCTGCGCTACGGACTGATCAACGACATGCGGCCTTTCGACGTCCGGGCGCTCGATCAAACGGTGAAGCGGTTCGTCGCGCTCGGCCTGGAGCCGGGAGAACCGCTGCCCGACATTCCGCGGCCTTCTCTGCGCATTTCCCGGGAAGGGCAGGCGAGCGTGTTGCGGCGCCTCGGGCTCGACGGCCATCGCCCGGCCGTCGCGATGATGCCGGGCGCCGAATACGGTCCCGCCAAGTGCTGGCCGGTCGAATACTTCAGGCGACTGGCCGGCATGCTGGACGCTGCGGGATACGACGTATGGCTGCTCGGGTCCGAGCGGGACCGCGCGGCCGCCGAGGCGATCGCGGGCGACGGCTCGGCGAGCAACCTTTGCGGCCGAACCACGCTCGAAGAAGTCGTCGATCTGCTGGCGGCCTGCCGGCACGCCGTCACCAACGACTCCGGGCTGATGCACGTGGCCGCCGCCGTGGGTACCCGCGTGGTCGCGCTGTACGGCTCCTCCAGCCCGACCTTCACGCCGCCGCTCACCGAGAGGCGGGTCGTGCACTACCTGGGCATCTCGTGCAGTCCCTGCTTCGAGCGTCGCTGCCCGCTGGGCCATTTCCGCTGCCTGCGCGACATCCGGCCCGAGACGGTCTTTTCCAGCTTGCAGGATGAGGAATGAAAAAGGCCAAATCTGCCGCTAATGGTGCCAAACGGGCCGGGAACAGCCGCGAACCTGCACCCCGGACCGCGCGCCCGCCACGCCGCCCAGGACGCGGTCGATCCGGAGGTTGACGTCGGCCAGCCGGATCAGTCCCATCGCGCCCGGCTGCCGCACGCGCTGCCCCCAGCGCAGTGCCTCGACCGGGCGGTCCAGGTACTTGCGCACGGCCGCCGGGTAGGCGTTCACGGTCAGGTCGCGGCTGAAGTAGGGCCCGGTGCGCTCCGGGTTCGAGGTCGCGTACAGCCCGATGACCGGGGTGCCGACGGCCGTTGCCATATGAGCGGGACCCGAGTCGGGGCAGAGGAGGACGGAAGCCCGTTCGAGCAGCGCGAGCAGTTGCTTCAGCGAGGTCTTGCCCACCAGATCCACGACGCCGCGGCCGCAGAGCCTGCTGATGGTCCGAGCGTACTCGCATTCGATGCCGCTTCTCCCGCCGGTGACGATGATCCCGCAACCGAACTTCTGCCGCGCGTGATTCGCCGCCGCCGCGTAGTTTTCCGCACTCCAGTTACGATAGTTTCGCGTGCGCTCGCTGCTGCAGGGGCTGATGACCATCGCCGGGCGGCGGTCGTCCATGCAGGCCGCTGCAAACTCCGTGTGTGCCGGCGACAGCGGGATATCCCAGCGAAGCGCCCGCGGCGGTATGCCGATCGTCCGGACGAACGACATCATCGCGTCCTGGACGTGCTGTTTCGGTGCGGCATCGATGCGCGCGTTCGTGAACAGCCACTGGAAGTCCCTGGCGCGCGTGTAGTCGTAGCCCAGCCGCACCGGCGTGCTCACCAGCCGGCCTATGACGTTGGCGAGCATCGAGGCGTGCAGGCAAAGCGCCACGTCGAAGCGCCGCCTGCGCAGTTGCCGCCGCACGTCCGCGTAAGCGGCCGCGCCTCGGTCCTTGTCGAAGATGATAAAGTCGATGTCGGGGATGTCCGACATCAGCGTCGCTTCGGTTCGCCCTATGATCCAGGTAACGCGGGTTTCGGGCCAGGTGTCCTGGATGGCCCGGACGACGGGCAGCGCGTGACAGGTATCGCCGAGCGAGGAAAGCCGAATGACGCAGATGCTCTCGGGTGGCGATTGCTGCAACATGGACGGTCAGGCAAACGGGGTCCGGTGACGATTGAACCAGACGGTAGTGAACACCGAATCCGGCGCCATCCTATACGATAAGTCGCTGATCAACCACATCTCCGACGACGACTTCGATGCGGAATGCTGGCCGTGGAGCTCGCCGGTCACCGGCGGCCTGCGTGCCGCGGGTCGTGGCCGCACGATGTTCGTCGGGACGGGCACGCCGGAGTTCGTGCTGCGGCATTACCGGCGCGGCGGGCTGATGGGGCGCGTCAACGCCGACCGCTACCTGTGGCTCGGACGGGACCGCACGCGCGCGTTCAGAGAGTGGCGGCTGCTGGCCGAGTTGAAGGCCCGCGGCTTGCCGGTGCCGCGGCCGGCAGCAGCCCGCTACTGCCGCCGCGCTCTGTGGTACACGGCGGACCTGCTCACCGTGCGCGAGCCGGGCATCCGGCCGCTGTCGGAGCGCCTCCTGGCCGGCACGGACGCCGGATTCTGGGCCGGCCTCGGCCGCGGCATCCGCCGCTTTCACGATGCCGGCGCGTGGCACGCGGACCTCAATGCCTACAATGTCCAGGTGAACGCCGCCGACGAGCTATTCCTGCTCGACTTCGACCGCGGGCGCCTGCGGCCGGACGGCCGCTGGCGGCACGGCAATCTGGAGCGGCTGCGTCACTCGCTGGAAAAAGTCGCCGCGCTCGATCCGCGCATCCGGTTCTCCGGCGAGGACTGGCGGCAGTTGCTCGCAGGCTACCGCCGCGGCGCCGCGTCAGCAGCGGAGGAGCGGCACCCGTAGTCAGCCGGGCCGGCCGGATTCCGCCGCCGGGCGTCCGATACCTGCGTACACGTCGGGCAGCGGTTCCGGACGATTCTTGAATCGCCGGTGCACCCAGTAGTACTGCTCGGGGCACAGGCGGATCTGCCGCTCCAGCACCTCGAGATACCGGCGCGTGTCCTCGACCGGATCGCCGCTCGGCACGCCCTCGAGCGGGGGCAGCAGCGTCAGGACGTAGCCGCCTTCTGGCAGGCGCCTCGGGAAGAAGGGAATCGCCACCGCGTTGCCCAGGCGAGCCAGTGTGCCGGTCGCGGTATTCGTCATCGAAGGCACCCCGAAGAACGGCAGGAGCGCGGACTGCTTGCGGTTGTAGCTCTGGTCCGGTGCATACCAGACGGGCACGCCTTCCCGCAGGCTGCGGACCATGCTCTTGATGTCGTTCTTCTCGATCGTCCTGCGCGCCGACTTTTCCCTTCCGGTGCGCAGGATCTCGGTCATGAACTCGCTCCGGTTGCGTCGGAACACGGCATCGAACGGCGGAATGCTGAGTTTCAGGACGCGGCCGCTGATCTCGAGCGGCGTGAAGTGCGCGCTCAGCAAGATGACGCCGCGGCCGCTGGCCAGCGCATCGCGGACGTGTCCGGTGCCTTCGATGCGGGTCATGCCGAGCAGTTTCCGGTCGGACGCCCAGCGGCCGAGAGCGAGCTCGATGATGGACATCCCGAGCGCCTCGAAATGCGCGAGCGCGAGCGCGTCCCGCTCCCTCGACGACAGCTCCGGAAAGCAGAGCTCCAGATTGCGGCGGGTGATGGCGCGGCGCTCCGCCAGGAACCGGTGCGCGATGCGGCCGATGACACTGCCGATGCCGAGCTGCGCGCGGTAGGGCAGCAGGCAGCTCAGCCGCAACAGCCCCAGGCCGGCCCAGGCGGGCCAGTAT
>CAZTAE010000043.1:0-12660 GCA_964611535.1 uncultured Woeseiaceae bacterium
CCCATGGATGGGTTCACGGCGGTCCTGAAAGACACTCCCCCCGGCCGCGGCCCTGCGTGCGGCTACGTCAATCACTCGTGAGCGGCGATCTGCGACGGCCGGGATTCCAGCCGGGCCCCTAAAACGGGATGTCGTCGTCGAAATCGTCGGCCGCCGGCTGGGCCGCCGAAGCCGCGGCGCCGCCGGTGCTCATCGCCGGCGCCGCGCCGCCGCCGCGCCCGCCGAGCATCTGCATTTCGTTGGCGATGACCTCGGTCATGTAGCGGTCGTTGCCGTCCTTGTCCTGCCACTTGCTGGTCTGCAGCCGGCCCTCGAGGTAGACCTGCGAGCCCTTGCGCAGATACTCGGCCGCGATCTCGGCCAGGCGGCCGAACATCGTGACGCGGTGCCACTCGGTGCGTTCCTGCTGCTCGCCCGTCTGCTTGTCCTTCCACGACTCGTTGGTCGCGACGCGCAGCTTGGTCACAGCGCCGCCGCTCGGCATGTAGCGGGTCTCGGGGTCCTGTCCGAGGTTGCCGATGAGGATTACCTTGTTTACACCGCGGGCGGCCATAGCGCTCCCCTTCATTCTGCCTCGCTAACCGTGCATTCCACCGCAGAGATGCCCGTGTGCGAGGGCTGCTTATTGTAGAGCCTGGCACTGCAAAAGCCAGCCCGATTTCCGGTCGTTCCGCCGGGATTCGCACGGGCTCGACCGCCACCCGAGACCGCGGGTAGCGCGCTCAGGCCGGCGTCGAGCGAGGGCCGAGGCGCGCGGCCACGAACCAGATCCCCGCGAGCACCGCGCACGCGAGGAACACGTCCGACGGCCGCGCGCCCTCCAGCAGCCGGCCGCCGACAAGGCCGCCGGCGAAGATGCCGAGGAACTGGGCGCTCGAAAACACCCCCAGCGACGCGCCGCGCAACGCGTCGTGCGCCACGATCGACAGCCGCGCCGGCAGGCCGGCTTCCAGGAAATTGAAGCCGGCGAAGAAGAGCGCGAGGCCGAGTATGATCGGCCCGGTCGCGAAACCGCCGAAGGCGAGCACGAGCTGGCCCGACAGGAGCAGCGCCACCGCGACGGAGACCGTGGCGTCCTTGCCGCGTCGCTCATCCGCGAGAATCAGCGGAACGGTGCCGGCGAGGGACAGCGCCAGTGCGGCGACGTAGATCTTCCAGTGCTCCCCCAGCGGCAGCCCGATCCCGTTGCGGAGCAGGAACGGCAGCGCGACGAAGCTCGCGGCGAGCAGCGCATGCAGGAGGAAGACGTACGCGTCCAGCCGCAGCAGCGGCGGCGTCAATGCCTGTCTGATCGGCAGCGCCGCGTGGCGCTCCGGGGGTGTGGTGCCCTCCGGCAGGAAGGACAGCGCGAGCCCGGCGATGCCGGCGAGGCCGGCGCTGAGCCAGAACAGCGAGCGCACGCCGGCGGCGGCGGCGATCATCGGCCCGATGACCAGCGCGAGCAGGAAGGTGGCTCCGATGCCCACGCCGAACAGCGCCATGGCCCGTGTGCGGACCTCTGCCCGCGTCGCGTCCGCCAGCAGGGCCGTGAGAGTCGCGGAGATCGCGCCGGCACCCTGCAGCAGGCGCCCGGCGATGACGGTATGGATGGTCTCGCCGGTCGCGGCGAGCACGCTTCCGGCGGCGAAGACCGCGAGGCCGAGCAGCGTGACCGGCAGGCGGCCGATGCGGTCGGAAAGGGCGCCCAGCGGGAGCTGGAGCGCCGCCTGGGTCAGGCCGTAGCCGCCGACGGCGAGCCCGACGAGCGTCGGCGTGGCGCCCTCCAGTCCGCCCGCGAATATCGCCATTACCGGCAGCAGCGCAAAAAGTGCGAACAAACGGAGCGCGGCGCAGGTCGTAACCACCGCGATCGCGCGGCGTTCGCCGGGTTTCATTGCGCGAGGCAGCTTGATTCCTTGCTTCTCCATGCTCCTGGACGGCGGAGGCTGTCCGCGCGACCGCGGCGGCGGTCGTTGTGGCAGGGCCGTCTTCCGAACTCGCGAGGCCCGGGTTTTTTTCGCGGCGCCGGTTTTGCGCCGGAGTGAAGCGGCGGCGTATATTAGCAGGTTGACCTGCGCGGACTGTAAGACTTTATGAAAACCATCGACATTCGCGGCGCGCGGACTCACAACCTCAAGAATCTGGACCTGAGTCTGCCCCGCGAGAAGCTGATCGTGCTCACGGGCTTGTCGGGATCGGGGAAATCCTCGCTCGCGTTCGACACCATTTATGCCGAAGGCCAGCGGCGTTACGTCGAGTCGCTGTCCGCGTACGCGAGGCAGTTTCTGTCAATGATGGAAAAGCCCGACGTGGACCACATCGACGGGCTGTCGCCGGCCATCTCGATCGAGCAAAAGTCCACGTCGCACAACCCGCGCTCCACGGTGGGCACGGTCACCGAGATCTACGATTACCTGCGGCTGCTGTTCGCACGCGTGGGCACCCCCCGCTGCCCGGACCACGGCGTGCCTCTCGAGGCACAGACGGTAAGCCAGATGGTGGACCAGGTGCTGGCACTGCCGGAGGGCGAGCGGGTGATGCTGCTTGCGCCCGTCGTCCAGGATCGGAAGGGCGAGCACGTCCTCCTGATGCGCGAGCTGCAGGCGCAGGGGTTCATTCGCGCCCGAATCGACGGAGAAGTCTGCGAGCTCGACGACCCACCGAAGCTCGACCTGCGCCGCAAGCACTCGATCGATGCCGTCGTGGACCGCTTCCGGGTCAAGCAGGACCTGAGGCTCCGGCTCGCGGAGTCGTTCGAGACGGCGTTGTCGATGGCAGACGGCGTGGCGCGTATCGCCTTCATGGACCACCCGGACCGCGACGAGCTCATCTTCTCCGACCGCTTCGCCTGCAACATCTGCGGCTACAGCCTCTCGGAGCTCGAGCCGCGGCTGTTCTCCTTCAACAACCCCGGCGGCGCCTGCCCGGAGTGCGACGGGCTGGGCGTGAAGCAGTTCTTCGATCCGGCGCGGGTCGTGGTCAATCCGGAGCTCTCGCTCGCCGGCGGCGCCATCCGCGGCTGGGACCGGCGGACGACCTACTATTTCCAGATGATCCGCAGCCTCGCCGAACATTACCGGTTCGACATCGAGACGCCCTACTCGGAGCTGCCGGAGAACATCCGGCGGGTCATCCTCTTCGGCAGCGGCCGGGAAAAAATCCCCTTCCGCTATTCCAACTCCCGCGGCCGGGAGATCCGGCAATCGCACCGCTTCGAAGGCGTCATTCCCAATCTCGATCGGCGCTTCCGGGAGACGGAGTCCTCGGCGGTGCGCGACGAGCTCGCGCGCTTCCTGAACAGCCGGCCTTGTCCGGAATGCGACGGCACGCGGCTGAACCGCTCGGCCCGCAACGTCTTCGTCGCCGATCGTTCGCTCCCGGAGATCAGCGCCATGTCGGTCGGGCACGCGAGGGAGTTCTTTCGCGGGCTGCAACTCGAAGGGTGGCGCGCCACCATCGCGGCCAAGGTCGTCAAGGAGATCGGCGAGCGGCTGGGCTTCCTGAGCGACGTCGGCCTCGATTACCTGTCGCTCGATCGCAGTGCGGACACGCTCTCGGGCGGAGAGGCGCAGCGCATCCGCCTGGCCAGCCAGATCGGCTCCGGCCTTGTCGGGGTCATGTACATACTCGACGAGCCCTCCATCGGCCTGCACCAGCGGGACAACAAGCGCCTGCTCGCGACCCTGCTGAACCTGCGCGATCTCGGAAACACGGTGATCGTCGTCGAGCACGACGAGGAGGCGATACTGACCGCCGACCACGTCGTCGACCTCGGCCCGGGAGCCGGCGTGCACGGCGGGCGCGTTGTCGCCGCGGGTACGCCGGAGGAAGTCAAGCAGAATCCGCAGTCGCTGACCGGCCAGTACCTGTCCGGCCGCCGGGTCATCGCCCTGCCGCAGGAGCGGATTCCGGCGGACCCGGCTCGCCAGCTCGTGGTTCGCGGCGCCAGCGGAAACAATCTCCGTGGCGTCGACGCCTCGGTGCCGCTCGGCCTCATGACCTGCGTGACCGGCGTATCCGGCTCCGGCAAATCGACGCTGGTCAACGATACGCTGTACAAGGCGGTCGCGGAGAAGCTCAATCGCACGAGCCGCAACGCGGCGCCGTACGAGGCCATTTCCGGTCTGGAGCTGATCGACCGCGTCATCGACATCAGCCAGAGCCCGATAGGCCGCACGCCGCGGTCGAATCCTGCAACCTACAGCGGCGTGTTCACGCCGATCCGCGAGCTGTTCGCCGGCACCCAGGAGGCGCGTTCGCGCGGCTACCGGCCGGGCCGCTTCAGCTTCAACGTCAAGGGCGGGCGTTGCGAGGCGTGCCAGGGAGACGGGGTGCTGAAGGTCGAGATGCACTTCCTGCCCGACATCTACGTCCCCTGCGACGTCTGCCGCGGACAACGCTACAACCGCGAAACGCTGGAGATCCGCTACAAGGGCCGGAACGTCCACGAAGTGCTCGAGATGACGGTCGAAGACGCGCACGACTTCTTCCGCAACGTGCCCGTGGTGGCGAAGAAACTGCAGACGCTCGTGGACGTGGGTCTCTCCTACATCCGGCTGGGCCAGAACGCCACCACGCTCTCGGGCGGCGAGGCGCAGCGGGTGAAGCTCGCGAAGGAGTTGTCGAAGCGCGACACCGGCCGTACGCTGTACATACTCGACGAACCGACGACGGGCCTGCATTTTCACGACATCGAACAGCTGCTCGCGGTGTTGCATCGTCTGCGGGACAAGGGCAACACCGTCGTGGTCATCGAGCACAACCTCGACGTCATAAAGACCGCCGACTGGATCATCGATCTCGGTCCCGAGGGCGGCGACGGCGGCGGTCGCATCGTCGCGGCAGGTACCCCGGAAGAGGTCGCCGACAGCGCGCAGTCCTTCACCGGACAATACCTGCGGCGGTTGCTCGGCAAGTCGCCCGGCCGCAAGGTTGCACTCTCGTAGGAGCCGCGGGGACGGCGCGGATGCGGAGCGCGCAGTTTTCTGCCCGCGCGATCGTTTGTGCCCTCAGCCTGATCCGAACGCCCGCACGGGCTGCTACAAGCTCGCGGTCACGTGGCGATCGAACGCGTCCGCGAACGCCTCGGCGGCGCCCTCGCGCGTGCGCAGGTACATCGACGGCTCGATGAGTTCGAGCTCCATGAGAAGGTAGCCGCCGTCACTGCCCCGCACGAAGTCGCAGCGGGCGTACACGGGTGCGGGTTCCACGAGCCGCATCACGCGCCGCGCCGCGTCCGCGAGCGCCCGATCCGGCGTCGCCGGCACGATGGCGGCGCCGTGCTCTTCCTGTACCCGGAAGTCCCCGGCCTTCGGCACCTTGCGGACCGCGTGGCTGCAGTCGCCCCCGAAGAAGAACAGCGAATACTCGCCCTCCTCCCGCACGCCCGCCAGAAACGGCTGCACGACGAGGGGCCGGTCGGCGAAGACCCGGAGCATCCGGCGCTCCGCATCGCCCGGTGCTTCGCGATCGAGGAGAAACGTGTCCGTCGCATTGGTGCTGATCACCGGTTTCAGGATCAGCCGTGCGCTCCCGAGGCGTTCGAAGAACCCGGCAAGCTGCCCCGGCTCGAGCCGGTCCAGCCACAGGCTCGGCACGACCGGCGCGCCGCGTGCCCCGAGATCGCGCAGGTATGTCTTGGCGATGTTCCAGCGCACGAGGCTCAGGCAATTGACGAGCACGGCCTCCGAGCGATCGATCTCCTGCAGCACGTCGAGGAAGCGCGGAACGTCGTCCGGATAGTCCCACGGCGTGCCGATGTAGACGGCGGCGAAGCGATTCCAGTCGGTGGGCGGCGAGCGCCACGGGACGGACGTCACCTGCCAGCCCCGAGCCTCCAGCGGCGCAATCGCGAGATCCGCGTCGATGGACCAGCCGGCCGTATCCTCCATCGTGAGAAAGGCGCAGGCTTTGACCGTCACTGCCCTTCCCCGGATGGTCGGGTCCGCAGGCGCCGGCGCATTCCGACGCGATTGGCGACGTTGATGCCCGCCCGGCGTTCCTCCTGGAGTATCGTTCGCAGCCCCGGCACGAGCTGGTCGTTGTCGACCGGCTCGAACCCGAGCCCGGCGTAGAACCGGGCGTTCCACGGCAGGTGCCGGAACGTCAGCAACGACAACGAGGGGAAACCCTCTCGCTCCGCCCAGTCGACGACGGTCCCGACCAGGCGCGTCCCGAGCCCGCGGCGCATGTGCAGCGGGTGCACGTCGACCTCGTCGAGACAGGCCTCGCCGTCCAGCACCTCCGCCAGCGCGAAACCCACCGGCAGGCCGTCCCGATCCGTCGCGACCCACAGCCGGCCTTGCTCCTGCGCCGCCACGAGCAGGTCGTGATCCGTGACGCGGTAGCGCACCTCGGCGGGCAGGTCCGCTTCGGGAAACAGGCTCGCCGCCGCCTGCTCGATGCGCGGGATCTCGCGCAGCTGGTCCTTCGCCGCGGCAATGATTCGGTACGAGGGCACGGACGGTTCGGCCGGTCAGGCCGGCAGCAGGTCGACGAACGCGTAGCCGCCGCGCTCGAACGTATCGCCGGCGCGGACCGCGACCGGGTACCCGAACATGGGGCCGTCGGTCGCGAAACTGTGGAATTCGCCGTTCTCACCGCAAGGGTCCACGCCGTCGGGCAGGTCCGCCAGCAGGCGATCGTCGTACACGCGGCCGAGGAACCCGGTCGACAGGCGGCGCCGGTCGACGGACACGATAACGGCGCGCAGACCCGCATCGACCATCGTACGCGCAAGCTCCCGCGTGTCCCGGCCGTAGATCGGGAAGACGGGATCGATGCCGCTGCCCGCCATCGTCTCCTCGCGGTACCGCCTGATATCGTCGAGCAGCAGGTCCCCGAAGGCCCACCGGGCAATGCCGCGGTCGCGGGCGCCCTCCAGGTAACGGCTCATAGCCGCTTCGTATTCGACGTTGCTGCACGGCTGCGGCAGCGGGATGAAGTCGATCGGCAGGCCGACGGCACGCGCCTGCGCCTCGACGAGGTCCCGCCGCACCTCGTGGCTCGCGACCCGGTCCGAATCACTCGCCACGGTCGTGAAGAGGCCGCGCAGCTTCGTATCGGCCTGCTGCCGGAGGACGTGCAGGGTCCAGGCGCTGTCCTTGCCGCTGCTCCATGACAGGAGGGTGTCGGTCATTGCGGTGCTGCAGAAAGTAAAAAGGCCCGAGGGAGGCTCATAGCCTCACAACGAGCCTGCGATCACTTCAGATACCGCGAACGACGTTTCGACGTCCGCGGGAATTGTGGAATTCCGAATCTGCTCCGATCAAAGCGGCGTTACGTTCTCCGCCTGCGGTCCTTTTTGTCCCTGCGTGACAGTCATCGTCACCTTCTGACCTTCTTGCAACGTCTTGCGACCGGCGCCGTTGATTGCGCTGTGGTGCACGAAAACGTCCTTGCCACCGTCACGTTCGATGAAACCATATCCCTTTTCATCATTGAACCACTTCACGGTGCCTTCTACTTGCTCCGACATGTTACTCTCTTGCTTCTTTCAAGCCGGGTGTACCGGCGTTAACTAACCGACCGAAGCCGGTCCTCTCCCGCTTTCGGGACGGTCGACCGCAAGCCGTACAGCTCGCCCGCCCGCCCGATGGCGAGGGCGGTAATACTACTCGGGTCGGAACCCGGTGGAAACCACAATCGGCAGTCGCTGCCGCCGGTCGTGGCAGCAAGGCGCGGAGGCCACGGCAACTTGTTGAAAAACAGAGCGTTTTCCGGCTTCCAGCGGGGTTATCTCGACTGCAGGTAGGTCAGCCACGGCTCGAAATAGCGCGACTCCCAGCCACCCGACACGCCCTGGTAGTCGCAGTCGGGTACGTCCATGTGCACCAGGTCTATGCGTCCTTCGTCGTCCTCGGGCGTGAAGGAAATGACGAGCGTGGACGGTGGGTCCGTCCTGGCGAAGTTGACCGACCGCCAGGACTGCACGATCAGGCGATGCTTGACCGCCTGCAGCGTCATGCCGGTAACGAGTCCGCCGAAAGCTTCAAAGTGAGAACCCGGCTCTTCGCTGATCTTGACGGGCGCCCCGGTGAATTCCGCGTGCACTTCGGGATTGACGTACATGTCGTACAGCTCAGCGGCCGTTGCCGGCAGTACGACGGTCTTGCAGATCGTATTGCGCATCGATCGCACCGGAGATTCACCAGCCTCCCGCAGCTGCTGCATCGTGGAAATGGTAGCACAGCCGTCCTTCCGCGGGCTCGGCGGACCGGGCCCCGGCGGCGCTTCAGCTCGTGCCGAACAGGCGGTCGCCGGCGTCGCCGAGCCCCGGCACGATGTACTTTCTCTCGTCCAGGTGCCTGTCGACGCTGGCAGTGTAGATCTTGACGTCCGGGTGCGTTTGCTCGACCCGCGCAAGGCCCTCCGGGCAGGTGACGATGCAGACCACGACGATGTGGGTCGCGCCGTCCGCCTTCAGCGCGTCTATCGAGGCGGCGGTCGAGCCGCCGGTGGCCAGCATCGGGTCGATCAGGATGTACAGCGCGTCGCGGGTATGGGGCGGCAGCTTCTGATAGTAGATCACCGGCTCTTTCGTCTCGGGGTCGCGATACATGCCCATGAAGCCGACCCGGGCCGTCGGCACCAGGTCCAGTACGCCCTCCAGCATGCCGATTCCCGCGCGCAGCACCGGCACGACGATCAGGTCCTCGTCGATCTTGTAGCAGCGCGCCTCGGCGAGCGGCGTCTGCACCGGAACCTCCCGGACCCTGACGTCCTTCAGCGCCTCGTAGCACACGAACATGGTGATTTCGCGGGTAAGCTCGCGAAACGTCTGGTGGTTCGTCTGCCGGTCGCGAAGCAGGGCCAGCTTGTGCTGAACGCAGGGGTGTTTTATCTCTTGGTGCATAGGGCTTGCTCCGTTTCCGGGGCGGATCGCGGGCGGCGACCGGTCGCGTTCGGCCGCTAGCGGCTCACACGGAGGAACGCACCAGCACCTCGGTCCTGACGGAATTGGCGATTATGCACAGGCCGTGCGCGCGCTCGTGCATCTTCTCGATCTCCCCCGCGGTCGGCACCTTCTCACCCGTAAAACTGACTTTCGGCTCCAGGACCACCTTCGTGATCGCCATCTTGCCTTCGATCTTCCCCATATAGCCGATGGCGGCATCGGTGTAACTGTCGACGATGAGGCCCCGCTTGGCCGCGATGGAAAGGAGGTAGAGCATGTGGCAGCTCGCCAGCGCCGCCACGAAAGCCTCCTCCGGGTCGACGTTCTCCGTGACCGACAGCGGCGGCGCGACGATCGCGGGTGAAGCCGACGCGGCCACCGTCGCACCGCCGTCGAATTTCCAGACGTGCGCGCGGCTGTAGGCGTTGTCGCTGAACGCCTGGTCACCGCGCTGCCAGATTACCGTCGCGGTGTACTCCGACATCCGCCTGCCTCCTCACGCTGCGTTTACCCCATTCTGGGCAATTTCGGCGGCATTCGCCAGTGCGAGGGTGTGCCGCCCTCAGGCGAAGGCGCTCTGGATCCAGACGCCGATGAAGTGCGCGACGACCACGACGACGATGGCGATCAGCACGTGCTCCGCGATGACCGGCAGCACCGGCTGCTGCTGCGCCCGTGCAAGGTAGTAACTGAGCAGGACGATGACGACCAGGCCCCAGGCGACGGCAACCAGCACGGCAACCTGCAACGGCAGCAGGAGCAACGGCAGCGCGAAAGTCAGCGCGACGACCAGCTTGGTCACGAAGGTCGACGCGGTCGCCCACCAGATGTTGGCCTCGGTCGACTCGGGATCGGCCTCCTGGGCGAGGTGGATTCCCAGCGCGTCGGACATGGCATCGGAGACGGCCACGACGAGTATGCCGCCCAGAACCGCCACCAGTGAAGCCGTGCCGGCGTACAGGCCCACGATCAGTCCGAGCGTCGTGATGACGCCGGAGGTTGCACCGAAGAATACGCCGGTACGCATCCCCTTGTTGTTCAACAGTACCTTCATGGCTTCCCTGTGAATCGTCCGTCACGAGCATTGCCATGGCGGTGCAATACGGGATGACCGGGCTCTGTCCGGCCAGCAGGGCCGCGGCCGCGCGCGGCGCCTCCGGTCGGCCGTCCGCCTGCCGGGCTCATATCCGGTCCCGGGGTTCAGTCGCCAGGAACGATCGCAGCGCCTCGCCGTACTCCGGCGACAATCCGATCGAGTTATGGGTGGTGCCGTCGATGACGCGCCACGTTACCAGCTCCGGATCGATGGCGGCGGCGAGACGCTCGGAACTCTCCTGCGGAATGATTTCGTCGTGCTCGGCGACGAGAAACAGCACCGGCCGGTCGATTCGGGGCGCCCGGCTCAGCGAGTCGTAGCGGTCCTTCAGCAGCACCGCAACCGGAAAAATCGGGTAGAGCTCCGCCGCGAGACTCGTGAAGCTGTCGGCCGGAGTGATGAGCGCGAGCTTCTCCACGTCCCGCACGCTCGCGAGGTGGGTCGCCACCGCACTGCCCAGGCTGCGCCCGATCACGGCAACGGTGCGATGCCGTTCCTGCGTGAAGTCGAACACCGCCTCGGCATCGGCGTACAGCGCTTTTTCATTCGGCCTCCCGCTGCTGCCGCCGTAGCCACGGTAGTTCACCAGGTAGACCGCGTGTTGCGGGAAAAAGTCGTGGAACTCCGGGATGTTGAGAGCCACGTCTTCCGCGTTCCCGCCGAAATAGAGCAGCGCGCGCGTCTCGTCGCCGCGCAGGCGCCAGACGCGGATGCTCTCGCCGTCGCTGGACACCCGGACTTCCTCTGCCGGCGGGGTGCCGGTAGCCGGCGTGGGGAAGTAGATGAACGAGCGCTGGAAGACATACAGCCAGGTGCACATCGCGACGTAGGCGATCGCGGCAATCGCTACCAGGGAGACCAGCGTCTTCATCCGCGATGCTCCACACCGGCGTTTGCGCGCCGGCCGTCCTCGTTACTCATCACCTTCGCGAACGCGCGGCAAGGTCGGCGGCGGAACGCGCATCTCGGTCGCAAAACGGTTCACGGAGATGTCGACGTAATCGTAGGTGTAGACCTCCTGCGCATCCTCGACGAGCTCGAACGAGCGGAAGACCTTCAGTCCGTCCACCTCGTCCCAGTCGCCGAACTCGATGCGTACGGGGCCGGATGCGCCGTTCAACCGCAGCTCGAGCGGCAGCCACTCATGCGTCCCGACGCACAGCGAGGCGTCGCCGCCCGCCTCGCCCGTCATCGACACGCGCAGGCATTCTTCGCCTGCGACCGTGTCCTCGCCCTGCAGCTCGAAATTGGAGAACCGGGATCTCACGTCGAGCAGCATGAGGTGGAACTCGTGCTGCCGGACGAAATCCCGGACCTCACGCCCGAGCGGTTCGTATTCCTCGCCTGCATTGCCTCCCCAGGTGTTATCCGGCGTGCTCCAGATTTCCGTGGTTCCGCTGCCCGACACCTGGCGGAAGTACAGGCTCTCCGGCGGTATCGAAGTGACCGTGGTTACGAAGAGACCGCCCGGTCCCGACCCTTCGGCGGTAGTCGACAGGCTCTGCACCGTCGAGCGCGTTCCGTGCGCGTCCATCGCCACCAGCATGCGATCGAGTATCTCGTCCGCGGACGGGTTGCCGCCGGAGCATGCGGCGAGCAGCAGGACGGCCGGCAGGAGCACGGGCGAAGCCCCGGCCAGCCACCGGCTGCCGCTCATCGCTCGCCACCGCTCGCGCGTCTTTTCCCGTCACGGTCAGCGGCATCCTCCGCTTCCTGCTTTTCCCTGCGCAGGCGTTCCTCGTTCTGCTCGAGTTTCTTCCTGATCAGTTCCATGCGCCGCTTGTAGATGCCTTTCTCCATCGGGACCATGAACACGAACCAGATGATCGCGAAGCAGAAAATCATGATCAGGATGACCAGAGCGGCCTTCATGAGCTCGGGATTGTCAGCCATCAAGAGTCCTGCCGTATTTTGACCGCGCGCACGAGGGACTGTGGGACCCGCTGCATCCCGCGTGTCTGCCGGCGGGGTTCAGTTCGCCCGAATTGCGCTGATGTAGCGGCCGCCCTCGAATCCGTCGAAACGCGTTTCCAGCAACGGATGCGTAATGGGCTGCCCGGTCTCGTCCGGCTCGAGATTGCGTTCCGCGACGTACGTGTTCTGTGTCGTGCGGTCCACCAGCACGTGATACCACGGCTCGTCCCTCGGCGGCCGCGACTTGGCGACGGACTCGTACCACTCGTCCGACAGCATGAACACCGGATCGACGTCGACGACCACGCCCCGATAATCGAACATCCGGTGATGCACCAGATCGCCAACGGTGAACCGGGATACCGTCGTCATGCCTCGAGCCTGGCGTCCATCGTGATCGCGGCAGTCAACACCTTCGAGACGGGGCAGCCTTCTTTGGCGTTGTTCGCGGCCTGCCGGAAGGCGCTCTCGTCCGCGCCCGGTATCGCCGCGGAGACGTCGAGGTGGACTTTGCTGATCGCGAAGCCCCCGTCGGACTTTTCGAGGGTGACGCTGGCCGTGGCATCGATGCGATCCGCGGTCAGCCCCGCCTCGCCGAGCTGCCCGGACAGGGCCATTGCGAAGCAGCCGGCGTGCGCTGCCGCTATCAGCTCCTCGGGATTGGTTCCGGCTCCGCTCTCGAAGCGAGTCGAAAACGAATACCCGGTATCCGAGAGCACTCCGCTGTCGCTGGTGAGCCTGCCTTTGCCGTCCTTGATGCCGCCTGTCCAGACGG
>CAZTAE010000043.1:12760-14599 GCA_964611535.1 uncultured Woeseiaceae bacterium
CCGCTGTCGCTGGTGAGCCTGCCTTTGCCGTCCTTGATGCCGCCTGTCCAGACGGCCGATGCCTTGCGTTTCATGCCTCTCCTCCCGAATCGATCGCTGACGCCTTTCTTCAATTGTAGCCGACCATAGTGGCGGCGACTTCGCGCATCAAGCCGCCACGCGTCATACGCCAGCCCGAGGGCACGGGCCTGCGCGGGCCGCGGCCTACGCGGGCCTCGGCCTGCGCGCGACTGACCTGTCTACAGATCGCAGCGGGCGGCGTGAGTTCCTCAGAGCATCCGCGGTATCTGGGAGGAGTGGTGGTGGAGAATCGGCGCCCGCCGCGCGAGGTCGAGCACGAAGGTGAAGCGTGCTTCGAAGTTGAGCAGCTCCTCGTCGACGGCGAAGCGCCAGCGGTAGATCCCGCTGAGTACGTGGATGTCGCCGACAACGGGACTCGTATGCCGCGGCTTCTGGTGAAGCTCGAGGCCGAGCTCGTCGCGGCTGCACAGGGTCGTGAAGTATTCCCGGATCTTCTCCGGCGTGTTCAGCAGCCTGCTGGAGAAGGTGGGGACGAGGACCGCAGTTGGATCGTACAGCTCGAGCACCGCGAGATCGCGGTCATTCACGCACCGCGTCCACTCCTCGAGGAGCCGGTTCGGACCGGATTCCCACATGCGGCGACCGGTCATTATTTAAGCTCGCGGACGCCGACGGCGTATCGGATTTCCGTCAGAAACGGGACGGAAACCTCGCGTGCGCGCGCCGCGCCCTTTTTGAGCTCGCGCTCCACCTGCGCGGGGTCGTCGATCAGCCGCTGATACTCGGCGCGTGCGGGTTTCAGGTGATCGTTGAGGTACTCGTAAAGGACCTGCTTCATCTCGCCCCAGCCGATGCCTTCCGCGTAGCGCCGCTCGATGTCGCGGACTTCCGACTCCTTCGCGAACGCCTTGTAGATGTCGTACAACGTCGACCCTTCGGTGTCCTTCGGCTCGCCCGGCTCCAGGCTGTTGGTCTTGATCTTCATGATCAGCTTGCGCAGCTGTTTCTCGTCCGCGAACAGCGGGATCGCGTTGTTGTAGCTCTTCGACATCTTGCGGCCGTCGAGGCCGGCAAGCACGGCCGTGTTGTCGTTGATGTCCGCCTCCGGCAATACGAACAGCTCGCCGTAGCGGTGATTGAAGCGCTGCGCGATGTCCCGGGCCATCTCCACGTGCTGCTTCTGGTCGCGGCCGACCGGTACTTTCGTGGACTTGAACATCAGGATGTCGGCCGCCATCAGCACCGGGTAGCTGTAGAGGGCCATGGAAATGCCCTTGTCGGGGTCCGAGTTGCCGCTTTCCTCGTTCGCCTGGACCATCGCCTTGTACGAGTGTGCCCGGTTCATGAGTCCCTTGGCCGTCACGCTCGTCAGTATCCAGGTCAGTTCCGTGATCTCGGGGATGTCCGACTGCCGATAGAAGACGGCGTTGTCGGTGTCGAGGCCGAGCGCCAGCCACGCCGCGGCAATCTCGAGCGTCGCCCGGTGTATGCGCTCGGGGTCCTCTGCCTTCGCCAGCGCGTGCAGGTCGGCCAGGAAGTAGTAGTTCCGCCTGGAGCGGTCCCTGCTGGACGTGATGCCGGGGCGGATCGCACCGACGTAGTTGCCGATATGCGGAGTACCGGTCGTCGTGATGCCGGTCAGGTAGGTCTCCCGAACCACCGATTCAGCGCCCGCCACGGGCCCCGCCGTCCGGTAATGCGACTTGCGCCAGGCGCCGCCGGAGGAAGCTACTCGAACAGCGTTGCGGATTCATGCGCCCTGTTTCCGGTAAAGCGTCAAATGATGCCTAGTTTCCGGCACGATTGAAACTGCCGCCC
>CAZTAE010000044.1:0-14562 GCA_964611535.1 uncultured Woeseiaceae bacterium
AGCAGCTTGTCGTGAATGTGGCAGGCGGGCTTCTTCTTGGCACGACCGATGAACACCAGCGGTATGCTGGCGAACAGCATCACGGCGATCATCATCCAGCCCTGCCAGACCAGGTGACCGAACACATCCATGGTGCCTATCGTTACCCTTTCTTGCAGTATCAGCTTGGAGGCGCCATCGTATAGAAGGAACGCGCCGACGCTCATCAGGGCGACCGCCGAGATCAGAAATCCGACGGTCACGGCGCGGTGGAAACCGTACGGGTATTCATGGCTTTGCGGGCGCCGGCGGATGCGGCTGACGATGAGGAACGTGATCGGCGGTATCAGGGCCAGCAGATCCTCGAAAAAGGAGGCCTTCATTGCCTGGGAATTGCCCATGACGATGTAGATCAGAGTTGCGGTGACCGTCAGGAACACGATCGACAGCCATTCCAGGCGCTTCGCCCGATCCTCGTACGGCTGCAGGCGCCGCGGGTATTCGTAGGCGCCGTTACTGCTCATGGCGCTCCGCCTGTCTTGCCTGCAGGCGCTCGAGCGACCGGTCGATGACCACAGTCCAGGCGTTCTCCCCGGGCGGCACCGCCAGCACGTGCTTCGAGGTGCCGAGCTTCGTCACGCCGCGAGGCGGCGCAGTTGCCGCGAAGCCGACCTGCGGCAAGGCGCGCAGGGCCGGCTCGCTTCCTGCGCCCGCGTAGACCGGCGTGCCTCCCGCTTTCTTCACCAGCGAGGCGGCCTTGCCGTGCTCGACCCGTACGTCTTCCCCTTCGAGGGCGCCCACCGGCGCCGTGCCGCTAGCGACGACCCACCACTCGGCCGTCGCGTACGGTCGCGTGGTGCCGACCTTGCGGAGCGCGGGAGACGCGTCTTCGAAGCCGCCGATCAGGAGGTCGAGCTCGTGCACTTCGAGCAACTTCAGCATCTGGTCCGGTGCGCCGTACCGCCACTCGACCCGGGCGTCCAGTTCCCGGGCCAGCTCCCGCACGATCCCGGCCTCGATGCCGGACGGCTCGCCCCCGCCCGTCGTGACCCACGGCGGCGCATGGATGGCCCCCGCGCGGAGGCTGCCGCCGCGGACCCGGTCGAGCGTCTTCTCCGGATCCTTCGGGAGGTCGGCCAGCCAGTCGCAGCCGGCCAGCAATACGCCGGCCAGCAGCAGAAGCAGGTGCGGACGGACAGGAGTTGTCAGGCACGACATCGGGTGCATGGTGGGCTCGAGGGGTGTAAGGAACGGAAAACAGGTATCAGCGGCGAGGAAGGCCGCGGATCGGCGCGATGCGCGGGTGGGCACCGGAGCGGGAGCGCTGCCGCGAATACGGGATGTGTAAAGGCCGGCGCCTGACGACCACAGGATACCATCTCCTCCTCCGGGCATCAGCGGCCCCTCCCCGGGAGAAGCACCCGGCGCTTCCGCGGTAACATTGGCAGCGAGCCCCGCCGGGAGACACGGCACCATGCAGAAGACGCGCCAAGCCGCTCTCGTGATCCGGGAAGCCTTGCCTGCCGACGTGGGCGTGCTGACCGAGGTCGCCCATGCCGCGAAGCGCCATTGGGGCTATCCGGAGGCGTGGATCGCGCTATGGCGCCCCGGGCTGACGGTCAGCGCCGCGGAGCTGGCCGGGAGCGAGGTGTTCGTGGGCGAGTGCAGCGGGCGGATCGCCGGCTTCTGCGCCCTCGGCCGACGAAACGAGGGCTGGGAGCTGAAGCACTTGTGGGTACGCCCGGAGTGCATGGGCCGCGGATTCGGCCGCGCGCTTTTCCGGCAGGCCGTCGAGCGTCTCGGTCAGCTGGCGCCCGGCGCGGCCCTCGAGGTCGAGTCGGACCCGAACGCCGAGACCTTCTACCTCCACATGGGCTGCCAGCGGGTCGGCGAGGTCCGGACCGACTGGCACGGTCTCACCCGCATCCTGCCGCTGTTGCGCCTGGACCCCGAGCGCGGATCTCGAGGATGAACGCTGACCGCGACACGGCGGGCGCGCCCTTCTCGCGCGCGCGGATGACGGGCCCGGCGAGGGTACTGTGGCTCGCCATCGCCGCCATGGCGCTCACCGGCGTTCACCACGTCTACGGCGGCATGGTTTACGCGACGCCCTGGAGACACCACGCTGCCATCCTTGCGGTGCCGATCATCATCGCGCTGGCCCTGGCCTACGGGATTTACCGCCAGGCGCCCGGCAGCGCCGGAGGCGATCTCGCGTTCCGGCTATTCGTCCTCCTGACGCTCCTGTTTCCGGTGCTTCTCGTCGGATTCGTCGAAGGCGGCTACAACCACGTCGTGAAGAACGTCGTGTATTTCGCGGGGGCGCCCGACTCCTTCGGCCGGCTCTTCCCTTCACCGCCGTACGAGCCGCCCGACGACCTGCTGTTCGAGCTGAGCGGTGTGCTGCAGTTCGTGCTTGCCCTCCTGCTGGTTCGCCACCTGTTGCGGTTGCGGCGTACGGGGGATTGATCGTTCGGCGGCGGCAATTCACTCGAGGTGATCGATCCGGTACCAGATCTCGCCGCGCACCATGCGGCGGGAGGCCAGCGTTTCCTCCTCGATAGCCGCCGTATCGGCGTCGGGGTGAACCTCCGCCAGAAAGGCAAAGGGGTCGAGCTCGCTGTCGGCGAACGTGTCGAAGACGTTCACGGTGACGAAGTCGTATTCTTTCGCCGTCCCGTCCGGGTAACGCACCCGGTAGAGACTCCAGGAATGCATCGACCCTTGCCGGATCCGCTCGGCATGGACTGGCTTCCACCACTCGGTCTCGACCTCGACGTAACGATCCTGGTCGCCCGGCTCGACCTTCATGAAATCGACGACGTAGATGCGGGACGGGACCTTGCTCGCCTGGGCGGCGACGATGCCGGTGACCGCGAGGGAGGCAGCGGTCAGCAGCCAGGGCATCAGCTTGAGATAGGGCATTTCATTTCACCTCCAGCATTGTGAGGAGCACGTATTCAGCCGCCGCAGAGGTCATTGATCGGGCCGATCCACTCGGCATAATGACGCCAGCGATCGATGCCGCACGTGTTTATGGGTCGGCGCACCTGCGCATGGCTCGCCGTGAGGATGGGGCGATCCTGCTCATGGAACTTCATGCATGCGTAATCGAATTCCAGGCCGATTTCCTGCAAAAGCCCGGCGATCCGGACCGCGGGATCTCGAACCAGCTCCTCGTACACCGGCTCGACGAACGGACCGGGCATTACGTTGCGCCAGTGATTCATCAGCCGCTGATACTGCCCGCAGTAATGCGTCAGGTGCCCGAGGTCGTGGTACCAGGCTTCGTGAGCGGCGAAGTTCGAACAGTACAGTGAAAAGCACGTCGCGCGAGGGTCGCGCACACTGTGCACGATGGGCGCTGTCGGAAACATCGAGCGCAGGAATCCGGCGATCTCGAAGTTTGCCGGCAACTTGTCGACGACCCAGGGGCCTTCCAGACCGCGTTCGAACAGATCTTCGATGTAGCGCTCCCGGGCGCCCTCCAGGAGCTCCGCATCGATCTCGTGGGCGGGATCTACAGGGCCCTCGCGGCCTGCCCTTTTCCTTGCTTCCCTGAACTCCCGTTCGCACCGCGCAGCGAATACCCGTTCGCCCGCTGCCTGCACGGCGCCGTGACTGGCAATGATCTGCTCCAGGAGCGTCGTACCGGAGCGCGGCAATCCGACCACGAAGATCGGCGTGAGCTCTATCGGCAGGGGCTCGAGCGCCGTTCGGAAGCTCGATGCCGGGTATTCCGCGACGATGCGTGCAACCCTTTGTTCCACCTCTGCAGGCCGATAACGGATATGCCGGGCGGCCAGTTCCAACTGCGCGAGACGGTTGGCGCATTCGACATTTGCGAATGCTTCAGCGTAGCGCCCTGCTTTTTCGTAGATTCTCGCCAGGGCGAATCTGGCGTTGATGCGATCCGCCGCGCAGATATCGTCGCGAGTGGCGATGTCGGTCGCGTGTGCCGTTGCCATGTCGCCAGGTGCCGGCGGGTCCGTGTCGACGAGATTATAAAGCGCCTCGCCGAGATTCGGCTCGAGCTGAAGGGCGCGACGATAGGCGCGACCCGCTGCCACCGGGTCGCCGAAAGCTTTATGAACGTGGCCCGCCAGCAGGTGGGTACGAGCCACCTTCGGAAACCGGCGCTGCAAATCCTCAATGCCACTGCGAGCGCCCTGAAGGTCCTGATCCTCGAAGCGCGACCTCGCCACGCCGTAGCTGGCCGCAAAGTTGTCGGGCGCTGCGAGAACCGCCTGCTCGTAGGCCGCGATGGCTGCGGCCGGGTCTCCTTCTGATGCGCGAATCGTTCCCAGCCGTATCCAGACCTGTTCCGAATTGCCGAGGGCCGCATCTGCCCCTGTGGCCAGGGCCTGCTCCAGCGCTTCCGCCTCGCGGGCGGGCTCGTTGAGCCGACGTCGGGCATCAGCGAGCAGCAGGTACACCGAAGGCGTACGGGCGCCGCTTGCGAGAACGCAAAGGAGCTCTTCTTCGGCTTCGGCATGACGTCCTGCCGCAAGCAGGTCTCGCGTGCGCCGGAGCAGCTCCGCTTGCTTTTGCGCGGGATCGGCCTTCACACATCCTCCAGGCGACGCAACGCATCCTCGCTCGCTTCGACGTCCTCGATGTCGCTCCGCTCCAGCAGAAAGGCGACCACACGGTCCTCGAACAGCGGCGCCTGCAACTCCGCAAGCGCGGTAGGATGATCCAGATAATAGTCGATGATTTGCGCCTGGTGCTCCGGATGCCGTTCCGCCTCGCGCTCGATCAGCGCCTCGATCTCCGCGCGCGACGTCCGGATGCCGTAGACCCGTCCAATCTCGGTCAACAGAACCGCAAGCCGGATACGGCGCTCGGCAATCTCGTGCAGTCGGACGTCGAGCTCGGCATCCACGGATTCACCGACCTCGGCCTCGAAATTGCGGACAATGCGGTCGTACTCATCGTTCACCATCGCTCGCGGAACCGGGAACTGGTAACGCTCCATCAATTCGTCGAAGAGCTGGCGTCTGACGTCTGCGTTTGCGCGTTCCGTCAAACCCGCGTCTCCGTCCGGAACGCGCACCCGGCGCAGCCGTATGCCCTCCAGCGTTCCCAGCCGAATCTCGGGCGCGACTTCCAGAATCAGTGAGAAAGCCACGTCGCCGGACGAGTCCCTGCCGATCGTCTCTATCTCGATTCTCGGCCGGCTGACGGGATCCAGGTTTTTCTCCGCAATCAGCTTCCTGGCAAAACTGATCGCCATCCGGTCCACAACTGCCGCCCGGACCCGCTCTCCATGATGGCTACGCACCAGGGACGGTGGCGCGCGCCCGGGGCGGAAACCCGGAAGGCGGACTCGCCGGCCAAGCTGCTTCAGCTCGCTGCTGACGGCTTGCGACACCGACCGCGCATCGAGAGCCACGCGGTAGCTGTGAGCCAGACCGTCAACTCGCTGGTCGAGGATCCGAAAATCCGCCATCGGAATGCTGTTCCCCCGTCAATTCTTCCTCAACCCGGCTGGCGCAGTATATCCCCTGCCGGATGCAGTGCGGACGCGGTCCCGGCGGTCTTTCCAGGATCTATCGATACATAAACGCAATTTATGGAGGCCGTTTCGTTATTGACTTGGTTGATCGGCGTCCCTACGATCAGACGGGGGTCTGCTAATCGGGGGAAGAAGGAAATGACGGGCTCAAAGTCACTGTCGAGAAATCGCTACCTGCAAGCACTCCTGACATCCACGGCGCTCATTTCCGTCGGCACCAGCGAGGCGCAGACCGACCCGGCGACGGGGGAATCCGGGGCCGGGGCGATCGAGGAAATCGTGGTCCGCGGCGTCGCGCGGCGATTCCGGCCGGATGAGCAATCCAGTGCGACGGGACTCAACCTGTCACTCGCCGAAACGCCGCAGTCCGTAACCGTCATTACGCCCGAGATGCTGCAAACGATTGGCGCCAACTCCGCTTACGAGGCCACGGATCTGGTGCCCAACGTCCAGCGCTCGGGGTTCGGCTTCGGCCTGCAGCAGGTGGTCATGCGGGGGGTCTTCAATCTCAGCCGCCGCCTCAACGGCCTCGAGCTCGACAATCAATTGACTTCGATCAGGGCATACGCGACCGAGCGCCTGGAGGTCGTGAGGGGGCCGGCAACGGCCATCTACGGCGTGACCGGCGCATTCGGCGGCGAGATCAACTCGATCCTGAAAGCCCCACGAAGCAGCTTCGCCTTCGAGGGCGGCGTGGAGTACGGCAGCTACGACTCGAGTCAATACACGTTCGACGTAACGGGCCCGCTCACCGACGATGGCGCGCTTTCCGGCCGCCTCGTCGGCCTGTACCAGGAATACGACCTGCCGCTCGACATCAAGGGACAGACGTTTCCGAATTACCAGAGTATGGGGCTGGCATCCGTAAGCTGGGATCCGTCGGATCGCACGACGCTCCGCGCGTCCTTCTACCATCAGGAGCGCAACGTCGATCCCTGGGATGGCGGAGCCCTGATCGACAACGGCGATGGCACGCTTTCCCTGCCCGATGTCGATCCGGAAACGTGGTATTTCTCTCACCCGGATCAATCCACGGAAAAGACGGAATGGAACGTCGCGCTGTTGGAGCTGGAACACGACTTCGACAACGGGATGTATGCAACGACGAAGATCATGCTCGATGAGTTCAGCCATGATCTCGAGTATTTCTATCCCTTCGGAGCCTTCGGCGCATACGCCCTGGCCGATGATGAGGTGTACGTTTACTCGTACGACATCGAGGAAAGCGGTGAGCGGCTGACGTTCAGTCAGTCGCTGGGCGGCAGCTTCGACTTGGCCGGCCGTGAGCACGAGTTCTTCGCGGCAGTCGAGTACAACGACGACCGGGAGCCGAACCGCTTCGAGCTGCTCAATTCGTTCTTCCAGGGCTTTGCGGCAATCGACTGGTACACGGATGCCGTCTTTGACGGAGAAACACCGCGATTCTCCGACGGATCACCGTTTCTTCCGGTTCAGGGAGATCGCGAGGAGCAGTTCGGCGTGGCCAAGCTCGAGCTGCAGGAGGCGAAAGACCTGAAGTTGAGCCTCCAACTGCTGCTCAAACCCACCGACAAGCTCCAGTTGTTGCTGGGCGCCCTCTACCACGACAACGAAACCGTGGATACGGTGCCGATCGTATCGGGAGCGGCCCTCGACCCGCCAATGGTGACCGAAACGGACTTCCAGGAGATGGTCTTTCGCATCGGCGCGACGTATGACGTCGCCGATGGGCGCGGGTTCGTGGACGATGCGAAGGTCTATTACAGCTTTACGGAGGGGTTCGAGCCCCAGATCCTCATCGATGCCGACGGCAACGGGCTGAGCGCGCCGCAGGACATGGAACAGCACGAGATCGGCATCAAGGGCGAGCTTTTCCAGGGCGCTGTCGGAGCCTCCCTTGCGGTCTTCGACTATGAAATCACGAATATCGCGGTCTTCAACTCGTTTCTCGGCGGTTTCGGGGGCTTCGGCCGGTTCGTGCTGGCGGGCACGCAGGAAGCGACCGGCGCCGAAATGGAGGTGACGGGCGAGGTCCTGCCCGGTTGGAACGTCGCGGCAAATTATGCCTACATGGACGCCGAGATACTCGACCCGAACAACCTCCTCCCGACACCGCCGCGTACGACGCCGAAGCACTCCGGCACGATTATGACGACCTACGAATTCCTCGAAGGTCCGGTGGAAGGGCTGCGGCTCGGCGGAGTGCTCAAGCTCAGCGGGGACTATTCGTTCGCCACCGCGCAGAACCAGGAACGGCTCGGAATCGTGCCGAAGGGCGGCTCGCACACGCGCTTCGATCTGAACGCCTCGTACGCACCCCGTTCCGGTCGCCTCGAGGGCTTCGATTTCTACGTGAACTGGGTCAACGTCTTCGATGAAGACATCATCGTCTCGAAGCAGGGCCACCCCGGGTTCGGCATCATGTTCATCGATCAGCAGAAGGTGACCGCCGGCGTGCGCTATACCTTCGAGTAAGAGTCGCCGGCCGACTGCGCCTGCTGCGTCAGCCGGCGACCGGCCCGGTAGCGAGTGCTCCGTTCTGCAGGATCGGTGCGAGGATGCCAACCAGCGGCCCCAGATGCCGCTCGTAATTTCGCCAGCGCTGCACGGAAGCGGTGTAGATCGGCTGGCGAACCTGCCATCGGCTCGGGGTCCGCACGCCGCGCGGCGTCTCGTAGAATGACCTGCACGCGTCCTCCCATTCCAACCCGCAGAAATCCAGCAGCGCCCGCACCTGACTGTCGGTGTCGCGAACCAGATCCTCATAGTGCAAATCGAATATTTTCACCGGCAGCACTTTGCTCCAGTGCCGCATCAGGCGGTCGTAATCGAGATAGTAACGGCCGAGCGTATCGAGACGGTTGGCGAAACGGATCTGCTCCGCGAAGCTCGTGAAGTAGCACGACAGGCAATTGTCGAGCGGATGCCGCCGGCAATGCACAATTCTCGCGCGCGGGAACATCAGGGCGATCGCCCCCAGGTGCATGAAGTTGAACGGCAGCTTGTCCGTGACGCGATCGGCCTCGCGCGACACCGTTTCGAGATGCGTGAGATAACGGCGGGCGAGCTGCCGCAGGCCGAGGCGCCCCATCGTGCGCAATCCGCGCGGGTAGGGCTCGCCGGAACGCGACAGGTCGCGGATCTGATAACTCACCTTGAGCAACATCGAGAGCTCGCCGCCCGCCGCAACCCGAGAGTGACTCGCCAGGATCTGTTCGGTCAACGTGGTTCCCGAGCGGGGCATGCCCACGATGAAGACGGGGCGCTCCGAAGAAACACCTGACGTCGTCGCCGTCTTGAAAAATTCTTCCGTCAACACCTCCAGCAGGCCGTCGATGGCGCGCGCAAAGCCATCGCTGTCGAAGGGCTCGCGCTCGGCCTGCACATCGCAACCGAGCTGCAACCGGCGGAATGCTTCGTCGTAGTCGTGCTGCCGGTCGTGATAGTAACCGAGCGCGACGTTCAGCCGTATCCGCCCGTCCTCCGGCACATCCGGGTCATCCGCCAGCGATTGCGCTTTGCCGACCCATTTCGCGTCCAGGTCGCCTTCACGAAGCTGCAGCAAGCGGGCCAGCGCCAGCGGACTGTCCGGTTCCCGTCGCAGCACGCTCAGGTACTGCATTCTGGCCTGCTTGAACCTGCCCATGGATTCACAGGCATCACCCAATCCGAGGCGTGTCCGTCGATCCTCAGGATCCAGCCGCAGGGCTTTCTGATAGGTTTCGATTGCCCCGGCAAGGTCGCTCGTCTTGTGCTGCACGTCGGCCAGGGCATACCGGGCCGGGGCGGAAGCCGGCTTCAGGGCAACCAGCCGTTCGAGCAACGGCCGCGCCTCGCCGAATCGACGGAGCTTGCGCAGCGCCTGCGCCGCATTGTTCAGCGCGTCGGGATGCGCCGGTGCGATTGCCAGTGCCCGAGAGAACGGCTCCAGCGCATCTTCCGGCGCTCCGGCCCTGACGCGCACCGTGCCCAGGTCGCTCCACGCATTCGCATTGGCGCCGTCGTGCTGCAAGGATCGGGCGATCAGCTCCCCGGCTTCCTCCAGACGATCCTGCTGAAAGCGCAGCAGGCCGAGGTAGTGCAGCGCCCCGGGATCGTCGGGGTCGTCTCGCAACAGCCGACGGTAAACCGCCTCGGCAGCCTCGAGGTCACCGTTGCGTTGCAGGGCGATCCCTTCCTCGATTCCGGCGTTGGTGGACATGCGCATCTCAGCTCCGGTTCCCGGGGATCGGACTCCCGCAGCAGGCCGCAGCCGCAGGCCGACGGCCGCTCATCAGGGCTGGCCTTCCGCGGCGGACCCGGGCTGATCCGGATCGGCCCCGACCAGGCAGTGCACGGCCTCGCCGCCGGCGTTGATGTCCCCGTTCCGGGGCGGCGCCGGAATGCCGTAGCGTGTCTTGACTTCGGCCTCGATTCCCGCGACGAGAGCCCGGCCCAGCTCCAGGGCGCGGGCTGCGCGAGCATGACTGTAAATCGTCAGGAGCTCGCGGCCCAGCGCAGGGTCCTCGGCATAGGCAAGTGCCGCCGCTCGTTCGATTCCGGGCAGCTCGGCGAGCATGTCTGCCTCGAAGGCAGTGAAAGTGGCCTGCACGCGCTCGAGTTGCTCCTCCGGATACGCGCAGGTGTAGTACAGCAGCCGCTTGAACACGCGGCCGGCGAATTCGGTCGCCTCCTGGAGTTGAAAGTCCCGATTCAGAAACGTGGATGCAGCCTGCTCGGTAAGATAGCGATGCTCGGCGTACTCGGGAGGAACGCTGCGCACGCCGACCCACCAGGGAAGAAAAGGCGCCGTCACCGATCCCGTCGGTGCGACCCAGAGCAGTGCGAGCTCGGGCTCCGGGAGATTACTGCGCAAGTGGGCGACCTGGCCATAGCCGGCGTGATCATCGGCGATTCGCGCATCGCGTACGAGTGCCATCATCTCTTCCACGCTGACCGGCGCCATCTCCAGAAGCTCCTCCTCGATATCCGCCGGCGACACGTACTTGAGACCCGAGGATCGCATTGTGCCACCGAGGCCGTAAACGCGGTCTGCATTGAATGGCTGATCGGAATCCGGATCGTACCAGCCCTGCTCCCCGGCAAACGAGATCAGGTTCTTCGATCCCATGAAATCGTCGCTCGTCCGATAGTCGGGCGGTACATCACCGATGTACCCGGGATAATTGACGCGCACTTCATCGGGACCGAGCCGCTCCGCGACCCAGAGGCCCTGCCCGCCGGCAAACTGAATGACGACCCAGCCTTCGCGAGGATCCGCGATGAGATGCGAGTTGCCGCCGTACGACGTGTAGCCATGCCTGTCTATGAGTTCCCCGATGATCTCGACAGCCTCTCGTGCCGTTCGCGCCCGCTGCAACGCGATGCGTGCCAGGTCGCTGTAGTTCGGACCCGTCTGGTCGGCCGGCGTCATATCGACCAGTTCCTGTCGTGAGGGTGACCATACGTCGCGGACGGCCACCTGGTGAGCATTGAGGCCGCCGTTGGTGATGGGGGCCGGAAAACCCGCGAAGCTCGAATAGCTCATCGAGATGTAGCGGAAGGTCTCCGCGACCTGCGGAATCTCCGACAGACGCGCCGGAAGGCGCGCGCGGTCGGTAGCACCGACGGTGACGCGGGAGCCCTCAGGGTGCGTCTGCGACGGCACGATCTCGAGCCAGTGGCTGGATGGCTCTTCGCCGGTGCCGCCAAGCAGCACACTGCCGTCCGACGTGAGATTCCGGCCTACATAGAAAGCGTAGCTCGCATCTGCAGGCGCCGGCAGCAGGAGCAGCAGACAGAAGGGAATGCTGACGATCAGCTGCGAACAGGCCCTGTTGACCATCTTATGCTCCTTGTTATCCGGTTCGTCAGGAACAGGGAATTGCACGATCTTTTCCCCGGCATTGCAAACGAGCGAAGAATCGGCCTATAGCTTTGTTTTATGCGTCGATAACCGGGTAAAGCCGCGAGTCATGTCCTTTCGGAGACTGTCGAACGTCGCCTGGAAGCACTCGATGAATGCCTTCGCCGGATTGCTCAGCTGCCGCTGACTGGGGATGATAGCGGAGACCGGCAAGGAAGGATTGCCGCGTATGCGTCGAATCGTTACCGGCGTTGCGCTTCGGTTGTTGAGCATCGCGCGGACGGTGAGCGTCTCGAGCAGCGAGTAGCCAATGCCGCGCTGAACCAGTGCTCCGGCAACGTAGTAAGAGTGGCTGCGCGCAACCACCGGGGAATTCACGCCGCTGTCCGCAAGGAGGCGCCTGGCTTCGATCGCCAGCGCGGTCTGATCGAAAGTGGCAATGAACGGGCGATCCTTCAGCTCGGCCAGGTCTATCTCGTCACCGCTCCCGATCTCCCAGTGCGCGGGCATTACGGCCAGGATTTCGCATTCACCGACATCGGACGACCTGAGGCCGTTGTTCGAAGTCCGCCCGATCGTAAAGCCCAGGCTGAAAGTGCCCTTTCTGCTGTCCATCTGATCGATCATTTCTTCCGTGTTCAATGTCGACACCGAATATCTGAAATCCGGATAGTGGCTCTGGAACTCGACAATGGCATCCGGCAGCAACTCCAGCGAAATGGTCGGCACTGCGGCTATGCGCACGTAGCCGCCCCGGCGGACGCGAAGACGCTCCGCGACGATCTCGAAGGCAACGAGGGCCTCGTGCGCGCGCTCTGCCTCGTCGAACAACTGACGGGCTTCGGCCGTCGGAACCAGGCGGCCGCTTTCGCGGCGGAAGAGCTCCACGCCGAGCTTGGCCTCGGCATGCTTGAGGGTCGTCGTCACCGACGGCTGCGACACGCCGAGCTGGTTCGCCGCCTCGGTGACCGTCCCGTTGGTCATGATGGCGTAGAAAACTTCGAGGTGACGGAAATTCAAGTCGCTTCTGCCGGCTGACTGGAACAATCGACTGTCGAGCAGGAACAGCCGGAGGCTGCGCCCGAGTCATTAATATACCTTATGGAGGACAAAAAAACACAAGATTGACTTATACATGGCGCAATCCTTTAATGAGCGGGGCGGCAAGATGCCCCTGCGGAGCGACTGCAATCCATCGATGCCACTCCTGACTCCCGAAAGCCGGCGCCACGATTCTGTCACGGGATCGGTCTTCCACCGCGTGCCCGGCCACCGCTATCCCGTTGCGGTGGCCGCCGAAGGCGTCACGATCACCGACCGGTCCGGCAAGACTTACCTCGACATGAGCGGCGGCGCCGCGGTGTCGTGTGTCGGTCATAGCCATCCCGATGTGCTCGCGGCGATCAGGAGCCAGCTCCAACGTCTCGCCTACGCTCACACGGCCTTTTTCACGAACGAGCCGCAGGAGGAACTCGCCGACAGGTTGACTGCCCGCTTCGGCGAACCCGGTTCCCGTGTCTACTTCGGCTCCGGGGGTTCGGAGGCCAACGAGACCGCGCTCAAGCTCGCCTGGCAATACTGGGCGGCCCGGGGGCAGGTCGACAAGAAGATCATCATCAGCCGTGAGCACAGCTATCACGGAAATACGTTCGGCGCGTTGTCGGCGAGCGGCAACGGAAGCCGCCGTCGTGCGTCGGCGGCGCCGCTCGTCGACTGGCCGCGCATTCCGGCGTGCTACGAGTATCGGGAACGCCGGCCGGCGGAGACGCCAGAAGCCTACGGCTGCCGCGTGGCGGACTGCCTGGAGACCGCCATCGCCCGCTGCGGCTCCGGCCGCGTCGCCGCGTTCATCTGCGAACCCGTCGTCGGCTCCTCCCTGGGTGTCGTTGCGGCGGCGCCCGGTTATCTCGCTCGCGTGCGCGAGATCTGTGACAGAAACGATGTGCTGCTCATCGCCGACGAAATCATGTGCGGCAGCGGCCGAACGGGCGACTATTTCGCCCATGCATACGACGGCGTGCGTCCGGACATCGTAACCCTGGCGAAGGGCATCGGCGGCGGTTATCAGCCGCTTTCAGCCGTGGTGCTCGGCAACAGGATAGCCACGACGCTCTCGGATTCGGGCTTCTCGCATGGCCACACCTACATTGGCCATGCCACGGCCTGCGCTGCGGGGCTGGCGGTGCAGAAGCTCATCGACCGGGACGACTTGCTGTGCAGAACGAGGAGCATGGGAACGAGGTTGCTTGCCCTGCTGCGTGAGGCGGTCGGCGATCATCCGATGGTAGGGGACATCCGCGGGCGTGGGCTGTTTGCTGCGATCGAGCTCGTGCGCGATCGCGAAAGTCGTGCGGGCTTCGAAAACGGCGGACAGCTCCCGGCTCGCCTGCAAGCCGCTGCCATGGACGAAGGACTGCTCGTCTACGCTGGCGGCCTCTGCGTGGACCGGGAGTTCGTGCCGCACATCCTGCTGGCGCCGCCCATGATCGCCGAAGAAAAGCATCTTCGTTCCTGCGCCGAAATGACGATCCGCGTCATAGAACGAGTCTTTCACGACGCCTGATCGTTACAGACCATCGCGCCAGGTCTCGCGAGTCACTCCCTGCGGCAGCTTTACGGACGCGTCGAGCCCGAGGTCCCAGGTATTGACGATCGTGCCGAGCAGGACGTACATGCCGTGTATTGCAAGGATGTCGAGGACCTGCGCGGAGCTGAATCGGTCGTGCAGCGACCGAAGCGTATCCGCGCTTATGCCCCGGTGCTGAAAGCAGTCATCGACAGCACGTAAGATCAGGGCGTCCTCCACCTCCCAGCCCGCGTCGCCGGCGTCGCATCGGACGCGGTCGATTTCAGCCATCGTAAGTCCTGCCGCCAGGCCACGCTCGACGTGCGACGCCCACTCGTACCACGCTCGCATGCGCACGGCCACTCTGAGCACTATCAGCTCCCGATGACGGTTGCTCAGCGTTCCCCCGCTGACGCCATGCATCCGGAAGTCCCACCAGGCGTCGAGCAGCGCCGGGTTGTGCGCCATCAAGCCGTGGACGTTCAGCGGCCTTCCGCGCATCTCCTCGAGGACTCGCGCAAGGGAGCCGTCCCAGTCCCCGACGGGCAGCGGCTTCAAGGCGGAAAGGTCTGTCATGCCTGAACTCCCCTCGCAGGCGGCACGCTCCCGAATCAACTATGCCTGATTCGTTGGTGCCGAAGCGCGGACTCGAACCGCGGACCTACGCATTACGAA
>CAZTAE010000045.1:0-12952 GCA_964611535.1 uncultured Woeseiaceae bacterium
CGGAAAGGAACAAGGAGCAGGACTGGCTCAAGACCAACCTGGCCAACTTCAGCCGGATGATGCAGGGACAGCGGGACCTGCAGTCTGTGGCGCAGATGCTGCTGTCGGAGCTCGCGCCGCTGGTGTACGCGCAGCAGGGAATCATCTACGTCGTGACGGAGTCTTCCCAGGGCCCGCGCCTCCGCCAGGTGGCCGCTTACGCCGACAGGTCCGGCGGCGAGCTGGTGCGCGAGTACGGCTTCAACGAGGGGCTGGTCGGACAGTGCGCGCGGGAGTGCAAGGTTCTGTCCATCACGGACCTGCCGCCGAACTCCGTCCGCATCGCTTCGGGAATCGTCGACGTAGAGCCGCGGAACCTCATCGTGCTCCCGGTGCTGTTCGAGGGGCAGGTGCGGGCCGTCATCGAGCTCGCTTCCATCGAGCGCTTCACCGACCCGCACATCGCACTGCTGGAGCAGCTGACGGACATCATCGGTGTCGTCCTCAACAACATCGAGGTCACGATGCGCACCGAGCGGCTGCTGGCACAGTCGCAGCAGCTCGCGACGGAACAGCAGACGCAACAGCGCGAGCTGCAGAAGACCAACGACGAGCTGGCCCAGAAGGCGCAGTTGCTGGCGGCGCAGAACGCCGAGGTGGAACGCAAGAACGAGGAAATCGAGCAGGCACGGCGCGCGCTCGAGGAGAAGGCTGCCGAGCTCGCACTCACCTCTCGCTACAAGTCCGAGTTCCTGGCGAACATGTCGCACGAGCTGCGCACGCCGCTGAACAGCATCCTCGTGCTGGGTCAGCAGCTCGCCGAGAATCCGCAGAGCAACCTGACGGCGCGCCAGGTCGAATACGCCTCGACGATTCGCGCGGCGGGAACCGATCTGCTCAATCTCATCAGCGACATCCTGGACCTGTCGAAGATCGAGTCCGGCACAGTCACGGTGGAAAGCGACGAGGTCGCGTTCTCGACACTCAAGACGACGGTCGAGCGCAATTTCCGCCACGAAGCGGAGACGCGGCGGCTGTCTTTCGTCACCTCCTTCGATCCCGCGGTGGGCCAGGCTATCGAGACCGATTCGAAGCGCCTGCTGCAGGTGCTCAAGAACCTCCTTTCGAACGCCTTCAAGTTCACCGAACGCGGCAGCGTCAGCCTCGACGTCGGCGTGGCCAGGGAAGGCTGGATACCCGGTCACCCGGTACTGGACAAGGCCGACAAGGTCATTGCCTTCGCTGTCAGCGACACGGGCATGGGCATTCCTGCCGACAAGCAACGCATTGTCTTCGAGGCGTTCCAGCAGGCGGACGCCGGCACCTCGCGCAAGCATGGCGGCACCGGCCTGGGCCTCGCAATCAGCCGGGAGCTGGCGCAACTGCTCGGCGGCGAAATACGCCTCCAGAGCACACCCGGCAGGGGCAGCACCTTCACCCTCTATCTTCCCTCCTGTTATGTCGGGCCGGCCGTGCCGTCGGAGCATGGCGCGGCCGGCGGTGCCGTATCCACCACGGGCAGCTATCCGGCCATCCTCGCGCCCGCGCCACAGCAGAGGCCGGCAGACGACCGCGACAACCTGCTGCCCGACGATCGCGTATTGCTGATCGTGCACGGGAACCACGAGCTGGCGGCGAAGCTTCGGGAGGCGGCCCAGGCGGCGGGATTGAAGACCGTCGTGACAATGCGTGGGGCGGAGACCGCTTCACTGGCACTGCACCACCGGCCGGAGGCGATCAGCGTCGCGTTCGCCCTGCCGGACATGCACGGCTGGAGCGTGTTGAGCCGCCTGAAGCACGATCCGTCGCTGCGGCACATTCCGGTGCAGCTCGTCGGGGACGGCAGGCAGCGGCACGCCGACCGCTTGCGCGGCGCGTTCGCGACGACCGGCGAAGCGGCATCGGTTGCCGAGCTCAGGAAGGGACTCGAGCGAATGACGTTATTTGCCCGCGACCCGACGCGCCGGCTGCTGGTCATCGAGGGAAGCTCCGCCGAGACCGGACGGATCGCCGCACTGCTCGGCGGGCCCGACGTCGCCGTCACGGTAGCGGCCACCGGCGGGGACGCAATGCGCATACTCAGGAGGGGCAAGTTCGAGTGCGTGGCGATGGACGGGCTTCCGCGCGACATGGCCGCCAGCGAGCTGCTGCAACAGGCTGCCGCAGAACCGGGGCTGAAGGAAACGCCGTTCGTGATCTACGAGAACGCCGAGTGGGCGCAGGAGAACCGGCAACAGCTCGAGCATATCGGCCGCAGCCTCGCCGTTCGTCATGCAGGCTCGCAGGCCGCGCTCCTGGACGAATGCGCCCTGTTCCTGCACCGGGCCGTCGCCGACCTGCCGGACGACAAGCGGCGGATTCTGGAAACGCCGCGCGATGCGGAGGTCCTGGCCGGGAAGACCGTGCTGATCGTCGATGACGACGTCCGCAACATCTTCGCGCTGTCGGGGCTGCTCGAGCGTTACGACATGCGCGTCGTCCCCGCGAGCACCGGGCGCGAAGCAGTGCGGCTGGCCAGGGAAATGGACGATCTGTCCCTGGTGCTGCTCGACATCATGATGCCGGAGATGGACGGGTTCGAAACGATGCGGCAGATGCGCTCGGACCGGCGCTTCGACAAGCCGATCATCGCCCTGACGGCAAAAGCGATGACCGGCGACCGGGAGAGATGCCTGGAAGCCGGGGCGTCCGACTACATCGCGAAGCCGGTGGACAGCGAGAACTTCCTGTCGCTGCTCAGGGTATGGTTGTACCGGTGACTGCCCCGGAATGACGGAACGAGCCAACATCCTGCTGGTCGACGACAAGCCGGCTCGGCTGCTGACGTACGAGGCTACGCTCGAATGCCTGAACCAGAACCTGGTTCGCGCCCTGTCCGGCGAAGAGGCCCTGGAGCGGCTCGCCGGCATGGAGTTCGCCGCCATCCTGCTCGACGTAAGCATGCCCGGCATGGACGGCTTCGAAACCGCAGCACGCGTGCGCGGCGACGCCCGGTTCCGACAGACACCCATCATTTTCGTGACCGGTGTCCACATTACGGACCTCGACCGCCTGCGCGGCTACGAAATGGGGGCGGCGGACTATGTTTACGTCCCCGTGGTGCCGGAGATCCTCCGCGGCAAGGTGCAGGTGCTCGTGCAGCTCCATTTGCAGCGTCGCGAACTGGCGCGGCTCAACGAACGGCTCGCTGCAGCGCACGACGAACTGGCGGAAGCGCACGCCCGGCTGAAGGCCGAGAACACGCGCGAGCTGCAGAAGCTGAACCGTAACCTGGAGCGCGCGAACGCGCGCTTACGGTCCGAGGTGGCCGAGCGAAAAAGAGCCGAAGCGCTGCTGAAAGAGGCCGCGCGCAGGAAGGACGAGTTCATTTCCATCCTCGGCCATGAGCTGCGCAATCCGCTCGCCGCGATGCAGAGCGGCATCGAGCTGCTGAAACTCACGCCCCTGCCGGTCAAGAAGGTCCCGTGGGCACGCGACCTGCTGCAACGGCAGCTGCGTCATCTCAAGCGCCTGATCGACGACCTGCTCGACGTCTCCCGCATCACCACGGGCCGGGTGCAACTGCGGCGCGAGACGGTCGAGCTGAAGAAGGTCATCGATCACTCGGTCGATGCCACTCGGCCGTTGATCGACGAACGTGAACATCACCTGAGGATCGACCTGCCTTCCGAGCCGCTGTACCTGGACGGTGACGCCGTCCGGCTCACCCAGATATTCGGCAACCTCCTCAGCAATGCGGCGAAGTACACGAATGCAGGCGGCGACATCTCGCTTTCCGCCCGGGCAGACGACGGGCCGCCGCGGTCCGTCGTCGTGCGGGTCAGGGACACGGGCGCCGGCATACCCGAGGACATGCTCGAGGAAGTGTTCGAACTTTTCGCCCAGGCCGACCACAGCGACATGCGATCGCAGGCCGGCCTCGGCATCGGCCTCGCACTGGTGCGCGCGCTGGCCGAGTTGCACGGCGGCGACGTCTACGCAACCAGCGACGGCCCGAACCGCGGTTCGGAATTCGTCGTGCGCCTGCCCCTGCTGGACCTGGAGCGGCCGGCGCCCTTGCCGGCCGAAGCGGAAAAGACGCCGGAGGTAGTGCCGCAACGCGCGCAGCGGCTGCTGATCGTCGATGACAACTGCGACCTGGCGAACGGCCTGGCGATGTACCTGAGCGAGCGTTCGGGCTTCGACGTGCGCGTTGCCTACACCGGGCGGCGCGGCGTCGAGATCGCCCTCGAATTCCGGCCGCACGCCGTGCTGCTGGACATCGGGCTGCCGGATATCGACGGCTATGAAGTGGCACGTCAGCTGCGGGACCAGGTCGACGGCATGCCGCTCATCGGGATCAGCGGATTCAGCAGCGAAAAAGACAAGAGGCGTGCGAAGCAGGCTGGCTTTGACCGCTACTTCGTCAAGCCGGTCGCCTACGAGATGCTTCACGCCGTGCTGGCGGCGGACCTCTCGAAGCCCTGTCCCAACGCCAGCTCCTGAGCCTGGTTCCAACTGCGGCTTGCCGCAGGCAGAATGGCCAGACGCGCTCACCAGGAGCGGACGGTCAAAGGAGCTTTTATGCCGCGAACGCCTGAAGAAATTGAGGAACTGCGCGAGAGTTTCCGGTACAACGACTCCAACGACGACGGCAAGATCGATTTCGAGGAGTTCGTGAACATGCTGAAGGAGCTGGGGGCGGGCGTCGACACACGCGAGGCCCGCGTGGGCTTCGATGACATCGACACCGACAACGACAACGCGATCGGATTCGACGAGTTCGTCGAGTGGTGGACGGAGCGATAGCCGCCGTCTGCCTTCACCGAGCGGCTGCGCTGGACGATATCAATCACAGCTCGACACGCGCGCCGTCCTCGCTCTCCTCGCCGGCATGCAGAATGACCGTCCCGCCCGGTTCACTACCTCAGGCGCTTGCGGCCGCGCGGCGCAAGCTGAGCACCTGCAGCTCCTAGCCCCGCGAGACGAGCGATGGGACGCGGGGCAGCAGGTCCTTTTCCTTCAGCCAGTCGGGGTTGTAGAGGCGCGATTGATAGCGGCTGCCGGTGTCGCAGAGCACCGTCACGATCACGTGGCCCGGCCCCAGGCGCCGCGCAACCCGCACCGCGGCCGCCACGTTGATCCCTGACGAGCCACCCAGGAACAGGCCTTCCTCGTACAGCAAGCGGTAGACCGTGTCGACGCATTCCTGGTCGGGGATCATCTCGGCGTCGTCTATCGGCGCGCCCTCGAAATTGGCGGTGATGCGCGTGCTGCCGATGCCCTCGGAGATCGACGCGCCACCCACCACCCTGGCCTCGCCGTGCTTGACGTAGTGCCACGTAGCGGTCCCGGTGGGGTCGGCCAGCACGGTAACGATCTCCGGGTTCTTCGACTTCAGGTACGACGACGCGCCCGCGAGCGTGCCGCCGGTACCCGAGGTCGAAACGAATGCGTCAACGGTACCCTCGGTATCCCGCCAGATCTCCGGACCCGTCGTCGTCAGGTGCGCCTCGCGGTTGGCGAGGTTGTCGAACTGGTTGGCCCAGATGGCGTTGTCCATTTCCGCCGCCATGCGGCCCGCGAGCTTCTGGAAATTGTTCGGGTCCTTGTACGGCACGGCCGGCACCGGGCGCACCTCGGCGCCGAGCGCGCGCAGCAGGTCGAGCTTTTCCGGCGACTGCGTCTCGGGAATGACGATGATGCAGCGATAGCCGCGGGCGTTGCAGACGTGCGCCAGGCCGATGCCCGTATTACCGGCGGTTCCCTCGACCACGGTGCCGCCGCGCCCCAGCGAACCGTCCGACTCGGCGGCAAGCACGATGCCCTTCGCGGCCCGGTCTTTCACGGAGCCGCTCGGGTTCATGAACTCGGCCTTGCCGAGGATCGTGCAGCCCGTTTCCTCGCTCGGGCCCTTGAGGCGTATGAGCGGCGTGTTGCCGACCGCGTCGACGAAATCTGCGTAATATTTCAAGGCCGTGCGCTCGCCGACGCGGCCGCGACTCCCCTACTTCGGTTGCGCAACGTAGCGGAGGTAAGGTTTCGGCGCCTTCCAGCCGTCCGGGAATTTTTTGCGCGCTTCCTCGTCGGAGACCGCCGGAACAATGATCACGTCGTCGCCGGACTGCCAGTTCACGGGCGTCGCCACCTTGTGCAGGGCCGTGAGCTGGTTGGAATCCAGCAGCCTGAGGATCTCGTCGAAGTTGCGCCCGGAGCTCATCGGGTAGACGAGCATCGCCTTGATGCGCTTGTCGGGGCCGACCAGGAACACGGAGCGGACCGTGGCATTGTCCGCGGCCGTGCGGCCAGCCGCGCTGTCGCCTTCCGCCTCCGGCAGCATGTCGTAGAGCTTGGCCACCTTGAGCTCCGGGTCGCCGATGAGCGGATACGTGACTTTGTGGCCCTGGGTCTCCTCGATGTCATTGAGCCACGCCTTGTGGTCCTCGACCGGGTCCACGCTCAGGCCGATGATCTTGCAGTTGCGTTTCTCGAATTCGGGCTTCAGGCCGGCCAGGTAGCCGAGCTCCGTCGTGCAGACGGGCGTGAAGTCCTTGGGATGCGAGAACAGCACGGCCCAGCCGTCGCCGATCCACTCGTGGAAGTTGATCGTGCCTTCCGTGGTCTCGGCGGTGAAGTCCGGTGCCTCGGAGTTGATTCGCAGCGTCATGGGATCCCCCTCTATCGGGTATGGCGTTTCAGGGACCGGGGATTCTACCACGGAGCATCATGCGCAGAACCGCTCCCGCGGCCGGCGGTTAGACGAAGAGAGTCGACCCATATGAGGTTTTCTCTATATGGCCGCCGTCCCGCCGGGACTGCGGCCAGGAGCTGCTGCCCGCAGCGGCCCTGGCGGTGTTAAACACCCGCGCGATTTGTGCCAATATCGTGGACATCGGGTACGACGAAGGAGGAACGGAGATGGGCTTTGCACTCTCGGAGATGAAACTCACCAGTTCTGCCTTCGAGGACGGCGGCGGCATTCCCGCGAAGCACACCGGGGAGGGCGAGGACGTCTCACCGCCGCTGGCCTGGTCGAACGCGCCCGACGGCACCCGCTCGTTCGCGCTGATCTGTCACGACCCGGACGCGCCGCTGGTGAGCCCCGGCACCTACGGCTTCGTGCACTGGGTGCTGTACGGCATTCCCGGCTCGGCAAGCGGCTTGCCTGAGGGCGTGAAGGAACACACGGCCGGCGCGAACAACTTCGGCAAGCAGGGATACGGCGGTCCGATGCCGCCGAACGGCCACGGCACGCACCACTATTTCTTCTGGCTGCTGGCGCTCGATGCGGAACCGGAGCTGAAGCCGGGACTCTCTATGTGGGAGCTGCTCGAGAAGGTCGAGCCGAACGTGATCGGCATGAATCGGCTGGTGGGCACCTATTCGCGCGCCTGACGATCGCGCGCCGGCACCGCCACGGCCGCCGGCCCGTCCGGCCTCCTGAGGCCGGACATCTCGCCGGCGTCACCCGCTGACCATCGACTCGACATTCTATGAAATTGCTGCGCTGATCCTGCTGGCATCGGCGGCGGGCCTCCTCGGGCTGATGCTTCGGCAGCCGCTCGTCGTGGCCTTCATCGCCGTCGGCATACTGGCGGGACCGGACGTGCTCGGGCTGGCCAGGTCCACCGAGTACATCTCCCTGATGGCGGAGATCGGTATCGCGATCCTGCTGTTTCTCGTGGGCCTGAAACTCGATCTGAAGCTGGTCAGGACTCTCGGATCGGTGGCCATTGCGACAGGCCTGGGCCAGGTCACCTTCACGGCCATCTTCGGCTTCCTCATCTGCATAGCACTCGGCATCGACTGGCTGTCATCGACATACATCGCCGTCGCGCTGACGTTCTCCAGCACCATCATCATCGTCAAGCTGCTCTCGGACAAGCGCGAGATCGACTCGCTGCACGGCCGCATCGCGCTCGGCTTTCTGATCGTGCAGGACATCGTCGTCGTGCTGGCCATGGTGACGCTTTCCGCCCTGGGAGTCGGCATCGGCGGCGAGGCCGGGCCGCTCGACGTCGCCATCGTCATGGCCGGCGGGTTCGCCGCAGTGGGACTGGTCCTGCTGTTCATCCGCTACGCCGCGGAGCCCGTCGTCGCTCGCGTCGCCCGCTCGCCGGAGCTGCTGGTCATCTTCGCCGTGGGCTGGGCCCTGAGCCTCGGGGCGCTCGGCGACTGGCTGGGCTTCGGCATGGAACTGGGCGGACTGCTTGCCGGAATATCGCTGGCTTCCACCGAGTACCGCGACGCGATCGCCTCGCGCCTCAGCAGCCTCAGGGACTTCCTGCTGCTGTTCTTTTTCCTCGCCCTCGGCACGAGTCTCGACCTTTCGACGCTGGGCGGACAGGCCGGAGCAGCCGTCGTGCTGTCGCTGTTCGTGCTGATCGGCAACCCGCTGATCGTGCTGGCGATCATGGGATACATGGGCTACACCCGGCGCACCGGCTTTCTGGCGGGCCTGACCGTCGCGCAGATCAGCGAGTTCTCGCTGATCTTCATGGCGATGGGCATCTCCATCGGGCATGCCGCGCCCGAGTCGATGGGACTGGTCACGCTGGTCGGTCTGGTGACGATCGCCCTGTCGACCTACATGATCACCTTCTCGCACGAGCTCTATCGCCTGCTCGAGCCGTGGCTGTCGCCATTCGAGCGCAGCGTGGCTCACCGCGAGGACGCGGCCATGCAGGCGCCCGCGGGCGAACCCATCGAGTTCGAATTCATCCTGTTCGGGCTGGGACGCTACGGCAGCGCCATCGGCCGGCGGCTGATCGAGCACGGGCACAGCGTCCTCGGCGTCGACTTCGACCCGGAGGCGCTGCAGGCGTGGCGGCGCGCCGGCCACCACGGCCGCTTCGGCGACGCGACCGATCCCGACTTCGCGGGCCAGCTGCCGCTCGCCAATGCCAGGGCGGTCATCTCGGCCGTACCCCGCATTTCCGTGGCCCTCACCGACACCGACCCCCGCCTGGCACTGCTGCACGGGCTGCGCAGCCGCGGCTACACCGGCAAGATCGCGGTCGCGATGCATACGGCCACGGACGCGGAGATCCTGCAGGGACAGGGGGCGGACCTGATCCTCACCCCGTTCGCGGACGCTGCCGAATTCGCGGTCGAGGTACTGGAGAAAATCGTGTCGCTGCCGGAGGAAAGGCCCGCCACGGCCGGTGCATGAACCGCCGGCCCGTCCCGCCGAGCCCGACTGCTACTGCCCGCCCGCCATGCTCTCCGAGCGCTTCATCTCACCCCATTCCGGCTTGCTGCCCCGCAGCCAGCCGTAGAGCCCCTGCAGCCGCCAGAACACCGTCAGCTGGCGATAGCCGAAATTCTCGACGATCGCGACCAGGAACAGGCGGAAGAGGTCCCGCAGGCGCGGGTAGACGTGGAACGAGAGCTCCTCGAGCACCAGCGCGCTGGTGGAAAGCATCACGCCGAGTCCCACGGCCAGGCAGAAGAAGATGCCGGTGGTCTCCCAGGAGATCCACCCGAGCGAGGCTGCCACGATCATGAAGACGTAGCCCGCCACTTCGACGACCGGCCCGAAGAGCTCGAACAGGTAGAAGAAGGGCATCGCGAGCCACGACACCGCGCCGCCGCCGCGCCGGCAGAACAGCCCCCGGTGGAGCATCAGACTCTGCGCGAGCCCGTGGTGCCAGCGGATGCGCTGCCGGCGAAGGGTGCCGAGGTCTTCCGGGGCGTCCGTCCAGCAGATGGGATCGGGAACGAAAGTGATCCGGTAGCGCCTTCCCCTGGCGCGCAGCAGCCGGTGCAGCCGCAGTATCAGCTCCATATCCTCGCCGATCGTATCGGAACGATAGCCGCCGACGCTGACCACGGCCTCCTTGTCGAACACCCCGAACGCGCCCGATACGATCAGCACCGCGTTGAGATAATCCCAGCCCATGCGCCCGAACAGGAACGCCCGCAGGTACTCGACCACCTGGATCTGCGCGAGGAAGCTCGGCGACAGTCCGACGCACTCCAGGAAGCCGCCGCGCACCTGGCAGCCGTTGGCGATGCGGACGGTACCGCCCGCGGCGACGACGTCCGGATTCTCGAGGAACGGGCGCACCGCGCGGCGCAGACTGTCGAGCTCGAGCACCGAGTCCGCATCGACGGCACAGAACAGCGGATACCGGCAGGCGTTGATTCCCGCGTTCATCGCGTCCGCCTTGGAGCCACCGTTCTCCTTGTCGATGACCCTGAGCGCCGGATATCGCGGCGAGCAATAGACGCCCCTGACGGGCTTGCAGGGCACGCGCTGGCGATAAGCCTCCGGGAACGGTTTGAGCTCGAACTCCGCCTTGAGCTTTTCCAGCGTGTCGTCCTTCGAGCCGTCGTTGACGACAAGGACCTCGTAATCCGGGTATTCGAGCTGCAGCATTGCGCGCGTGGACGTGATGATCGTCGACGACTCGTTGTATGCCGGCATGATCACGCTGATCGGCAGGTCGAGGGTCGAGAAGACATTGTCGGCATCGGTCAGGCCGGCGATCTGCAGGTAGCGGCGTATCTGGATCATTGCCAGCACGTTCAGTCCCGCATACACGGCGTAAATGAGGATGAAGTAGCCGAAGAACAGCCACTCGACGGAAAGCAGCAGTGGCCTCGCGTTCATGCCAGCCCCTTCTCGGCCAACGCCTGCTGCAGGATGTCGCGAGCATACGGATCCTCCTGCCGCGCGGCGATGCGACGCAGGGCATTCGGGCCGAGGTAGGGGGATCCGACGAGCGCCTGCGCGGCCCGGTAACGGACCCACCATTCGCGATCGCCCAGCAGCGGCTCGAGCGCACCCAGGTCCTCGTGATTCCCGGTCCGCCCGAGGAGGCTTGCGGCCTGCATGCGCACGTACCAGACGTCGTGGTGCGTCAACTCGACCACGCGCCCGGGACACACCCGCCCCCGCACCGCCTTGAGCGCCGCGGACAGCAATGCCGGCTCGTGGCGGGTCGTGAGCAGCTTTTCCGCGGCGGCATTGATGTCGCCCGAGTGCGCGGACTCCGCGAACTGGAGCATGACTATCGCCTGGTCGACAGGCGCGTCTGCTATTTCGCGGCACAGTCGCGCCGAAACGATGCCGGGTCCGGCGCGATTCAGGATGCGGCCCACCTGCGTACGCGGCCAGCGCTGAAGGCGCCCGATGAGGGGGATGATTCTGGGAATGCCGCGGTCCGCATCGATCTCCGCCAGCGCCGTGGCGGCGGTTACCGACACCGCGATGTTCGAGTCCTCCAGCAGCCCGTCGATGTAGCTCCAGCTTATCGCGTCTTTCATCTGGCCGACTGTCTGCAGCCCCAGCAGCCGGCCCTCCACCGACCGGCGACGCATGCGCCGGCGCGCGAGCGGCAGCAAATCCAGTCGGATCGCCAGGGCGTTCAGACTGAGGGCCGCCTGACCGAGCACCAGGCTGCGGAAGCGGCTCCACTCCCTGAGAAGCAGCACTTTCTGGCCGCGCTCCACCCTGGGCAGTGGCGCGTCGCCCGCGAAGCTCTCGGAGGAGGCGGTCTCGGCGAACACCGGCCACCACGCGGCGCGCAGACGCGCGAGCCGCTGCCTTCGCCGGATGTGCGCGACGCGCAGGACGAGAACGGCCGCGAAAAGCGCAAGCGTCAGTGCTGCAGCGGCGAACGCCGCCGCCACCGCGGCGTTGTCCGGGACATTAAAATTCACCGGCAAGCGACAGCCCGGCGTGGTTGCGGCGGTAGAAGGAATCCTGCCGATGCGTCCCCAGGCGCCACAGGATGCTCAGCCGGTCACCCAGAGGATGCCTGCCACTCAGAGAAAAGGCCGTGATCTGCATTTCCAGCAGCTGTCCGGGCGCGACGACCTCGACTTCGTCGCCGGTAGCAAACGTGAGGCCGTACCGGCTCCCGGACGGCGCGTAATAGTTCAGCACGCCGCGATGCGTGAAGGACGACGACGAGGCCAGGTGGGTGTTGTCGACGTGCCAGGCCACGCGATAGTTGCCGAAGTAGCGCTCGACGTTGGTGCCCCAGGTGCTGACGTCGTTCTCCGGATAGCTGCGATGCCTGAGGCTCAGGCCCGCCCCCCAGCCGTTGCCGAGCTGGCGGCTGGCACCGGCGTCGACGACCCGCTCCGGCAGGAACACGGCGTTCGGGCTCAGGGTCAGTCCCGCGTTGACGGTCCAACTCGCGGCGGGCCGGACGGCGGCGCCCACGGCGAGCTCCTGATCGGTGCTGGAAAAGCGCCGATGCTCGGTCAGCGTGAGCGACAGCAGGCGATCGCCGGAGGTGCGCCGGTCCAGATGCGCGTAGACGTTCTGCCAGTCGTCCGCCCCGTTATCCAGGGTCTCGCGGTTGATGCCGGTTTCCCATCGCCAGCTTGCCTCGTGGGGCTTCCGGCCGGCACGCAGCCAGGACGCCCCGGGGAAACGTGCTCTCGCCGCTCTGCGGAAGGATTCGAGGCGATCGCCGGATGGTTCGCTTTGTTGCAACAGCCGGTGCTCGAGCTTCCATACGTCCTCGTAGTCCGGCGCGAGCTCCCGCGCGCGCGACGCCGGGCGCAGCGCGCAGCCGTGCCGGCCGGACCAGTGCAGAGCCAGCGCCTCGCCGAACAGGTAGTCCACGTTCTGCGGGTACTCTGCAGACAATCGGCGGTACTCGCGGATCGCATTGTCGTACCGCCCCTCCTCCGCCAGGCTGCGGGCGAGCCCGAAGCGCTCTGCGGCCGTGAGTCCCTCCACCGGCACGGCCGCCGGCTTCTCCTCCGTCAAGGTGCACGGACCGTCGTCCGCCGATACCGCACCACACAGGCACGCGCTTGCGACGAGTATGGCAGCGACACTCGCGCTCGATCGTCGGCTTGTCCCTGTCATTCCCATACCTCATTCAGCGGCGCCTGGCCGCTTCCGTGCAGCGGCGTATGCGGGCGCTGAGCTCCAGCGGCTTGTACGGCTTCGTTACGTAGTCGTCGGCACCGAGTTCGATGGCACGGACGACGTCGCGCTCGGCGACCTTTCCGGACAGCACGACCACCG
>CAZTAE010000045.1:13052-14485 GCA_964611535.1 uncultured Woeseiaceae bacterium
ACTTCTGCGCATCGCGGCCGTTGCCGAGCGTCTGCACGGCAAAGCCGTCACGCTTCAGCATGTGCTGAACGAGATAGGCGACGTCCGCGTTGTCCTCGATCACCAACGCGGTACTGACGGCCGCAACGTCTCGCAGGGTGGCATCCGGATCCATGGCACTACTCCCAGGCGCGGGACGCTATTATGGAAAACCGGCGCTGGCCATTGATTTGCTGCCGTTTTGCGACCCAGTTCGGCATTTCGGGCCGGATTTCCGGCCGGATTCGCATTCCGGCGAAAACCGCGCCGGTCCGGAGGGCGCCGGCCGGGGTATCCCTGCCGCCCCGGCGGCCGGCCGAGGACCGATATCAATGCCCGTCGCGGCCCGTGTCGCCGCGCCGAACCTCCTCCCCGGCGGCCGTGCCGGGCTGCCTCGGCCCGAGGAAGGCCGACACGCGACGGCTTGCGGCACCGGCCTCGATCACGGCCCCGACAGCAGCGACCACGATCGTGCCCATCAATATCGAAAAGGACCAGGCCATCGCCAGCGCGGGGCTGATGCCGAGCAGCGCTCCCAGGCCCACGAGACCGGCTTCGCGGACACCGAGACCGGCGACGGTAATCGGCAGCAGCATCGCGACGGCAATGGCCGCGCGCACCCACAGGACAGCAAGCGGATCGACGTCCACGCCGACTGCAACGGCGAAGCTGTAGAACGATGCCGCCGCCAACAGGCTTTCGACGATGCTGCTGGCGATGACGATCAGCTTGCCGGCCCGGGACAGCCCGAGGAACAACAGGAAGCGTTTGCCGAAGTTCAGGAGCCGCCCGCCCGGGCCGCCTCCCGATGCGACGCGCTGCAGCTGCGGCAACAGAATGAGCAGAACCGTTGCAGCCACGACACCCGCTGCGACGACGCCGTCAAGCGGTGGCTGGATGCCCGGCCGATCGAGGACCCAGGCGCACACACCGACGGCGACGACCACGCCCATGAGAACCGCCCTGTTGATCAGGACGATCGCGGCCGCCGCCGCCTTGTCCGCGCCGCGCTGCACGTACTTCGCCCAGGTCGCGCCGCCCGCCAGCGCGCCGGGAAGGAACATCGCGTAGAACTGCGTCGCCAGCAGTATCGTGTAGAGCTGGAAATGGTTCAGCGCCACCCCCTGGTTGGCGGCGACCACCCGCATGCGGAACGTCGCCGCAGCGCGGACGGCGAACTGCAGCGCGGTGCCGGCCAGAAGCCACGGAATGCTGGACCTCGACAGTGCACCCACCACCTCCGCCAGCGGGACGAACCACAAGAGCAGCGCCAGGGAAGACATCGCGAAGCCGAGCTTCAGCAGCGTCGCGTGGCGGTATCGCACGGGTGTGGGCCGGAATACGCCGTCGACCGCGGATCAGTCCGACAGGCGACGGGAGTCGGGGCCCGGAGGGGCCTTGTCGAGGGCGGTCGC
>CAZTAE010000046.1:0-14057 GCA_964611535.1 uncultured Woeseiaceae bacterium
AAGCGGCGCCGCTGGTCGTCCAGGTCGAGGGCGAATCGCGGCGGCTGACGGGGACCGCGGAGGCCCAGTACGAGAGCTGGCGCAAGCTGCTCAGGGAAATCTACCAGGTCGAAACCGGCTTTTCTCAGGCCATAGAGGTGGGAGTCCCCTCGCGTTCCGCGCAATCGATCGACTAGCCGTATGCGTGTGCTGAAGGAAGGGTCCCGGTTGGCCGACCGGTACGTGCTGGCGCGCCGCCTCGGGGCCGGCGGGATGTCGGAAGTCTGGCTGGCGCGAGACGACGAGTCGGGCAGGGAGATCGCTCTCAAGTTTCTCCTGCCGGACCTGGCCGCGCAGCCGGGATACCGGGATCTGTTCCGTCGCGAATGGCAGGTCGGCAGCCGGCTGATGCACCCGCACATCGCGCGGGTGTTCGAATACCACGACGATCCGGACGGGCCCTGGTACGCCCAGCAATACATCGGCGGCCCGGAAATACGTGCCGTCACCGGGCAGGACTCGGTGGACGCGCTGCGTCCGATCGCACTGATCGCGGACGCGCTGCGATACGCCCACGCCAAGGGGGTCGTCCATCGCGACGTCAAGGCCGGCAACGTGCTCCTGGACGGACGCGGCCTGCCGTACCTGATCGACTTCGGCGTCGCGAAGACGGCGGACGGGCTGCCGGCTTCGGGCGGCACGGTCGTCGCCGCCAGCCCGCAGCAACGCGCCGGCGAGGCGCCGACGCCGGCGGACGACGTGTACGCGCTCGGCGTGCTGATCCACGAAGTCCTGCACGGAACGCCCCCGGCCGACGGGGCGGCGGCCGCCCCGGCCGCGGACGCCTCGCCGGTCGACGCCGACGTCCACCGCCTCGTGCGCGACATGCTGGCGGCGGACGCGGACCGCCGGCCTTCGGCTGCCGAGGTGGCGGAAAGGCTCGAAGCCGCAGGCATTACGGCGGGGCCCGCAGTCCTCGCCGGCTCGCCCGCCGACGAGGATATCGTGGTTGCCGAGACGGTGCGGCTGGCCCGCACCACGCCGGGCCGGCAACACTCGGCAGGCGAGGGTGTCGATGGCGGCGGTGTGCCGGCCAGGCTCGTTTTCGGTGGTCTGGCCGTGCTCCTGGTGCTCGTGATCTCGGTGGTGTTCGTGCTGCCGGGGGCGGTCGAGAAAGAGCAGGAAGCCACCGTGCCCGAGGCGACGGAGGAGGTTCCGGTTGCGGACAGTCCGGAGCCCGCCGGGACGCCCCCCGAGGAGGCAACGGAGCCTGCAGGCGCCACCGAGGCCGAGCTTCGTGCGGCGGCGGACGAGGCGCTCGGGAAAATGCTGTCCAACCTGGAACGCCTGAGGGAGCGGGCCGTGGAGCGCTGGGGGGGGCGAGACTGGGAGCAGGCGCTCACGGCCTACGAAGAGGGCGACGACGCCTACCTGCACAAGGACTACCGCCTGGCGGCCGAACGGTACCGGGCAGCCGACGAGTCGCTCGCGCCCCTGTTCGATCGCGTCCGGGCCGTATTCGACCAGGCGATGACCGACGCCGAGGCCGCTTTCGCGGCGCGCGACCACTCCGAGGCCGTGCGTCAGTACGATCTCGCCGTGGCCATCAGGTCGGAGAGCGCGGCGGCGAAGGAAGGTCTGGCGCGGGCACAGAACCTGGAAGCGGTCCTGAACCTGACGAACCAGGCACTGGCGCTCGAAGACGAGCTGGATCTCGAGGGCGCGAAAACGGCGTTCGAGCGGGCACTCGATCTCGACCCGGAATGGCAGCCCGCCGTCGCGGGCCTCGCCCGCGTGCAGGAGGCAATCCGGCAGGCTTCGTTCCGGCAGCGGATGACCGAGGGCCTGGAGGCAGTGGCGGCGGGAGATTACGCGACCGCGCGGGCGGCCTTCAACGCGGCGAAGGGGCTGAATCCCGATTCGCAGGAGCCGGTGGATGGCTTGCTGCAGGTCGACCAGGAAGTCCGCCTGGCGCGCATCCAGGCCCTGGAGCACGAGGCGGCCGCGCTGGAGGAGGGCGAGCAGTGGCAGGCTGCGGCCGAGAAGTACGAGGAGATCCTCGAGGTCGACCCGGACCTGCAGTTCGCCCGCGACGGCCTCTCGCAGGCCCGTCATCGGGCCGATATCCACCGCAAGCTCCAGAACTATATCGCGGACCCGGACTCGCTGAGCCGGGAGCGGACGATGCAGTCGGCGACGGCCCTGTTGCTCGAGATCTCGCGAATGGACGTGATCGGGCCGCGGCTCGAGGACGAGAAGGAAGAGCTGTCGAGGCTGCTGAAGCGAGCCGCGACGCCGCTCAAGGTGCAACTGGTGTCGGACAACGCGACCGAGGTGGCGATTTACCAGGTTGGTCGGCTGGGAACTTTCTCCACGCGGGAACTCAGCCTCCGCCCGGGGTCTTACGTGGCAACGGGAACCCGGGTCGGGTACCGTGATGTGCGGCTCGAGTTCCGCGTCGCGCCCGAGATGGACCTGGATCCCATCGTCATCATGTGCGAGGAAAGGATTTGAAGGTACGCGCTGTCGTCGTCAGGGACGCAGAGGGCGAACGACACATCGATCTCGAGCAATTGCCGTTGCGGCTCGGCACCAGCAGCGACTGCGAGATCCGCCTGCCCGGCCCCGGCAATGCACCCGTTGCGCTATTCGACGTCCTGGACGGAGAGCCGTTCGTGCAGCCGCTCGGCAAGGACGGCATGCAGTTCAATGGCGCGCCGCTGACCTCGACGAGGCGCCTCGCGCCCGGCGACGAGCTGTCCTACTTCGGCACGCGTATCGTCATCGGCGACCGCGCCGACACGTTGCTGGCCGAGGTCCACCTGGAAGACAGCGCCTACCTCACGAAGCCGCCCGAGCTCGACGAGGCAGGCAGCGGGGCGGACGACGAGGCGATCGCCCCCACGGCGTTCCACCGCGCTCGTGAGCTCGCGCCGCTGCCGCAACGATCGAGCGGCAGGGGCTGGCTGGCCGGCATCGGTCTCGGGATCGCTGGATTGCTGTTCGTGTCCTGGCTCCTGTTCAGCTCACGCTCCATTCAGTTCGTGATCGAACCGGGCGAGCCGGATCACTTTTCGATCGCCGGCGGCTGGTTTCGCCTGCCCGTCGGCAACCGCACGCTCCTGCGGCCGGGCGACTACACCGTGCACGTCGAGAAGCAGGGCTATTACGACGTTACCCAGAGCTTCACCGTCGGCGACGAGCCCAGCCGCACGATACGGCTCGCGCTGCGCAAGCTGCCGGGCAGGCTGACCGTGCATACGGACCCGCCGACGGCGGCGGCGACGGTGACGGTGAACAACACGCAGGTCGGGGCGGCGCCCTACGGCCCGCTGACGCTCGAGCCGGGAACGCACACGGTATCCGTCCGGGCCGACCGGTTCCTGCCGTTCAGTGACCGCCTGACCGTGCCGGGGCTCGACCGGCACCAGGAAGTCCACGTGCAACTGGTGCCGCGCTGGGCCACCGTGGAACTCGCGTCCAATCCGCCCGGCGCCGCGGTCTTCCGCGGCGAAGACCGGGTCGGGACAACGCCCGCGCGGCTCGAGCTCATGGAGGGGACGCATGAGTTGAGTGTGGTTCTCGAAGGCTACAAGGCCTGGGACGGCCGCATCGAGACCGCGCCGAACGAGCACCGGGCACTGCCGGTCATCGATCTCGAGCCGGCGAACGCCCAGCTTCGGGTCGCGAGCGTGCCGGTCGGTGCGAACGTCACCGTCAACGGCCGGTACCGCGGCCAGTCGCCGATCGAGCTCGCCCTGTCGCCGGACACGGACTACGAAATCGGCCTGTCGAAGGCGGGCTACGGCTCGGCGGTGCGGCACGTCAGGCTGGACGCGGCGAGCTCGCGTGCCATTACCGTGGACATGACGGCGCGCACCGGAACGCTTACGGTCGACGCGCAGCCGTCTGATGCCGAAATCCTCATCGACGGCCGCCCCCGGGGCAGCGGCAGCGCCACGCTGGAGTTACCGTCGGCTCCGCATCGCCTCGAGGTGCGGAAGGACGGATACCAGACGTACAGCCGCAGCATCACGCCGCGCCCGGGCTATCCGCAGAAGGTCGATGTGCGCCTGCTGAGCGACGAGGAAGCGCGCCGCCGGAGCCTCGCGCAGTCGATTACGACGAGCCAGGGCCAAGCCTTGCGGCGCGTCGAGCCGCAGACCTTCCGGATGGGATCGTCGAGGCGCCAACAGGGGCGGCGCGCGAACGAGGTGATTGTGCCGGTGACGGTGTCGAAACCGTTCTACATCTCCGAGAAGGAGGTGACGAACCGGGAATTCCAGCGCTTCCGCCAGAACCACGATTCGGGGGGCGACGTCCACCCGACGCTGTCGGCCGACACCAATCCTGTCGCCAACATCACCTGGGCGGACGCCGTCGAGTACTGCAACTGGCTGAGCGCAGAGGAGGGATTGCCGCTCGCCTACGAGAAACGCTTCGAAAAATGGGAGCCGGTGCGGCCCACGCCGGCGGGCTACCGACTGCCGACCGAAGCGGAATGGGCCCTGGCCGTCCGCTACGAGGGCGGCAGTGAGGCCACGGTGTTCCCATGGGGCGATTCGCTGCCGCCGCGCCCCGACAGCGGCAACTACGCGGACCAGTCCGCCGATGGTCTGGTGCCCTCCCTGCTGCCGGGCTACAACGACGGCTTTGCCGCCACCGCGCCGGTCGGATCCTTCCCGCCGAACGCCCTCGGCATCTACGACGGCGGCGGGAACGTGGCGGAATGGGTGCAGGACTACTACAGCGTGCCCACGCCGGGCCAGACCGAGCCGGTGATCGATCCCCTCGGTCCCGAGCGCGGCACGCACCACGTGATACGGGGCTCGAGCTGGCGGCACGCCGGCATCCTGCAGTTGCGGCTGGCCTTCCGGGATTACGGCTCGGAGCCCCGCTACGACGTGGGCTTCCGGATCGCCCGGAACGCGGAATAACCCCAATGGCGCTTATCTGGGGCTGTGATGCGCTGTCGGGCGGTTCCGGCATCCCCTGCGGCGGGTCCTCATGAAGGAATGGCTCCCTTCGGTCCGCTTTATTTCCACCAAAGGACCCCCCGCCGGGGATGCCGGAGCCTGAGCGCATTGGGAAAAGCCCGCCGCCGGCCCGGGGATGCGATAATTTCCCGGTTCCGGTTGTCAAACGAACAGGTGAACCGGCCACAGTGAATACCATGCTGAAATTACTTGCTATTCTCGCTATGGCGCTGCTCGTTGGCAGCGCCGCCGTGTCGCAGGAGCAGGCGGACGCGGAGGCAGACGCGCAGGCGGAGGCGGAAGAGCAGCAGAGTCCGGGCGCGGAAGGGCAGGAAGACGCGGAGGTCGACGACGGGGAGCCGGCGTTCGATGAGTCGGTCCTCGACGACCAGACCTACGAGGGCGACGACGACGTTTTCATACCGTCGGAGGAAGTCCCCGTGGACGAGCCGATTCCCTTCCCGACCGACATCTGACCGCAGGTGCCGCAGATCCCCCGGTAGTCGTCACGCGGGTTCTCGCCCGGCTGCGGGGCAGGGCGAGCGCGGCGCGCGCCAGGACACGAGCTTACATCCATGAAGAAAAAGAACATTCCGGTCGAATTCGTCTATCAGGTGTTCGCGCTGATCATCTCGATCATCATCGTGCACGCCTTTTACGTGTCGGTCGTCCGCCCCAACGCCACCGAAGTCATCGCCGAGCAGACCTTGCAGGCGGAACAGGATCCTGACTTCGTGCGCGAACGCTCGGTCTGGGTGCTGATCAAGGACTTCGAGCAGGAGGCGTGCTTCATTCTCATGTTCTGGGCGCTCGCGATCATGGGCTACAAGACCATCGCGATCCTCGACGAGAGGCGCCTGCTGGAGGTGGATCTCATACCCATCGCCGAGGGGATGCGCATCCTGCCGGAAGACACTCGCGAGTTTGCGCGCCAGGTGCAGGCCCTGTCGCCCGAGCGACAGCGCTATCTCCTGCCGCGGGTGCTGTTGAACGCGCTGCGGCGCTTTGCGTCGACCCGCAACATACAGGACGTCGCGAGCAGCACGCACACGATCTGCGATTCGGAAGCCGATCGGCTCGAATCCGAGCTTTCGATGATTCGCTACATCTCCTGGGCGATTCCGTCCATCGGCTTCATCGGAACCGTCCGCGGTATCGGCGAGGCGCTGGCGCAGGCGGATCGCGCGGTGCAGGGCGATATTGCGGGCGTTACCCAGAGCCTCGGCGTCGCCTTCAACTCGACCTTCATCGCGCTCCTGATCAGCATCGTCCTGATGTTCCTCGTGCACCAGCTCCAGCTGTTCCAGGAGCGCCTGGTGTTCGACACGGAAAGCTATACGGACGACAAGCTGATTCGCCACATGAAGGCGGACTGAGGCGGAGAGCGATCCTCCGCAGGATACGCGACAGGGAGTAGCACTGTTGACGCGACTCGCGGCCCACATCAACGACGCCGGCGTCACGCTGCTTCGCGACGAACAGCTCGTCTACCGCGAGCCCGGTTTCGCCCTGCTCGACGAGGACCTGACGACGGGCCATGAGGCGTTCGCGCGGTCGCGGATCGACCCGCGGCGCATCCATCACCGCTACTGGAGCAATCTCGGCACCGAGCCGCTCGCCGTGCAGAACTTCGGGCATCTGACGGCAGCAGACCTGGCAAGCCGGCAGCTCGAGCAGATGTGGTCCGCAGCGGGCAAGGACGCCCGCGAGCTCGTGCTGGCGGTGCCGTCCAGCATGCAGCCGGCCAACCTGGGCCTCCTGCTGGGCATCGCGCGTGAGCTCGGCCTGCCGGTGATTGCGATGGTGGATGCCGCCGTTGCCGCGACGCGGCGGCAGTACAAGGACGCCGTGCCCGTCCACGTCGACCTGTCGCTGCACGCGACGACGCTCACGCGCATCGTGCAGCCCGGCCGGGCACAGTTCGATCGGGCGGAAGTGCTCGAGGACTGCGGCCTCTATGCACTCTACGATGCGTGGCTGCACGAAGTCTCGGAAGCCTTCGTGCAGCAGTCCCGCTTCGATCCGCTGCACACGGCGGAAACAGAGCAGATGGTGCTCGACAAGCTGCCGACCTGGGTACAGGAAGCCTCGCGGCGCGAGCGGGTGCCCCTGACGCTGCACTACGGCGGCATCGACCATGCGGCGGAGATCGAGTCGCTGACGCTGATGGCCGCCGCCGCGCCGTTCTACCAGCGCATAGCCAGCAAGCTGCGCGCGCTGTACCGGGCGGAGGACACGCCCGCCATCCAGGTGACGGCTCGCGTCGCGCGGTTGCCCGGCCTGGCCGACATGCTGGAAGCAAGAATCGGCGGCGAAGTGTTCGCCCTGGAGCCCGGGGCGACCGCGCGAGGCGCACTGGCGCGCTGCCGAGAGGGAGCTGCCCCCGGCGAAGCCGTGCGCCTCAAGCGCCAGCTCCCGTGGGACCGCAAGCCGGCCGAGATATCGAACGACCAGCGCGCGCGCCGGCACGCGGGCGTCCCGACCCACCTCCTGTTCGGCAGCAGGGCCTACGCCATTGCCGACGCCGCTCTGGCCGTAGGCTCCCAGGCCGACGGGCCGCGGGCCGTCGTCGTCGGGACGGACATGCCCGGCGTTTCGCGCCGCCATTGCACGGTCAGGCTCCTGAACGGCCAGGCGGTCCTCGAGGACCATAGCCGGTATGGCACCTTTTTGAACGGGCACCGGATCGAGGGGTCTACAGTACTCGAGGTCGGAGACACGATTCGGGTGGGGTCGCCCGGCTACGAGTTCCGGCTCATTACGACCGACGAAGCCTATGGCACGTAAAAAGCGCCGCTCGACAGAAGTCTTCAGCATGTCGTTCCTCGACTGCATGAGCTGCGGTTTCGGGGCCGTCATCCTGTTCTTCATGATCATCAACTCCCAGGCGTCGCGCGAGACGGACCGGCCGCCCCAGGAGCTGATGGCGGAAACCTCGAGGCTGGAGCGCGAAGTCCTCGACAAGCGCAAGGACCTGGTGCTCGCGAAGAACAGCCTCGAGGAGATCGAGGACGAGCGCGCGCAGGCGGAAAGCGAGATCGCCCGGATCACGGACCTCATCGAGAAACTCCGGATCGAGCTCGCGGAGCACGACCAGGAGACGATGGCGAAGATCGAGAGCGTCGAGAAACTCCAGTCGGATATCGAAAGACTCGAAGAGCAGAGAAAGCGCCTGCTGGCGGAGCAGCGGGAGAGGGAGGGCGAGGGCCGGCAGGTCAGAACCTTCACCGGAGAGGGCGACCGCCAGTACCTGACGGGCCTCAAGGTCGGCGGCGAGCGCATACTGGTGCTGGTCGACAGCTCGGCCAGCATGCTGGATCGCCGGATCATCAACATCATCCGGCGGCGCAACATGCCGGAGGAAGCCCGGTTGCGCTCGGCGAAATGGCGGCAGGTCGTGGCCAGCGTGGACTGGCTGTCGGCGCAGTTTTCGCCGACGAGCAAGTTCCAGATCTACACCTTCAACACGGAGCCGAGGCCCGTGCTGGAGGGCACCGATGGCGAATGGCTGGACGTCGACGACGGGGAACAGCTCACGGAGGCGATAAGGACGCTGCGGCGAACGGTGCCGGAGAACGGCACGAATATGCTCGACGCCCTGCGAGTGATCAACAGCTTCACGCCGGCGCCGGATAACGTGATCCTCCTCGTGGACGGCCTGCCGACGATGAATGCGCCGAACACCGAGCGGGGCATGGTGACCGGGCAGGAGCGGCTGCGCTATCACTACGAAGCCGAGTCGGAAGTGCCGAGCGGCATTCCCGTCAACATCCTCCTGTACCCGATGGAAGGCGATTACAACGCGGCGATCGCGTACTGGCTGCTGGCCTATCGGACCGGCGGCTCGTTCATGAGTATCAGCGAGGACTGGCCATGAGCGGGGGAGGCACCAGCAAATGAGACGCAAACGCAGGAATGTGGAGGCGTTCAGCCTGTCGTTTCTCGACTGCATCTGTTGCGGTTTCGGAGCGATCATCCTCCTGCTCGTGCTCAGCAAGATCTACGAGCCGGTGATCGTCGAGCGCTCGCAGCAGAATCTCCAGGAGCTGATCGCCGCCTTGCAGGAAGAGCTGTTCGAGATCCGCGGCGACACCACGGTGCTGAACCGGGAGCTCGAATCGGCCCAGGAGGTTACCGAAGGCAAGCAACTGACGCTGACGGACCTGCGGCGCGAGCTGGAGGCCCTGCAGGGGCAGTACGAGCTCATCGATACGGATGCGCCCGAGCTGCAGGTCGACGAGGGCGAGCTGCGCGCGGCGCGGCAGGAGCTGACGGAAGAGATGGAGCGGCTGCTGGCCGATTACCGGCGGGCCCCCGACGACGCCATCGGCGGCATTCCCGTCGACAGCGAGTACATCATATTCGTGATCGATACGTCGGGCAGCATGCAGTCCAAGTGGAGCTTCGTGGAACAGAAGCTCGGGGAGGTGCTGGACGTCTATCCGACGGTCAAGGGCCTGCAGATCATGAACGACAACGGCCGCTTCATGTTCCAGGAATACGGCAGAGCCTGGATACCGGACACGCCGCAGCTGCGTCAGGCCATCAAGAACACCATGCGTAACTGGGCCCCCTTCAGCGACAGCGACCCGTCGGACGGCATTGCGTACGCCGTCGAGACGTTCTGGGATTCCGAGAAGAAGATCAGCATCTACGTGTTCGGCGACGAGTTCCAGGGCAATTCGATGGAGGCGGTGATGCGGGACATCGACGAGATCAACGTGGCCGACGCTGAGGGCAACCGCCGCGTGCGGATCCACGCCGTCGGCTTCCCCTATTCCTTCGGCGGCTCCAGCATCCCCACCAGCTCGCAGCGTTTCGCCGGCCTGATGCGCGTCCTGTGTGAACGCAACGGTGGCACCTTCGTCGCCCTGACGGAGCGCGACCGCCGCCGCTAGGCCGCGACGGCATTATTCATGAACCTCCTAAGCTGATGGCACGCGGAGGCTCATCCGGGGGAGCCCTTCCAGGACCGCCCATAAACCCGTCCCTGGGCAATGGCACTTGGTTAAGCCGGTTCCGGCATCCCCTGCGGGTGGTCCTCATGAAGGAATGGCTCCCTTCGGTCCGCTTTATTTCCGCCAAAGGACCACCCGCAGGAGATGCCGGAACCTCCCCGGAGCGGTCACAGCGTAAATAAGCGCCATTCACCCCTGGGGCTGCGGGCGAAACATCCCTATGAAAGGGGACTCCCCGGACAAGCCTCCGCTTCCCACCCGGTTCGTCGGTTCATGAATAATGCTTCGCAGGTTCTTGTGGCACTTTTCGTCACAATTGATCGGGGGTGCGCCATTTTGGCGCCCGGGCGGGATCGCATTTCCGCCGCGTAATCGTCTCCAGGGCCGGCCATCGGGCCGGCAAGGCAAACGAAGGAGACGAACATGCGAGCAATCACCACCACCGGCATTTCCGCCATCACCGTCTTGGCGCTACTCGTCGCGGGGCCCGCGTTTGCGGGCGAACGGGCATCGAAGCAGGAGACCTTGGGACTCGGGGTCGGGGCAACGCTCGGCGCGGTTGCCGCGGGGCCCGTCGGCTTCTTCGTGGGCGCCGCCGTCGGGGCGAAGATCGGCGACGAGTTCCATCGGAAGGAGACCGAGATCACGACGCTGAGCACGTCGCTCGAGCGTTCCGAGGGCCGGGTATCGGCACTCGAACAGAACATCGACCGGCTCAACGCGGACATCGACACGCTCAATCGTGACCTCGGGGAGGCCACCGCCGGCCCGGGCGAGGAGGTGATGAACCTGCTGAAGACGGGCATCGAGATGGATCTCCTGTTCCGCACCGCCGAGCACGAGCTCCCGGAGGCGACTCGCGAGAAGCTGGGCACGCTGGGACAGAGTCTGGCCGCCCTGCCCGACGTGACCGTGCGGCTCGACGGCTTCGCCGACGAGCGTGGCGACGCCGATTACAACCAGGAGCTGTCGGTGCGGCGCGCCGAGGCCGTGCGGCAGGTCCTGGCGGCCAACGGCGTGGCCGGGGACCGCATCGCGCTCGAGGCCCACGGCGAATCACCCGCCGCCGACGCTACCGCCGACAGCCTGGCCCTCGAACGCAAGGTGCGCCTCACGCTGCGGCTGGCCGACGAGCCGCCGGCGATCGCCCGTACCACGGACTGAAGGACTCCCCCGACTCGTTCCCGAGTCGACGCCTGGCCGGCCCGCGAGGGCCGGCTTTTTTGTGGCCGTGGCAACATTTGCCGCCGCGCCGCTTTGTGGGAAACTCCCGTAGGAGCCCGCCCCGCGGGCGACCAACGATCGCCTAGTCGCCGGCGGGGCGGGCTCCTGCACCCACAAGCAAACGGATCGACACCATGGCGGATCTTGCCGAACGGCGCTGCAAGCCCTGCGAGGGCGGCGTGGAGCCCCTGACGCGCGACACGGTCGAGGAACTGATGCAGGCCCTCGACCCGGCCTGGGAGGTCAGCGACGACGGCCGGAGCATTTCGCGGCAGTTCACGTTTCCTGCCTTCAGCTGGACCATCGCATTCGCCAATGCCGTGGCGTGGATCGCGACGGCCGAGGGGCACCACCCCGAGATGCTCGTGAGCTACGGAAGCTGTGTCGTGCGCTACACGACCAACGCGATCGACGGCCTGTCGGACAACGACTTCATCTGCGCCGCCAAGGTGGACCGCGTGGCGGCCGACCTGTAGCCACACTTGACCGGGCAGGCGACACCGCGGATCGGCCTCCGCGACGTGGAAGCGGCGGCGCGGCGGGTCGCCGGGGTCGCGGTGGAAACGCCGCTCATCCGCTCGCGCGAGCTCGACGAGATTGCGCAGGGTCGCGTCTGGCTGAAGGCCGAGAATCTCCAGCTCACCGGGTCGTTCAAGATCCGCGGCGCGTACAACCTGATGAGCCGCCTGAATGCACAACAGGCGGCGGCCGGAGTCGTGGCCTGGTCCTCGGGCAATCACGCGCAGGGCGTGGCGGCCGCCGGGGCCCTCCTGGGCATCGAGACGCTCATCGTCATGCCGGAGGACACCCCGCGCATCAAGCTCGAGGGCACGAAACGGCTGGGCGGCCGGCCGGTGCTCTACGACCGGTACACGGAGGACCGCGAGGTCATAGGCCGGCGCCTGGCGGCGGAGCGCGGGGCCGGCCTGGTGCCGTCCTACGATCACCCCGACATCGTGGCGGGCCAGGGGACCGTCGGGCTCGAGATCGTGCGTCAGGCCGGGGCGGCCGGCGGGCTTCCCGAGCAGGTGCTGTTTCCCTGCGGCGGCGGTGGGCTGATCGCCGGGTCCGCCGTTGCCATCCGGGCCCTGTCGCCCCACACGGCTGTGCACCCCGTGGAGCCGGCGAGCTTCGACGACACGGCCCGTTCGCTCGAGGCCGGCGAGCGGGTCGTGAACGATCCCGCGGCGCGCTCCATCTGCGATGCGCTGCAGGCGACGCTTCCGGGCGAGCTCACCTTCCGGATCAACCGCCGCCTGCTGTCGGGCGGCCTCGTCGTCAGTGATGACGAGGTGCGCGAAGCGATGCGCTTCGCCTTCCGCTACCTGAAGCTCGTGGTGGAACCCGGCGGCGCGGTCGCCCTGGCCGCCGTGCTTGCGCGCAAGATCGCCACGGAAGGAAAGGTGACGGCCGTGGTGTTGAGCGGCGGCAACGTCGACAGCGAGTTGTTCGCCTCGGTTCAGGCGGAGAAGTAAGCCGCGCCTGCTCCGGGCGCGGTTGCGTGACGGATCGCGGCAGCCTACGAGCCGAAACGTTCGCGCGCCACCATTCCCGCTGTTGTGCCTCGATGCCTCGGAGCCGCTCTTTCCTGCTGGTGCCGCCTGAGCTGCCACCCGTCCAGCCACTCGCAGATCTGCTCGAGCTGTCCGAGTTCCCGGCGGACCCGGCGACCCGGCATATCGCTAACGCCGATGCCGGCTTCCGCCGCCTGCACGTAGGCCTGGCTGTCGCGCAGCACGCCGATGATCGGTATGCCGAGCGAGTCGAGAAAGCGCATCAGCTTGACGTGGCTCTTGTTGCGTTGGCGCGTTCGATTGGCGACGACCGCCAGCTTGCCGTCGCGCCGGTCGATCCTGGCCACCAGCAGCAGGTCGGCGATGCAGCGAGACGCCGCGTGGATGTCGATGGAGGACGGCAGGACGGGGACCAGGATGCTGCTGGCGTGGCGGGTCAGCTCCCGCAGATCCTCGTGGGTCAGGCCGGCCGGGGAGTCCACGATCAGGTGCGTGGTGTCGAGCGGCACCCGGAGTTGCCAGCTCCTCGTGGCCTGCATGGTCTTCTTGTAGGCGGCGATCCCGTGGATCGGCGGGTGGTCCGCGGGCCGCTTTTCGATCCAGCGCATCGTCGAGCCCTGGGCATCGCAGTCCATCACCGCCGGCATGGGGCCGCGCAGGGCATAGCAGCTCGCCAGATTCGTGACGAGCGTGGTCTTGCCGCAACCTCCCTTCGGGTTGAGCACGACGACGGTGTTCAGGTCCTTTCTGCCGGGCGTGATCAGCATGTTCGGAAGACGTCCCTGTGGCCCCGCGGCGACGGCTGTACGAGCCGTCCGGCATTGCGTCCGGGCGCCCGCGCCAGTGGCCGCAGGGCTACTCTGGGACATCCGGAGAGCCAGTTCCTTGCACGGAGTCACACATTGCCGGAATGTCCCGGCCGCCCTGCAGGGCCCGAGGGCCCCGGCGCTCAGCCTCCGCATGCTGGCGCTCAAGCGTTATGCCGCGATGCGGCTCAAGCTCGAGGCGTCCGTCGAGGAGCGGACCCTTGAGCTTCGGCAGAAGTCGCTGGAACTCGAGCCGCAGGCCACCCACGACAAGCTGACTGGGAGTCCCGCCGATATCGGATCTGGTCGGAGAGAACTTCGCAGAGATCGGTAGCGACTCGCGCAGAACCACCGTCCTCAACGTGGCCGACGGCCGCCTCTACGAGGCCAGGCGCGGGCGCCGAAACCGCATCGTGGCCTGAAATCGGCAGGCCGGCGAGCGGCGGCTCGGCGAGGCCCGGCAGCGGCAATATGTCAACATGCGTCGCGCATCGCCAACGTGTCCGGTGGCGTCCAGCCGCTGAAATCCCGGCTTCTGTGGCCGGATAACAACGGCTTGCGGGCGATCGGGCCGCGAACGCTCACGCGCCATTTACAACA
>CAZTAE010000047.1:0-13706 GCA_964611535.1 uncultured Woeseiaceae bacterium
TCGCTCACGAGCGTCGGCAGGAAGCCCGTCGTGCCGAAACGCCGGTGCACCCGGCCGATCTCCGCAATCGTCTCCACAGTCGGTTCGCCGTTGAACAGGACGCCGCCGCCGCCGTTGACCTGCACGTCAATAAAACCGGGAAGCAGGAGCTTCCCCCCCAGGTCGATTTGCTCGACATCAGCGGGCGGCGCCGCGTCCACCGGCCCGACGTAGGAGATCTGCCGGCCCTCCAGCCGCACCACCAGGTCCTCTTCGAACCCGGCATCCGTCAATACGCGAGCGTTGACCAGCTCCACGGTCATCAGGTCGTCTCCGTGACCTTGCGCAGGTGGGGAGGGCGGTCCGGATCACGGCCGCGCTCGATAGCCAACGCGTTCACCATGCGGTAAAAGCTCTGGATCTGCAGAATCGGCTGGACCGCCGGATCGGCTTTCATTGTGGGCAGAACCAGTACACCCGCGCCGTCCAGCCCGGCGGCGGCGACCTGCGCGCCCCGGGCGGCGAGGTCGCCCGAGAGCGTCTCGAGGTCCGGCCGTGTCTCATCGTCCTGCGCGAAAACGAGCACCGGAAAGCCCGGCCCGACGATCGCCAGCGGCCCGTGACGCAGCTCGGCAGCGCTGATCGCCTCCGCGTGCAGGCCGCAGGTCTCCTTGAACTTCAATGCCGCTTCCTGGGCGACCCCAAGCCCCAGCCCGCGCGCGATCACGTACAGGCTGCCGGCAGCGCGGCAGGGCGGGATGGCAGCGCTCCAGTCGAGCGACCACGCCTGCCGCAGCCGCTCCGGCAGCGCATCGAGAGACGCGCGCAGCCGGGCATCACCCGACCACCGCGCGGTCAGATCGCCGATGGCCGAGAGCGAGGCGATGAACGACTTGGTTGCCGCGACGCTCGTTTCCCGGCCGGCGCAAAGGGGGACGACGTGGTGCGCCAGACCCGCGAGCGGCGAGTCCTCCTCGTTCACCAGCGCCACCACGCGGGCGCCCGCGTCGCGCGCCGCCCGCGCCGTGTCCAGGAGATCCGGGCTCTGGCCGGACTGCGAGATGGCGAGCAGCACCGTGTCATGCAGATGAGCGCGCGTGGCGTAGACCGAGCTGACCGAGGGCGCCAGGGACGCCGTCAGTACGCCGACGCGGGTCTCCAGCAGGTAGCGCGCATAGGTGGCGGCGTGATCGGAACTGCCGCGTGCCAGCGTGACGACAGCCGCGCGCGCGCCGCCCCTCAGGTCTTCCGCGAGGCGTTGCAGATCACCGGCCGTTCGCGCCTGCTGTGCTTCCACCACCGCCGCCGCCCCGGCGGCTTCGGCAAACATCGCGGTCGATTCGACGGCATTCAGCGGATGCGGCACGGCTCTCTGCTCCCGGTGCGTGGTGAGAAGCATGCGCCGCGTCAGGACGCGTCGCTCAGTTCGGCGACGAAGTCGTAGGTGTCGCCCCGGTAGTACGACTGGGAGAACTCCACGGCGCGCCGGTCGGCGAGGAACCCCAGGCGTTCCACGAGCAGGCCCGCGTCCCGCTCCTTCGCGCCCAGCAGTTCCGCCTGCTCGGCGGTCAGGAGCACGGCGCGCAGCCGTTGCAGGGCCCGCACGGGGCGATAGCCCGTTTTCTCCAGCGCCTCGTACAGGGAGGAGTCGACGGACTCGACGGAGCGGAGGCAGGAGGCGACGACCGTCGCGTACTCGATTGCCATCGGCGCGTCGTCCGCGTAGCGCACACGATGAAAGCGATACACCGGCGTGCCCGGGCTGAGGCGCAGCGCGAGCGCCTCCTCCGGCGTCACCGTTCCGGCGGCGCGGTGCAGCCAGACGCTGCGGGGCTTCCGGCCCCGGGCGCGCATGTCCTCCGAGAACGACGTGAGCTTCGAGAAGTTCTTCTCGACCCGCGGCCGGACGAAGGTCCCGGAACCGTGCTGGCGCACCAGCAGCCCCTCGCTGACCAGGCCGTCGATGGCCTTGCGCACCGTGATGCGGGATACCGACAGCTCGGTCGCCAGGTCCCGTTCGGCGGGCAGGGCGTCGTCGGCGTCCAGCACCCGCTTGTCGATCGCGTCGCGCAGGGCACGCTGCAATTGCTGGTAAAGCGGCAGGGCGCTGGTCTCGTCCAGCGGGCCTAGCAGGCTCGATAGGGGCGTCAAGGCAGTCTCCGGTGGTCCGCAGAGATATTACCAATACGATACCACTTGTTGCAATCCTTGATTGATAAATCGAGCTTATTTGCGATTGGTATCGAAATGGCTGGAAAGTTGCTCTGAGTGGTACTATAGTGGCATCCTATTGGTCAGGTAGTGGTCACGCTCAAGGATACGGGGGACGTTTCTATGAACAGCAAGAGATCGACACTGGTCGCCACCGCGGTCGCGATGGCCATTTACGGCCAGCCCGCGGCTCACGCGCAGGTAGCGACAGGCGAGGCGCCCATCGAGGAAATCGTGGTCCGGGGCATACGCGGCAGCCTGCAGGAGGCGCTGGACATCAAGCGCAACGCCACCGGCATCGTCGACGCCATCACGGCCGAGGACGTCGGCAAGTTCCCCGACAAGAACCTCGCCGAGGCGCTGCAGCGGGTGCCCGGCATCGTCATCAACCGCGAGTTCGGCGAGGGCGAGCGCGTGAGCCTGCGCGGCACGGGGACCAACCTGACGCGGACGCTGCTGAACGGGCACGGCCTGGCCACCGCCGACTGGTTCATCCTGGACCAGTTGAACACGACCCGCAGCTTCAACTACCTGATGCTGCCGACCGACATCATCGGCAGGGTCACCGTCTACAAGAGCTCGCGCGCGGACCTCGACGAGGGCGGCATTGGCGGCGTCATCGACGTCGAGACGCGCAAGCCGCTGGACCTCCCGTCGCTCAGTACGTTCGGCAGCTTCTCGGGCGCTTATTCGGAGCTTTCCGACGAGTTCGACCCGCAAGCCTCCGCGCTCTTCAGCTGGAAGAACGCGGACGAGACGCTCGGCGTGCTGGTAGCGGGTCTGCGGCAGGAGCGGAACATTCGCCGCGACGGGGTGGAAGTGCTCGGCTACTTCGAGGCGGATTCCGCGTCCGGCCCCGTCATGGCCCCGTCTCTGATCGGTTCGGCCCTGTTCCAGCAGGAACGCGTGCGCACGGGCGGGAATTTTTCCATCCAGTTCCGCCCCAGCGACCGGGTGTCGCTGGACCTGAGCGGCCTCATCTCCGAGTTCAGCGCCGACAACATCAACGAAAACTATCTGGCCTGGGGCGTCCGCGCGATCGGCAACGGCGGCACGCTGACGAACGAGACGGTCGTTGACGATACGGCGGTGAGCGGCCGCATTTCGTCGCTCAATGGCGGCACGGCGGATTTCGGCGTCGTCTACGACGCGATCGACCGGTTTGCGACGGCAGAGACACGCAACATCGACCTCGACGGCGTCATAGACCTGAACGACGACTGGACGCTGCACTTCGACGTCGGCTATACGGACGCCAAGGGCAACACGGAGAACCAGCCGTTCGTCGAGTTCGGCGCGCCGGCGGTCTTCGACTACGACCTGACGGGCAGGGCCCCGGAAGTCACGTACCTCAACGTCGATCCGACGCAGCCGTCCGACATGCAGTTCATCTTCAGCTCGCTGCACGAGATCCTGAACGATGACGACGAGACCTACCTCTACGTCGACCTGGAGCATCGGCTGGACCAGGGCGTGTGGAAAAGCCTGAAGTTCGGCGGCAAGTACGCCGACCACAACCGCGACCTGAACTTCAACGCGACGACCTACGGCGGCTTTCACGTCCCGATCAACACGACGCCCGCCAGCGCCTTCGCCGGCAGCCTGACGCCCGGCGATTTCCTCGACAACATCGCGAGCCCCGGCACGCTGGACCAGTACTGGGAAGTGGACCGGGCCGCGGTCGAGAGCATTCTGTTCGACAACCTGGCGTCGTCATCCGGTCGCGTCGTCTACCCGCAGCAGAGCTTCTCCGTCACGGAGGAGGCCCTCGCCGGGTACGTGATGGCGGACCTGGAATCCGACCGCTGGCGCGGCAACATCGGGGTCCGCGTGGTCCGCACCGACCAGACGTCGCGCGGCAATCTCGTCGACCCGAACTTCGGCGAGATCGAGAACCCGTTCGGCAACTTCACACCGCTGTCGGTCGAGCGGGACTACACGGACGTCCTGCCGAGCGCGACGTTCGCGTACGACCTGACGGAGGAGATCGTCGTCCGCGCTTCGGCGGCCCAGGTGATGGCGCGGCCGGACTACACCGACATCGCGCCGCGCACCAGCCTCAACCCGGGGGCGTTGAGCGGCACCGCCGGCAATCCGGACGTGGATCCCTACCGCGCCAATCAGGCGGACCTGTCGATCGAATACTACCCGCAGGACGGCGCCGGATACGCGATGGCGGTCTACTACAAGGACATCGAGTCCTTCATCACCGACCGGCCGGTGGTCCGGAACTTCCTCGTGCAGAGCGCGACCGCGCCTTCGCTCGACTGCACCGCGGCGGGTCCGAACACCTTCGATTGCCCGTTCACCATCAACCTGCGGTCCAACGGCGGCGGCGGGCGCATCCAGGGCTTCGAGCTTGCCGCGACCCAGCCGCTCATGGGCGGCTTCGGCTTTCAGACGAACTACACCTTCGCGGATGCCGAGGCCGACAACGGCGACCCGCTGCCGCAGGCGTCGCGCGACCAGTTCAACCTGACCGGCTACTTCGAGAACGAGCGCCTGAGTACGAGGCTGTCCTATACCTACCGGTCGGATTTCTTCGTCACCTTCGACCGCACGACGCCGCTCAACCAGGAGGCCCTGCGCAGCCTGGACGCCTCGATCTCCTACAACGTCACCGACAGCGTCACCCTGACGTTCGACGGCGTCAACCTGACGAACGAGGAGATCGTGCAGTTCGCCGGCGACCGCTTCCGGCCGCGGGCGATCTACGACAACGGGCGGGTGTACTTCTTCGGGGTGCGCGTGGCTTTCAACCAGTAGCCCGCGCCGTCGCGGCGAGCGTGCGGGACGGGGAGGTTCGGAGCCGGCAAGTGCCGGCCGGCTCCGGTCACGGGCTGCCCGTCCAGGCAACCTCGTACGCCATCGCCGCCATCGCCGGCCGAAGCAGCGGGACGAACTCCTCGAGGTACGCGGCGTAGTGGCGGTGACGGCCGACGGACCGGTCGTTGAGCTTCTCGGTCACGCTCGCGTAGCTCGGGGTGGCCGCGTAGCGGGGATTCTCGTGGAAGCGCAGACAGGCGTCGTCAAAGGAAAGACCGGCATGCTCGAGCGCGTTGCGCGTACTGCCCTCCTGGTCGGCGACGAGGTCCTCGTACTTCAGCAGGAGCTCGCGCGGTTCGAATTCGCGGCGGTAGTGCGTCGTGAGGTCGAAGATGGCCGCGAGGTGCGCGGCGATGTCGGCAATCCGGTATCCGCAGTTGAATCCGTGCGTGAAGTTGTTGGCCATCATCGACACACAGACATCGAGCGGGTGACGGACGATGCGTATAATCGCCGCTTGGGGGAACGCCATCCTGATGAGCGGAAGATACACCTCGTTGAACGGCATCTTGTCGACGAAGAAGCGGCGATCCGGGTCGAGCAGCCCGGTCTGTGCCGCCCGGGCCAGATAGTAGTCGCGGAACAGCGTCGCAACGTAATGGCCGTCGGCAGTCCAGGTACGCGCAAGGTTTTCCGGAAACGATCCGTCGTCGGGACAGAGCCGGTTGGCGAGGACGCGAAAGTCGGCGACGAAGGGCAGCTCGCCCCCGGCGCGCACGTCCGGATGACTGGAAAGGATCTGCCCGAGCAGCGTGGTGCCGGAACGCGGCGCGCCCGTGACGAAGACCGGCTGCGGCACGTCCGTCCGCGGCTCCGCGGTGGGCAGCAGCTCGGCATTGGCGCGCACGAAGAACCGCATCAGTCCGTTGAAGAAGGCGGTCACCGCATCCCGCCGGTACTCGAGTCCGCCGGCTTGGTCCGCCAGCTGTCGCTTGCCCGTCACGAAGTCGCTCCAGGCGTCGTCGTAGCGGCCGAGCTGGTCGCGAATCCGCCCGCGTTCGAGGTGCCCGTCGCCGTTCATCGCCTCACACGCCTCGAGCAGCGCGAGCGCATCGGCCGGCCGGCCCTCGCGCACCCGCACGCGCGCTCTCAGGAGATTCACGTCCGCGTCGCTGGCGACAGCCGCCGCCCGGTCGAGCAGCTCGACGGCGCGCGGCAGATCGCCCTGCACCTCGGCGAGTTTCGACCAGTGCGCAAGTACCTGCAGGTCGTCCGGCGCGGCTTCGCTCGCCCGCCGGTAACACGCTTCCGCTTCCGCCGTGCGTCCCTGCTGCATGAGGTTGAGCCCCAGGTTCGCATCGATGCGGGGATGCGGTCCGGCGAGCTCCAGCGCGCGCCGGAAATGCCATTCGCCCGACGGCAGGTCGTTCCGGTCGGAAAGGATGGTGCCGAAAAGGTCGTGCATTTCCCCGTTCCGCGGATTCACGCGCAGCGCGACCCGCGCGATGCGCTCGGCATCGCCGGCGCGCCCGCCCTCGAACAGGAGTCGGACGAGGTCGTTGTAGGCCCAGTCGGCGCGAGGGTCTATGGAGATGACCTGCGCCAGGGTCTTCTGCGCCTCGGCCGCCTGCCCGCGCCGGCGTTCGAGGAGACCGCGCAGGCGCAGTGCCTCGGTGTCCTTCGCGTCGGCTTGCAGCCGTTCCGATACGGCCGCGAGCGCGGCGCGGTCATCGTCTTTCGCCAGCGCGGCACGCGCCCGGGCGAGCAGATCCTTGTCGGCCGACGTCATGAGCCAAAGCTACCCCGCGCCTGTCGTTCGAATCCAGCGCTTTCTCCCGCGTTGTCGAGCGCGTGGCCGAAAGTGCGGCAGCGGCGGTGCTCGCCGTGATTTGCCGCGTGCTCCTCGGCGCTTGCGTTACTCTCTGCCTGGCGGGCTGTGCGCGCGACGACGGCGCCGCCGCGCAGGATGACGCGCCCATCATTCCGATGCCGAACGGGATCGCCGCAGGGACCGATGCGTTTCGCCTGCAGCCCTCGAGCGTGATCGTGACCAGTGACGAGCGTGCTGCGGCGACGGCCGCCTGGCTCTCCGGAGTGCTCGAGCGAGCTACGGGGATGGCACTCGCCGTCCGCGAGCAGGACGACGGCTCGTCGGGTGCGGTACGGCTGATGCTCGGCGGTTTGCCGGAGGGCGCGGGCAGCGAGTCCTACCGGCTCGTGGTCACGCCGGAGTCGATTACCATCACGGGCAACGAACCGGCCGGGCTGTTCTACGGCGCCGTATCCCTCTGGTATCTGGCAACGGCGGCGGAGTCGAAGGGCGAGGGTCTCGTCATTCCCGCCCTGCGGATCGACGATGAGCCCCGTTTCGCCTGGCGCGGCGTGATGCTGGACGTTGCCCGGCACTATGCGCCGCCGGCCTGCATCAAGCAGCTGATCGAATGGATGGCGCTGCACAAGCTGAACGTCCTGCACTGGCACCTGACGGACGACCAGGGATGGCGGTTGCAGATCGACGCCCTGCCGCGACTGACGGAGATCGGCGCCTGGCGCATCCCCGCCGGGCGCGCGGCTGCGGCGGACCTCGACCCGGAGACGGGACAGCCGCGCCGCTACGGCGGCTTCTACACCCACGACGAGGTGCGCGACATCGTCGCCTTCGCTGCCTCGCGGCACGTGACGGTGGTGCCGGAGATCGAAATGCCGGGCCACGCCCAGGCCGCCCTTGCCGCCTATCCGGCGCTCGGCGCCGGGGACGTCGCGCCGGCCGTCTCGGCCGACTGGGGCATCCACGACTACCTGTTCAACGTGGAGGAAAGCACGTTCGAGGCGCTCGAGACCGTGCTGTCGGAAGTGCTGGCGCTCTTCCCGGGCGAGTACATCCACGTCGGCGGCGATGAGGCGGTCAAGGATCGCTGGATCGCCTCGGAGCGCGTCCAGCAGCGTATGGCCGAGCTCGGCGTCGCCGACGAGACGGCGCTGCAGAGCTACTTCGTCAAACGGATCGAGCGCTTTCTCCACGCGCACGGCCGGCGCCTCATCGGCTGGGACGAGATCCTGGAGGGCGGCATCGCGCCGCGGGCAACGGTCATGTCCTGGCGCGGCATCGACGGCGCGCTCACCGCGGCGCGCCTCGGGCACGACACGGTCCTGTCGCCGTGGCCGACGCTCTATTTCGACCACCGCCAGAGCGCGCTCCCTTCCGAGCCCCCGGGACGCGGCCTCATCGTGGCGCTGGAGGACGTGTATCGCTTCGACCCGATGCCGCCGGAGCTCGCCGAGGCCGGGGAACGGCACGTGCTCGGCGTCCAGGCCAATGTCTGGACCGAGCACATCCGCACCCCCGAACGCGTCTCCTATATGACGTTTCCCCGCGCCGCGGCGCTGTCGGAAGTCGCCTGGTCCGAGCCGGAGCGCCGGAGCTGGACGCACTTCGTCGGCCGGCTGCCCGCGCAGTTCGAACGCTATCGGGTTCTGGGCATCCCGTTTGCGACCAGTGCCTTCGACCTGCACGTGTCGGCGACGCGGCTGGCCGACAGGGACGGCGTGCGCGTCGCGCTGTCGAACCAGGCCGGCCTCGGCGAGATCCGCTATGCCGTGGACGGCAGCGGTGTCACGGCACAGTCGCCACTGTACGGGCAGCCACTCGAGTTGCCTGCCGACGCGCGCCTATCCGCGGCCGCGTTCCTGAACGGCGCGCGCATGTCGCGGATCACGGAGGACGACGTCGGCCTGATGGCTCGTCGCCGCTTCAGCCACCAACTCGAACTGTGCAGCGAGCAGATCGTGTTGTCGCTGGAAGACGATGCGCCCCTGCGCGGCGAGCGCAGCGTGTTCCTGGTCGACATCATGAATCCCTGCTGGATCTGGCCGGCCGCGGATCTCTCGGGCATCGGCGCGCTGCAGGTCGAGGTCGGACAACTGCCCTTCAACTTCCAGATCGGCGACGCCCGGGAACACGTCGTTCTCAGAGAACCGGCGACCCGGCACGGCGAGCTGGAAGTGCGCGCCGGCGGTTGCGACGGCGAAAGGCTGGCGGTACTGCCGCTTGCCAAAGCGCAGGCGAGCGACGCGACCACAGTGCTCGAACAGGCTTTGCCGGAGGATCACGAATCGAGGACGGATCTCTGTTTTCTCTTCACGTCGGACGGACTGGAGCCGATGTGGGCGCTCGAGCGGGTCGAGCTGCTGCCCCGGGAGCGGCGGTGACGGGCCGGGTGGTACTCACCGCCCCGACCTCCGGCTGGCTTCTGCCGCTCGATGCCGTACCGGACGCGGCGTTCGCGGAGGGCATGGTCGGGGCCGGCGCCGCGATCGATCCGACCGACGGGGTCCTGCGCGCGCCCTGCGACGGCGACGTCGTGATGGTGGCGGATGCCCGGCACGCGCTGACAATCGCCGCCGGCAACGGGGCGCTTATCCTGCTCCATGTCGGCATCGACACGGTCGGGCTCAAAGGGGAAGGGCTGGCCGTGCGGGTCGCCGTCGGCGACCGGGTGCGGGCCGGGGAGCCGCTCATCGAGGCGGACCTCGACCGGCTGGTCTATCGCGCCAGCAGCCTGGTCACGCCGGTCGTCGTCACCAACGCCGGCGATTATCGGGTGCAGGTGCCGGCTGCGAACTGCCTGATCGAAGCGGGTCAGCCCTTCTTCGAGATCGAGCGCGCGGCGGACAGCGGCGAACGCGGGGCCCTCCCGTCGTCGGGGCCGGACGCCGTGCAGGAAGTCCGGATAGCGCTCGAGCATGGCTTCCATGCGCGGCCGGCGGCGCGCATCGCGCGCGCCACGCGCCGTTACCGGTCGCGCATCGTCATCGCCGCCGCGGGGCGCGAAGCGGACGCCGCGAGCACGGTCGCGCTGATGGGCCTCGGCGTCGGATCGGGCGACCGCGTCGAGCTCAGGGGCTACGGCGAGGACGCCGCCGAGGCCGTCCGTGCGCTGGCGGCGGAGATCGAGTCCGGCCTCGGCGAGAAATCCGCCGGACCGGCGCCGCCCGTAATACGTAAAGCGGGCGCGAAGCCCCCATGGGACAGCGGCGGGTTGCGGGGCGTCGTCGCGAGCCGGGGCATTGCCGTCGGGGTCGCCGCCCGCTTCGAGATGCCGCCTATCGAGATCCCCGAGACGGGTGCGGGCGTCGATGTGGAGCGCGCGCGGCTCGAGCGGGCACGGCAAGCGGCGCGGGACCGCCTTGAGCAGCTTGCCCGGACGTCCCGCAACGAGATCCTGGATGCCCAGCTGGAGATCCTCGACGACCCGGGACTGGCCGGCGATGCGGAGCAGGTCCTGCAGGCAGACGGGAGCGCGGGCTACGCCTGGCGGCAGGCGATCGGGCGCGCGCAGGACGCGCTGCTCGCCACCGGTGATGCGCGCCTCGCGGAGCGCGTTGCCGACCTTCGCGACGTCGAGTACCAGGTTCTGGACGCGCTGCGCGGCAACGAGGATCCGGCGCCCGTCGAGCTTCCCGACGGCGCCATCGTCCTGGCGGCCGAACTGCTGCCTTCGCAGCTCGGCCGGCTCGACCCGGCCAGGGTCGCCGGCTTCTGCACGGCGGGCGGCGGGCCGACCTCGCACGTGGCGCTCCTGGCCGCATCGCTCGGAATACCCGCGATCGTCGGCGCAGGCCCCGGCGTGCTGCAGATCGCGAACGGCACCCGCGTGCTCCTCGACGCGGAAGCGGGCACGCTGAAGGTCGAGCCCGGCGAGGCCGAGCTCGCAGCGGCCAGAGCCACGACCGCGGCCCGCCGGGAGGCGGCGGCGAGACACCTCGAGGACGCCCGGGCGGAGTGTTACACGGCCGACGGCTGCCGCATCCACGTGCTGGCCAATCTCGCGTCACCGGCGGAGGCGCGGGACGCCGTCGCCCGCGGCGCCGAAGGGTGCGGCCTGCTGCGTACCGAGTTCCTGTTCCACGGCGCTGCCGCCGCACCGACTGTCGACGCCCAGGCCGCGGTGTACCAGGAGTTTGCCGACCTGCTCGGCGGCCGGCCGCTGGTCATCCGCACGCTGGACGCCGGCGGCGACAAGCCGCTGGCCTACCTGCCGTTGCCCCGGGAGGACAACCCGCTGCTCGGGCTGCGCGGCCTGCGGGTCGGGCTCAGGTTTCCGCAGCTGCTGCGCGACCAGCTCACCGCGATCCTGCGCGTGTCGCCGGAGAACGCGCGTCGCGTCCTGCTGCCGATGGTGACCGAGGCGGGGGAGCTCCGCGCGGTCCGGGCGATGATTGACGAGATCGGCGCGCGGCACCGGCTGGAGATCGGCGCCATGATCGAAACGCCGGCGTCCGTCGTGCTCGCCGACTCGATCGCGGGGGAGGCGGACTTCCTGTCCATCGGCACCAACGACCTGGCGCAGTACACGCTGGCGACGGACCGCGCACACCCGGAGCTGGCCGGCGCATTCGACTCCTTCCATCCCGCCGTGCTGCACCAGGTGGCGGCCGTGTGCCAGGCGGCGGGCCGGCACGGCTGCGCCGTCTCCGTCTGCGGGGCGCTCGCGTCGGATCCTGACGCGGCGCCGATCCTGATCGGGCTGGGCGTTCGCGCGCTGTCTGCCGTGCCGGCCGTCATCCCGGAGCTGAAGGCATTGATACGGCAGCTGTCGATGCCGGCCTGCACCCGGCTTGCGCAGGCGGCTCTCGAGCAGGAGGACGCGCCGTCCCTGCGGACGCTGGTGGCCGGGGCAGGGGCCGCGGAAGGCGGCCGCAAGCAGGCATGAGCAAGCTGCTGGAGAGCCTGCAGAAGCTCGGCCGGGCCCTGATGCTGCCGATCGCCGTGCTGCCCGCGGCGGGGCTGCTGCTGCGCCTCGGCCAGCCGGACCTCCTCGACATCCCGATGGTGGCGGCGGCCGGCGACGCCGTGTTCGCCAACCTGGGCCTCCTGTTTGCCGCGGGGATCGGCATCGGGCTGGCGCGCGGGAACCACGGCGCGGCCGGCGTCGCGGCCATCGTGGGCTACCTCGTCACCACGGAAGGCGCGGCGGCCCTGCTGTCGGCCCCGGCCGCCTCGACGCTGCTGAATTTTCCCGCGGGGCTGCGCGAGTCGTTGCCGGACGAAGCCGTGGCGCTGGCCGTCGACGCCTGGAAGGAGCGGCAGCTCGGCAAGCTCTCCGTCCCCGCCGGCATCCTCTCCGGCATCGTCGCAGGCTGGCTCTACAACCGCTACAGCGACATCCGGCTGCCCGATTACCTCGCGTTCTTCGGCGGCAGGCGTTTCGTGCCGATCGCGAGCGGCTTCGCCGGACTGGCGGGCGCCGCACTGTTCGGCTACGGCTGGCCGGTGCTGGAGAGCGGCATGGACAGCATGAGCCGCACCGTGCTCGACGCCGGCGAGGTGGGGCTGTTCCTCTACGGCGCGCTCAACCGCGTCCTGATCGTCACGGGCCTCCACCACATCGCGAACAACATCGCGTGGTTCCTGCTGGGCGACTTCGAAGGCGTCACCGGCGACCTGCGCCGCTTCTTCGCCGGCGACCCGGCGGCCGGCGCCTTCATGTCGGGCTTTTTTCCGGTGATGATGTTCGGTTTGCCGGCCGCCTGCCTGGCCATGTACCGGGCGGCACGTCCGGAGCGGCGCCTTGCGGTCGGCGGTCTCCTGTTTTCGATGGCGCTCACCTCGTTCCTGACGGGCGTGACGGAGCCCGTCGAGTTCACGTTCATGTTCCTCGCGCCGCTGCTCTACGCGCTGCATGCCGTCCTGACCGGCACGTCGATGGTGCTGATGGAGATGCTCGACGTCCGCCTGGGCTTCGGTTTCTCGGCAGGGCTCTTCGACTATCTGCTCAATTTCAACATCGCCACGCGGCCGCTGTGGCTTCTGCCCGTCGGCGCCGCCTACTTCGTTCTCTACTACGCGCTGTTCCGGTTCTTCATCGTGCGGTTCGACCTGCCGACGCCGGGGCGCGAGCGGGCGGCACAGGCCGCCGGCGCGGCGACCGTGCCGGACGATGCCGCGGCGGCGATGGTGAAAGCGCTGGGCGGCGCGGGGAACCTGCGGTCGGTGGATGCCTGCACGACCCGGCTGCGCCTGGTCGTCCGGGACCGGGCGCGGGTAGAGGCGGACGCGCTCAGGTCTCTCGGCGCGCACGGCGTCGTCATGCCGGGGAAGAACGCGGTACAGGTGGTGCTTGGGCCGGTTGCGGACCAGGTCGCCGAGCGGATCCGCAGCCTGGCAGCAGTCGAAGCGGGAGCGAGCGAGGAGGCCGCCGGCCGCGGCGAGGCTGCCTCCCGGATGCCCGCCGATCACGAGGCCCTGATCGCCGCGTTCGGCGGCGCGGACAACGTCCTCAGTGTGGAGGCGCTGGCCGGGCGAATCCGGATCGCGGTCGTGGATCGGGCGGCGGTCGACGCGACGGCGATTCCGGGAGATGTCCGCGCCGTGGCCTGGCCTGCACCCACGGTCGCGCACCTGTTGCGACCGCTCCCGAGGCCCTGACGCCGTCCCCCGCCGGCCGGCCCGGCGTTTCCTTCCGGCACTCCGGATGAGCACTCGCCGCCGGCCCCGCCTCGTCCTGCAGGAAAGCCGGCAAATTCGCCCGGGGGCCGCCGGGGGGGTCCGGGTTCCCGTTTCCGGGGTCTCTATGAACTGACAGAGCGAAAACCGCGCCGCCGTCGGGCGGCGCGGCCAGTCTTTTCCAAGGGGGGTTCAATGAATTCATCTACGAGGCAAGGCCGCGTTTTCCGCACATCGCTGGCGGTTGCGGGAGTCTCCGGCCTGTTACTGGCGTTGCAGCCGGCGGTCAATGCGCAGGAAACCG
>CAZTAE010000048.1:0-13342 GCA_964611535.1 uncultured Woeseiaceae bacterium
CGCACGTGCCTCATGGCTGGGAGAACGGCTTCCTGATGGTCGAGGGTCTCGGGGCCCTCCTCTGCGGCGACCTCTTCACCCAGCCCGGCGCCGATCACCCACCAATCGTGGAGACCGACATCCTGGCCCCGAGCGAAGCGATGCGCGCCCGGATGGACTACTACGCCCACGGCCCAAACACCCGCGAGGTGCTGGAACGGCTGGCGGGCCTCGAACCCCGAATCCTGGCCTGCATGCACGGCTCCGCCTGGCGCGGCAACGCCGCCAAACTCCTGACCCGACTGGCTGACGCACTAACCCCCTTGTAGGAGCCCGCCCCGCGGGCGACCGGCTTGCTGAAGTTACCGCGGTAACGCGGCCGCACCCCGCCCGACCTCGGGTTATTCCCGACCCATCAGCCGTTGCACCGCAGCACCGAAGCGATCAGCGGCTCCCGTACCTCCCCCGCCTCATCGAGCCATGTCTAGACCCGTTCCAATCCACCTCTGCGCGCTTGCCAACCCCCCACCGGAGGTCTAGCGTAGTCCCTGTGTCCTGAAAGAAATATAAGGAAACAACAATGAACAAGACTTTCTGGATCGGATTCGTAGTCGTCTACATCGTCATGCAGATCCTGGGGTTCCTGGTGCACGGGCTCTGGCTCCAGGAAACCTACAGCTCGCTTGCCGGAGTCGTCTTCCGGCCGGAGGCCGAGATCAACAGCATGATGTGGATGATGTTCGTGAGCAGCCTGATCTACATCTTCCTGTTCTGCTACATCTTCACGAAAGGCTACGAAGGCAAGGGAATCGGTGAGGGCGTACGCTATGGGCTCTTGATCGGGCTGTTCTTCTCCATCCCGATGGCGCTCGATCAGTACGTCGTGTATCCGATAACGCAGAATCTCGCGCTGATCTGGCTCATCACCGGCGTCATCAACTGGGTGATCGGCGGCGCGATTTTCTCGGCAATCTACAAGCCGAGTGGAGCTGCGCACGCCCCGGCTGCCGCCTAGGAGGAACCCGGGAGAGCCTCGCGCAGGCGAGGCTCTCATCCGGTAGCATACTCGCGATGATCACCGCGAGTTGTCACTGTGGCGCTGTGCGCATCGACATGCGCCGGAAGCCGCGCTCGCTCACGTCCTGCAACTGCTCGATATGCCGCCGATACGGAGCGATCTGGGCGTACTTTTCGCGGAAGTCGCTGGACTACCGGTTCGAACCCGGCGCCGTGTCGCCCTACGTCCGGGGCCACGGCAGCATCGAGTTCTTCCATTGCAAGCGGTGCGGCTGCGTTACCCACTACGAAAGGACGGCGAAGAAAGGCAACGACACGCGTGTTGGCGTCAACGTCCGAAATGCCGACCCGGCGGAACTCCCCTCGCTACCAGTGAGAAAACTGGACGGTGCGTCGAGCTGGAAGAGCCTGGAAGACTGGGAGTTCGGCTGGGCCTGATCGGCCCCTTCGCGGTGCCGGGTATGACCACAGAAGAAGACAGGGCACCAGGTTGATGAATATTCGCCAGGCAATCGGAAATACTTCGATCGTGCGACTCCGCAAGGTCGTCCCGCCCAATTGCGCCGATATCCTGGTAAAGCTCGAGTGGGAGAACCCCACCGGCAGCCTCAAGGACCGGATGGCCGAGGCAGTCATCTCGCGGGCGGAGAAGGACGGCCGCCTGCATCCCGGCGACACCGTGGTCGAATACACCGGGGGCAGCACGGGGACATCACTGGCATTGGTCTGCGCTGCCAAGGGCTATCGAATCAGGATCGCCAGTTCCGACGCGTTCAGCCAGGAAAAGCTGGATCACATGGCGGCGCTCGGCGCTGAGCTGACGATCGTTCCCAGCGAGGGCGGCCGTACCACGAAGAAGCTGATCCTCCACATGATCGAGACGGCCCGCGCCCTGAGCGATGCGCCGGACACCTACTGGACCAACCAGCTTTACAACGAGGACAGTATCGCCGGCTACTACACACTGGGCGAGGAAATCTGGCAGCAAACGAGCGGCAAAGTCGATGCCTTCGTCCACTGCGTCGGCACCGCGGCTTCTTCGCGGGGAGTCGGGACGGCACTGAAACGACACAATCCGGCCGTCGAGATCGCCGTCGTCGAACCGGCGGAGTCAGCGGTCTTGTCCGGTGGTCAGCCGGGACCTCACAAGATCGAAGGCGTAGGCATCGGCTATGCGCCGCCGCTGTGGGACCCGACGCTCGTGGATCGGATACTGCCGATCGCGACGGACGACGCAAAGGAAATGGCCAGGCGCCTCGCGCGGGAAGAGGCGCTCTTTGCCGGGACCTCTTCGGGCGCAAACGTAGCTGCCGCCATTCAGGTCGCACAGCGGCTCGGTCCCGGCGCCACGGTGGTCACGCTGATGGCGGACTCCGGCCTCAAGTATCTGAGCACGGACGTCTACAGACGAGGCACAGCCTCCTGATCCGCCGCATCCGGAAGACTGTGCAACAACGCGATCGGCACTCAGGCAGCCACTTACCATCATCGGCTGGCAAAAGCCGTTCGTAAGATCGTCCTCCCGGCTACATACGACCTGAACCGGCCCACCGGCAGCACGCGACACGAGCGCTGCACCACCTGCAGCCGGGCTGTACAAGGAATCACTAGAAGTCTTGGATAATTGCGTGCTCGAGGCTACGCACGTGCGCGTCAGCGACGCATCGGCACGAAGAAATCTTCCTTTTCGAGTTGGGACCAGAGCTTACGAACCACGGCGCCGCCGCGCTCAAGGATCGTCGCTTCGTCACCAAACATGAGCTGTCCGTTGAAAACCTTCCATATCCCGTCAATCATCACATGGCGAACGGAAAGTCCATTCGCATACATCAGGTTGTTCCACGGCTCCCGAGGTCGGGTGCCGTTGCCGACGAGAAGACCTGTGATATCGATCGTGCAGAGATCTGCCTTGGCTCCTGCCTCGATTCGGCCCAAATCGTCACGATGCAGTCCCTTGGCTCCGCCCAGCGTCGCACTTTCAAGTCCATGCCATATGGTCGGTTCGACGAGTGCGGCCTTGCTCGTGGCGTTCAACAGTTGCGCACGGCCACGACCCTGCATGACGGCGAGCTTTATGTTCTCCACGTAATCATTCGAGTGCGTGTCGAACCCGATACAGGTGTTCAGGCCGGCGGCCAGTGCTTCGGGATACGGTTGACTCGACGCGAGCACGCCGGCGCCGGCGGCGGACGGGCAATGTCCGAACGTAAAGTTCGTGGCGGCCAGCTTCGCCAGGTCTTCAGCAATATTGTCCAGAAACAGCAGGTGTGCGCCGAAAACCCACGCGTCCTGCGTGAGTCCCTGATCCACTACGACGTCGACCTCGCCCTTCCCCCAGAAATCGTGGATGCGCTTGTTGTCTTCGGCGTTGTAGCCGGCCTGCAGGTGGATGTGAATGCCGGTGCCCAGTTCCAGTGCCGCGGCCTTTATGGCGGCGAATGTCTCCGGCGTATGCACGGACACGACCGAAGGGGCCATCATCGGCACGATACGCCCGTCTGCCGAGCCGTTAATGGCTTTTGCGTATTTCAGGTTCGCTGCGATCTCCTGCAATGTGCCATCTACGGACTCGAGAAGTACATCGGGGCCCGAACGTTGCCAGATCGGCAGCAGGCGCGTCATGCCGGGTACCATGCCGCCAGGGTAACCGCGAATGCCGTACTTGCTCGCGACCCGGACGTAGGATTGCATTTGCTTGAGACTCACTGACATTTCAACTTGCGTAGTGCAACCGCTACGCACCATCTCCGCGAGGTTCAGTGCTGTGAGGTCGTCGAGCTCTTTTTCGCTCAGATCGTCCATTAGCACCATCACTTGCAGAAAACGACGTCCCGGCCGGCCGTCGGTATTCATGACCGGGCTCGGATTCTCCTCGATGAGTCCTCGCGTCGCGACGCCGGCTCCGGCGTGGGAATGGCCGGAAATGAAACCCGGCAGAAGGATCTGTCCGGCGGCATCGATTCGCTTGTCGTTGCCCGAACGCCGTGGCCGCACCTCCTGAATTCGGTCTCCTTTGACGACTACGTCGTGGTCGTACAGCATCTCCAGGCGTTCGCGGCCGGGCACCAGAACCCAGCTTGGTTGAATCACGAGCGTTTCGCCGGACGATAGATCGGGACTGGCCTGCAGGCTGCCGAAGGCGTGACGATACGGCGCCAACAGAGCCGTCGCCGCGCCGCCAAGAAGGAGGTTTCGGCGGCTGATGCCGTTACGATAGATGGAACTCAACGTTGTTCTCCCGTGGGATATCGATCGGCTGCCGTTTCCGGTCATCGGAGCGGTTGCCAACTGCAGGTCACAGTCCGGTAACGCCGGTCAGAAGTCGTAAACGATATTCGCGCCGTACTGTCGCGGGAGCCCGCGATACACGTTCATGACGGGTCCTGCCGGTGCGGCATACTGGTTGTACCATTCGTTGAAGATATTCTTACCCCAGAGCACGACTTCCCAACGATCACCGTTTTCCCTGTCTCCCGCGATAGCGATGCGCGCGTTGACCAAACTGACCGGGTCGCGCTCCGCATACGGTGTGTTGAAGACATCGAACCACATGGGTCCTTCCAGTGACCAGCCGATGTGCGTTGCTAACGTCAACGTCTCGAAGATAGGGCGGTAATAGTCAATCGTCAGGCTATTCGTATACTCCGGCATTTGTGGCACCTTCTTGCCGACGGCGCCTTGCAGCGTGTCACGCACGATTTCCGCGTCCGTGAAGCCGAAATTGTTGGAAACGAAAAGCTGGTTCGTCAGCCGGATGCTGGATTCGATCTCGAATCCTCGCGCGCGCACTTCGTCGTGCACAATATTGATTGTCGCGCTTCGGGGTGTCGCGAAGTACACGAAGGCCTGTGCGTTATCCACATCCGTATGGAAAAGTGCGACGTTCAGGATCATGCGTTGATCGAACCACTGGCTCTTCATCCCGATTTCGTAGGCGTGGCTGGTCTCCGAGGGATACTGTTCGGGATAACCGAACTCCGGACCGACGCCTGCGGCGTTGAAGCCACCACTGCGAAATCCGACTCCGTAGCTTGCATAGAGCGCCCTATCAGGGTTCATTCGATAATGGAGCGCGACCTGCGGCTGGATTTCGTCGAAGGTGCTTTCTCGGGTCAATCCGAAAGGCGTTACGTTCGGATCCGTAAACGGCAATCCAGTCACCGGTGAGACCAAGTCCTCGGGTACTGTGTTGATGGTCCTCTTCTCCTCTTCGTCCCAGCGCACCGCGACGCTCGCTTCCAAGCGGTCCGAAAAATCGTATTGCACCTGACCAAAAGCAGCGCGGGCTTCGGACGTAAATCGGTCCATCCGGAGCCGTGTCATCGGATTACTCGAATCGATGTCGAAAAGGAGCGGCGCCAGTTGTTCGCGGATGACGCCAGCTCCGCGGTCAACCCGGTTACCGTTGTAATTGTCGGCCTCCGTATCCGCATAGTAGACACCCGCCATCCATCGCAGAGGTTGGTCGGACGGCGATGCCAGCCGCAGCTCGAACGTCGTGTCGGAATGCGACTGCTCTATGAACGAGTTTCCGTCGTCCAGGGAGTAGCTGAACCCCACCAGCAACGGAGGCTGTGCGTTCAGTATCGTTTCCGGCCCTCCGGGAATGAACGCCAGCGGCGCCCCGCCCGAGCCCCCCTCCCCCGTCAGTATCAGTCCGCCGTCCGTGACCTCTTCCAGATGGTAGTCGGCATACGCCCCTATTGCCGTGAGCGTGGCGAAGGGCATTTCATAATCGACTTTCACCGCGAAATCGCTACGATCCTGCCAACCGGCCGATTCATTGTTCATCTGAAATGGCGGAAAGAAGTTGTTTACGTCGAACGGATGGACCGTGGGTACCTGCATCGTCCACAACTCCGCGCCCTGACGGAGGTTGCTGACTCGCGCTCGAAAATCGACAGTCAGCGTATCCGAAGCATCGTAGATCAGGCGGCCGTCGGCGACGTATTCGTAAAAAGCGTCTGCCGGATGGCTCAGCGTCGCATTGGGCCAGTATCCTTCGCGGTTCTCGCCGGACAAGGCCAGCCGCCCATAAACGCTGCCTTCCGATATCGGACCGCTGACCATGGCCTGCGCCTTCAGCGCTTCGCCGTTACCAGCACCGAGCAAGAATTTTCCGAAAAACTCATCCGATGGCCGGATGGTATTTATCACGATCGCTCCGGCATTCGCGTTGCGGCCATAGACTGCGCTTTGCGGCCCACGAACAATTTCTATCTGCTGAACTCCCACCAGTTCGCGATCCAGCCCTCGCGGATTCGCCGTGGCGACTCCGTCAATAACCACTGCCACCGGTTGGGTCAGCCCGAAGTTCCCCTGAATGCCGCGCACGCTGACGTCATTGCTGCCGGGCCGGATTGCATCTGTCAGGTGTACGTTCGGCACCATATTGATGACGTCTCCAGGCCTGGTGAGGTTCATCCGCTCAAGATCCTCCCTCGTGAAGACGTCAATCGCGAGGGGCACCTCGATGAGCGAAGTTTCACGTTTGGTTGCAGTGACGACGATTTCTTCCAGCTCGCGATCCTGCCTCTCCGCCTGAGCCTGTGCCTGTGCGATAGCCACGTCTGAGCTGAGGAAATCACCAACGCCAAGGATCACCGACCCCAGAAAAGCTCCGAATCCTGCCTTCTTCTTGGAACCCATATTCCCTCCCTGCCCGCTGTAGCGATCGGCCGTAGCGATGTTCAGGACGATGCGATTGCTCAAGGTCGGCACGAGACCCGTATCCCTGAGAAGGGCTTCTATCCCGTCCTCGATCGTGTACTCGCCGACCAGTCGATTGGCCGTTTTGTCCTTTACTTCATCGAAAGGAAAGATCAGCGTCAGATCTGCCTGTTCGGCAAACTCTGTCAGGCCCATATCGGCTGGTTGTCGAGGAATATTGAAGTGGATGGTTTCTTGATGGACTTCTTCTTTGGCAGTCGATGTCGTAGACAGAGCCAGAAAGAAAACCAGGATAACAGTCCAATAGTTCGCTCGTTCGTCCGTCGCAACCGTGGTCCGTAAGGCCTTATGTTGTTTAGACGAGTGATGGACTGTTTTCCGCCAAGTGCGAAACATTGATTACTCTGCGGAAGACCAACCCCATGTCGAACTGTCGGCAGACATCCGCTATTTCTGGCTATCGAGCAATACTCTACTGTCATCGACACGCTGATGGACAATGTCGAAGTTCTCCCGCAGCGCCACAAGCAATCCCTCGACGTCGCCGGCCTTGAACAAACCGGCAACCCGTACTTTCCGCAAGTCATCGTCGAGGAAAACGAACTCGACGGCGGTGTAGCGTCCAACTTCTTTGACGGCGTCCTCCAGCGATTCCCCACGAAATATCAGATTGCCGTCCCTCCAGGAGAGTTTGACTTCGATGTCGTCAGCGGACACCTTTCTGAGTTCTTCATCGGGCAAGCCCAGCACCAGTTCTTCGCCGGCGGCAACGGTCACGGTTTCAGGTGACAGGAGAGCGGACGTATCATCCGCTCCGACTTCAGCCTGTTCGCGCATCCCCACCCGCACCTTGCCTTCGGTAACCACGAGCTCGATACGCTGATCGCTGGTAATCTGAATATTGAATTCCGTACCGATGGCTTCTATGACATTATTGCCAGCGATGACGCTCAGAGGCCGGCTCGGATCACCGACCACACGCGCGTGCAGCTCGCCTCTCTTTAGTGTAAGCAGCCGCTGCGCAGCTGTGTACTTAACGCTCACAAGGCTGTTGGTGTTCAAAGTGATCTGTGAGCCATCGGGCAAATTGATGGTCGAATGTTCACCGATGGCAGTATCGTAAACGGCATCCCACGCGACAGCCGCAGGATGCGCCTGCCCCGGCTCGGGCCGAGGGCCATGCATATAGATGAGCGCCGCGGCACCGCCTACCAAGAGGCAGAGGACGGAGGCCGCAATCGCGCCCGGGCGCCACGAGCCTCTCGCGCGGCAAGGTCGATCCGGAAACAGGTCGGACAGCCGTGACAACGCATCGAGGTTGTCCCACAGATGCGCCATCGATAGCAGCACAGCCTGGTTTTCCGTATCGGCCGCCATCCAGCGCTGCAGCGCTGCTCGCTCTTCCTCCGCGAGACCCTTGTCCAGTTTCGCTATCCACCGGCTTGCCTCCTCGTAGTGGTGGTTCGTAGGCGGCATGCGAATCACATTGGTCATGCGTGAGGCTCCGTGGCTGACGCTGTTTGCGAAACTGTGTCCCCGGAACGCTTGCTGGTGCGTGTCTCCCCCCAATCGAACTGTTGCATATAATAGGCGCAACGCCTGATCCCGAGTGCGATGTGCTTTTCAACGGTACTTTCGCTCAGTCGCATCTCCCGAGCGATTTCCCTTTGTGAATAGCCGTAGACCTTCTTCAGGACAAATGCGCGACGGACCTGTACGGGCAACAAGCGCACAGCTTCGCAGAAATGCCCGAAATCCTCATCCGAGGTCGCCCGTTCGAGCGTATCGTCGGAGAAAAGCAGGTCGTTGCGTATTCCGTTGTCGAAATCCTGATCCAGACGATCAGCCAGGCGCGACTCGGAGCGTTTCAGGTAATCAAGCGCCAGATTTCGCACGATTCTGTACAGATACGACCTCGGCGTCCGGATACCGCGACTCTTGCCGACCTGACATACGCGGACATACGCTTCCTGGACGATATCCTCAACTTCCTTTGGCGGCACCATATCCGCTACCGATCGCGCAAGGTTGCGGCGCAACTTCAGGTAGAGCTGGGTTATGTCTTCGGCCTTGGGCATTTTAATTTGGAGCTAATTCGGTGCCGCCAACATTAACTTATAGACGAATTGGCATCGATATTCCGCCACCGATGACCATATCGCTGGCATTGGATTTGACAGGAAGACAGCCTCAAGCCAGCGATGAGACGCAGTTGAAAGCAGATCGGTGTGAGGCGCCTATCTGTCCCGCATTGCCCTCGATGGCGAAAAGAGCCAGCGATCCAGCTGGCGCCTAAGTCGAACGGACGAAATCCTATTGCCCCAAATCCGGGAACCGACACCTACTGATTCGAACGCCGCAAACGCGATCTGCTTGGCCTGAAATACGGTGACAGCCCTCCTGGCACCTCGCGCCGACGGATGTCCAGCTTGTTCTATAGCGGCTACTCAGTTCAATGGAAAGTAGATGGCGTGACGGGCAGCGAACGGCCCACAAGCGACCGTTCGCCGCGACTCGATGAGTGACGCTACCCGGCTTTGGTTAACCGCAGTAGCTTGCTCTGAGGATTAGCAAGGTAATTCGCGAAGAAATCTTTGCCATACTTTCTAAGTCCCTCTTCGCTAATGAACGGGTCGTACCACTCTGGTCTAAATCCAACCTCCGCTGCGAGTGTATTGATGAATTTTCGCTCCCAACGACGAAATTCGACCGTTAGCTCTCGTGCCTTTTCGAAGCCTCCGGGGTGAAAACGAAATATGCCCCCATTGCCTGGTTCAGCTAATGAGAAGTAGTAGCCAAACTTCTCTTTCGAATCTTTTTGATTGTGCTTTTCGATATCAAATTCAGGATTTGCAATCATCGTCACAAACCGACCAGAACTGCTGAGCAGCTGGTATATGCGCCTCAACAGCGCTGATATCTCCTCTGGGCTCTCCAGATAGTGCAGTAAGTGTATTGCGGTAACCACGTCAAATCGATGCTCGGACTCAAACTCCATAACATCTGACGCGAAATATTTGATCCCTAGGGGCGCTTGCTGCTCGACTGCTTGTGCTTTCTCAATCAACTTTGGCGAGAGGTCGACTCCGACCACTGACTTTGCCCCACACCTGGTTCTGAATCGCCTCGTATAGAATCCATCACCGCACGCCAGGTCCAAGAGAGGCAATCCGCGAATATCACCCAGAGCTTGAAAGATTACAGGGTCCTGGCAGTGCTTATGGTACAGAGCCATCCGTGCCATGCCTTCCTCATAGCGTCCGTCAATTTGGACCTCATCGAACTTTTCTTTAACTTCCTGATGTCTGGGCGCGCGTAATTGGTCGGATTGCTTCTTCATAGATTCCGCACCTTCAATTGCCAGCCTGGCTAGAACACATCCCGTCACGACGACTGGCGCCGAAAATTATCCGTTACAGATGACCGCTCTGCTTCCTGCAAAATCCGAATGATCTGTTCTTCTGTAAATCGCTTCCTTTTCATCGGGTCCTCCAGTATCGAGAAACCCTAACACAGCAAGTGGATCAATTATGACGGGGCAAGCCACGCCCGCTTCCGAAACTCCGCCGTATCATTTTCTCTTGCCTGTCGTATGTCCATATCCTCATTGGCACCTAACGACCAATCTTCGCTGCACAGGGCAAACGGTACGGCGGCTGGACGGGACAATGTAGCCCCCCGCTCGGACAGGCCGGATGACGCTCGCGCCCTTGGTCGGCCTGCAGCGTCGTTATACGCCCACTTGGGCGACAAACCTCTGACCCAACGGCTCGATCTGATTCGAATCCACGAGGAATTCTTCGATGTCCGAGAAGACCTTTCCTATCCGCTCCCTTCGATTCCTCTCGCTAATCACCGAGCTGACGTAGCGGAAGAAGTACGCAGCCCCAATTCTCTCGACCTTCCCGAATACTTCTCGGAGCACACCATGTATGGCGTCAGCGGAGTGGAGGTCGTGACCATGATTCGTGCGCCAGAGGGAGACCGGATCTTTGGCCTCCGAAAACGGCGTGAGCCAGTCGTCTCGGCAGTCGATTACGCCCGTTGCCATCAGCAGACGCACCATTCCAGCAAACCACATGATCGTTCCCTTGTCGAGATCGGTATATCGGAAGTCTTCGACGATGACTCGCCCCGCTGGGTTCAAGACAACCTGGGCTTGCTCCACGGCTCGGCGCAAGGAGCGGACATGGTGCAGGGACCTTGTGAAGAGAACGGCGTCAAAGCCCGACACATCAAGCTCCGGCCATACACCATGATGCACGGTGACACCAAGCTGCCTCGCAGCCGTCACAGCATCAAGGTCATCATCAACGGCAACGACTTCAAACCCGACGTCGAGCAAGTTACGAGCTAGCTCACCCTCTCCGCACCCTACCTCAAGGATACGACGGCAGTTCGCTGGAAGGTTGTGCAGCACATAGTCAAGGGTGTAGTACACCGGGAAATTGTTCATGCTCATAACCTCAAGGAAGTATAGCGCAAAGAGCATCTCAAAGAAGGGAGCCCCGAGAAATCCGCAGGTTATTCAGATCACGCGGACGCAACGGGTCAACAGCCGAAATTATTACGCCATCGACGCAAATGGCTGCTTTCGCAACCACAGCGGAAGTCGGTCTGTAGCCAGGGCAACCGTCGCAGTGCGGCCAGAAGCTGCCGGTTCCGGCCTTAACAGCTGGTCCGATTTTATGGCGAGGCACCAAGCGGCCAACACCTGTCGTTGCCCGATTATCAAGTTAGCCTTTGCGTGTCTCGATCGTTGGGCAAATACCGATTTCTACGAAAGGCTGAAAGGCTCCGGTACACTTCCATCGACATCTTGGAAGCCGTAATCTAACCCGAGTCGTCCCACCTTGTACGCCCCACCGGTCTTTTCGGCCACACCTTTATCTGTCTTCAACGCGACAACCGCGCGGCCCACGAATCTGGGGGAATGTGTTGATCGAAGTGCTTCCTCTGAAGCCCCCTGAGCAACTCGTTCCGTTCGAGTGAATCCTGGATAAATCGTTAGGCTCGTAACCCCTTGCGATGATAATGCGCCGGAAAGCGCGAAGCCGAGACGGGTTACAGAATACTTGGCGACATCGTATTGCACATCCCCGAGAAACCTATACTCGTCTCCGAATGAAATAGTAATGATAAGCGGGGTTTCACTTTCAATAAGAAGCGGAGCAACAGCCCGAGAAGTCAGATAGTGGGCCCTTACGCCGGTTTCAAACATCTTGTCCCACCGCTCGATTGGCTGCCGCCAAAGCGGCAAGTTAAAGGCGTCAGGGTCGTATTGCTCATATCCGCCCCACACATTGTTTACCAGCAGGTCAAGGTGACCGGCTTCGCTACGGATCGTGTCGGCAAGTCTATCCACATCTTCGATGATTGTATGATCACATGCGATCGGAATGCCCTGCCCGCCGGCTTCCGTCACGAGAGCAGCTGTACTTTCGATTGTCCCTGGTAGACCGTCAGTGGTCGATCCACCATCTCGGCTTCGCCCGGTTACGTACACTGTGGCTCCTGCGATGCCAAGCTCGTGCGCTATTCCACGACCAATGCCGCGACTTGCTCCCGTAACCAACGTCACTTGATCGTTTAGGGACTTCATTTCGGGTATGGCATGCTGTTGATAATTGATACAACGGGATTGAATCTATGCGGCACAAACTGCACCTAACGTCGCCTTAGGGTCAACATGAGACGTTCAGATATTAACTCGACCGGCTCAGATCGGGCCACCAGCGGTCGTCGTGGTCAGTGAGATTTCGTGCTGGTCAGCCGCGAATATACCAATGCGACAGCGAGCCAAGTCGCCGCTATCAAGCCTGTGCCAGCAACGGCAGTCAGGAGACCGCGTTCGCCCCTGGCGAGCAGATCGACGACAAAGATAAATTGAGCTGCGGCAATAACGAAGGCTGCTGAGAAAGAGTTGCGGGTTCGTTGGGCGGTCCAATCTAGAAGCAGTACGGAAAGTACCAAGTAAACCGTAATGGCAACAGGAGCAGGCCATGCGGCTGAGACTGTATCGCCCTGAGCTATAGGGCGAAAGAAGAATATCACTCCCGCTACGGTGACAAGCCCCATAGTGACAATCGACGCCAAAATAGCTTTCCACCTACTTAGCACATGCGCCTCCAGCGGGCTTGCTATCCATTGCTTCGGACTAACGAGTCTTCGTTACGCAATACCTGAGCCGATTGGCCGGCACGGGTCAACTTCTGCCCGTCATGCTACTACGGCACGACCGGCTCAGAACAGCCACAAGCGGACACCGAGGCGCGTCTATCGGAATAGAGATCAATCCATTTACCGACGTGGCAAAAATGCACCCTTTGCCAACCCTCGTGCGGCAAGAATCACCCACGTGAAGGCAAGGACCAGAAAGATACGCTGCCCCAGTCCGGCAAACCCGCGTGGATGGAAAACAACGGCCATAGCAATAAATCCGACCGGCATCAGCCACGAGAGAGGTCGTAGCCAGCGGTAGCTACCCGACAGCCTGCCGGCAACTCGTAGTCGGCACGATACTAAGCCCGCACCGGGCACAAGACCGAAGAATGCAACAAGCCCGGCGGCAGCATGCAATATTTGCTCGTCGGAAGGCGGCGGCCCTAACTTATTGATTTCATGGTGCCGGCACCAGGAGTCGAACCCGGGACCTACTGATTACAAATCAACTCGG
>CAZTAE010000049.1:0-13290 GCA_964611535.1 uncultured Woeseiaceae bacterium
GCGACTTTCTACCGCTATATCTCCGACAAATTGCCGAATTTGGATACGCGAATGCACCCTGCGAGGTGGATGCGAGAAACCACGAAATCGATATTGTCCCCAAGCGGGATCCGCGCTGAGACCGAAGTTGGTCGGACCACTGCTGGCCTCAGCTCGAGGCTTCGATGCTTTGCGCGCCGCCACGCAGTGAGCGGCGAGTGCCGCTCAGCAGGTCACCGGAACTCCCCGTGCTCCTGTGCCCTTCCGACCCGTCGCGACAGGAACGGCACAAGCATCGGTACGCGTCGTCGGTAATCGCGATACGCTTCACCGAAATGCGCGATCAGGTCGCGCTCCTCGAACCAGATGCCGACGAAGATGTAGCCTGTCGTACCTACCGCGAATAGCAGGTGACCAACGGTCATGTGAGGCGTGGCCCAGAACGCGAGGACAAATCCAAGGTAGATCGGGTGGCGCACGACCCGGTACAGACCGGGCGTCCTGAATTCGGGTGAGCGGAATTCCTGTCCGCGCCAGTGAGCGTATACCTGCTGTAACCCGAAGAGCTCGAAATGGTTTATCAGGAACGTTGCAATCAACAGAATCAGCCAGCCGAGCGCATAGACACCATAGAGAAGGGCCTGTAACTCCGGGGTTTCGACTGTCCAGACGGCCGCGGGCATCGGCCGCCACTGCCAGAGAAGCAACGCGAGCACGAGCGTCGCCGCGAGCACGAACGTGCTACGTTCCGCGGGCGCGGGTACGATTTTCGTCCACCGGCGTTTGAACCCGCGACGCGCCATGACGCTATGCTGTACGGCGAACAGGCCGAGCAGGGCCAGGTTAACGATCAGGGCGAGGGCCGTGTTGCCGGCCTCCCCGCTGTCGATCGTCTTCGGCAGCCAGGGCACGTTCGCGACGAAGCCGATCGCGTACAGGAAGACTGCGAGGAAAAACAGGTACACGAGGATACCGTAGGTGAGGATTATGGACCGCGACATGAGATACCTCCCGCTGCAGAGAGCGTCGGAAGCGGCCGCTCCCCCGCCGTGGTACCGGCTTGACATCGGAACGGTCGCAGTGGTCAAATTCGGTCGACCGACCGAACTCTAGCCCCGAGTCCTCCCGATGTCAAGACAAGCGCCCCAGGCCATGGGTAGCATACGGAAAGCCGCGAGCAGTACCCGCGACGCGCTGCTCGACGCGGCAGAAGAGATCCTGCAGGAGCAGGGGCTGGCCAGCATGTCCACCCGCAAGGTCGCCGAACGGGCCGCCAGTCCGCTCAGCCAGATTCACTACCATTTCAAGTCCAAGGACGGGCTGATGCTGGCGCTGCTCGACCGGAAGAATCGCGAGCTCCTGCACCGGCAGGAGACGATGTTCATGAGCGATGCGCTGCTGTGGCGGCGCTGGGAGACCGCTTGCGATTATCTCGACGACGACCTCGCGTCGGGCTATGTGCGAATCCTCCAGGAAATGATCGCCATCGGCTGGTCGAATCCGGACATCGCGAAGGCGGTTCGCGACTGCCTGCGCGGCTGGTACTCGCTCCTGACCGAGATCGCCGGCGAAGCGGCCGAGCGCTTCGGCGGCCTTGGCGGCCTTGAACCGGACGACGTGGCAAGTCTCGTCGGCAACGCGTTTCTCGGCGGCGAAGCGATGCTGCTGCTCGGTTTCGAGGACAGCATCCCCGTCCGGCGCGCGCTACGCCGGATCGGTCCGTTGATCCGGCGGCTCGAGGAACAACCGCGACAGGCGGATTGATCGTGAGAGCGCGGCAGCCGGACCAATCCGCAACTCTCGAACGCTCGGGAGTCCGTATTTACTACGAGGTCTTCGGCGACGGCTCGCCGACGCTGCTGCTGCTTCCCACCTGGTCGATCGTCCACTCCCGCATGTGGAAGGCGCAGGTCCCGTACCTGGCACGCCACTTCCGGGTCGTGACGTTCGATGGTCGCGGCAACGGCCGCTCCGACCGGCCGGTTGGCGCGGATGCCTACAGGACCAGCGAGTTCGTCGCGGACGCCCTCGCCGTTCTCGACGCGACCGACACCGAACGCGCGATCGTCATCGGTCTGTCGCGCGGCGGCCATTACGCGGCGGTGCTCGCCGCGCGCCATCCGGAACGGGTGTTGGGCGCCATGTTGATCGCACCGGCCTCGCCTTTCGGCCCGCGAAATCCCGGCATGCAGGGCCAGAATTTCGTCAGGCACCACGACAGCGACGATGGCTGGGCACGCTTCAACAGGCACTACTGGCAACGCGATTACCAGGGCTTCGCCGAGTTCTTTTTCAGCGAGTGTTTTCCCGAGCGGCACTCGACCAAGCAGATCGAGGACTGCGTCGGCTGGGCGCTCGAGACCTCCGCGGACACGCTGATCGACACCGTCCTCGCGATCGCCGAACCCCGGGACGAAGGTGAGGCGTTGTACAGGACCATCCGCCGACCGGTCGTGGTCGTGCAGGGCGACGACGACCGGATCGTACCGAAGGAAAGGGGCGAACAGGTCTCGAAGGTCATTGGCGCACCGCTGGTCGTGCTCGAAGGCGCCGGCCACATACCGATTGCGCGCGATCCGGTGCCGATGAACCACCTGATCCACGACTTCGCCGTGCGTACGGCCGGCGGCCGCGAACGACCGCGGATGATCCGTTCGGGCGCGAGCCGCAATCCGCGCGCGCTGTATCTGTCTTCGCCGATCGGCCTCGGCCACGGTCGCCGCGACCTCGCGATCGCGAAGGAGCTGCGCACGCTGCGCCCCGACCTCGAGATCGACTGGCTGACACAGCATCCGGTCACCAAGCTGCTCGAGGAAGCCGGCGAAACGGTGCACGCGGCGAGCCGCCTGCTGGCCAGTGAGTCCCGGCACATCGAGGAGGAGGCCGGCGAACACGACCTGCATGTGTTCCAGTCATTGCGCAACATGGATGAGATCTTCGTCGCGAACTTCATGCTGTTCCAGGAAGTCGTCGAAGACGGCGCTTATGACCTGATCATTGCCGACGAATCCTGGGACGTCGACCACTTCTGGCATGAGAACCCGGAACTGAAGCGCGGTGCACTGGCCTGGTTCACCGACTTCGTCGGCTACTTGCCCATGCCGGAGGGTGGCGACCGCGAGGCATACCTCACGGCGGACTACAATGCGGAGATGCTGGAACACATCGAACGCTATCCGCGCATCCGCGACAGGGCGATCTTCGTCGGCAATCCCGCGGATATCGTGCCCGGCACCTTCGGCAAGGCCCTGCCGGAAATACGCGCCTGGACCGAGCGACATTTCGATTTCTGCGGCTATATAACCGGACGGTCGGGGCGTATCGACCGCGACGCACTGCGGCAGCGTTTCGGTTACGCACCGGACGAGAGCATCTGCATCGTAACCGTCGGCGGCTCCGGCGTCGGTATCCACCTGCTACGCCGCATCATCGACGCCTGCCCGGCGATCCGCCGGCACGTGCCCTCGTTGCGCATGATCGTCGCGGCGGGGCCGCGAATCGATCCGCGCGCGTTGCCGTGCCCTTCCGGCGTCGAGGTCCACGGCTACGTGCCGAACCTGGATGAGCGGCTCGCCGCCTGCGACATCGCCCTGGTGCAGGGCGGACTGACGACGTGCATGGAACTGACGGCGGCGAACGTACCGTTCCTGTACTTCCCGCTCGCCAGGCACTTCGAGCAGAACCTGCACGTGCGCCACCGGCTGCAACAGTATCGGGCGGGCCGGCCGATGAGCTACGAGACGGCAACGCCCGATGAGATTGCAGCGGCGCTGGTCGAGGAACTTCGTCGGAAAAGGGACTGCCTGCCGGTCGAAACCGGCGCGGCGCGGCGCGCCGCGCACTTGTTGGGCGAACTGCTCTGAGTCCCTTCCCGCTGGCGGACAGCGGCTGTGGTCTCCAGTCACCCCGCCGTTGCCGTTCCTGTTTAGTAAGCCTCTGGGGCATGTACCAGTGGCTCGACCGCGCCCCGAAAGGGGTCGCAACGAGACGGGCATCTGGTGGCGCCACCACGACCGGTACGGCGAGCGCTGAGGCACCCCATGTCGAGGAGAACGACAGGCGTGCAGTCGTTTATACTGAATTATCGACAGCGCCCGGGTCTTCGCCATGGTTTTCGCAATCGTTGCTGCCTTCTGCACCGCGGTTTTCTTCGGCGCGGCGGTGTATGTCTCCATCGTGCAGCACCCGGCCTCTTTGAGTGCAGGCGGGCAAGTGCCGGGGCGGCTTTTCCAGGCGATGTACCGGCGGGCGCACGCGCCGGGACTGGGAGACACAGACGCGCGGCCGGGCGGCTGTCGTCGTTGTCCATGAAGGATGGCCGGGTCATCATCTGCAGATCGCGACGCCGGCAATGGCAGGCACCTGGCGATTGACTGGAAACATAAAGGCGCGTTAGCGGGAAAGCTTTCGCGCAAACCATCGACGGAGAGTTCGAGTTGACGACTGTATCGGGGCACTGGCCCATACTGCCCTACGACGAGTGGCAGGAAACTTGCACAGCCTTGCACCTATGGTCGCAAATCATTGGCAAGTACCGCCTCGCGCATACCCCATGGGTCAACCACTCCTGGCACGCCACGCTCTACGTGACGCCGAGGGGTCTCACGACGGGACCCGTACCCGACCCAAGCGGTACCGTCACGATAAGCCTGGACTTCTGCGACCACGCCCTCATCGCCGAGGCGGATGGCGGCGCCTCTGTGCGCTTCCCGCTCGAGACGATGAGCATCGCCGCCTTCTTCGATCGCACGAGCCGGGCGATCGCGGATTTGGGCGCCTCGCCCTCGATACACGACAGCCCGAACGAGGTCCCGGATGCTGTTCGTTTCCCGGACGACACGCGGGAGCGGCCTTACGACCCTGATGCCGTCGAGCGGTTTCATCAGGCACTGCTGCGGGTGGCGCGCGTCTTCGAACACTTCCGGACGTCGTTTCTCGGCAAGGTTAGCCCCGTCCACCTCTTCTGGGGCGCGTTCGATCTGGCCGTCACGCGCTTCTCGGGGGAGCCTGCGCCGCTCCATCCCGGCGGGATGCCGAATCTGCCCGACGCCGTTACCCGCGAGGCGTACAGCCACGAAGTGTCTTCGGCCGGCTTCTGGCCCGGCGGCGGCGGCATCGACGAGGCGATGTTCTATTCCTACGCATATCCCGAGCCGAAGGGTTTCCGGGAGCGAGCGGTCGAGCCCGACGGGGCGCGCTATGACAGCGCCCTCGGCGAATTCCTGTTGCCGTACGAGACCGCCAGAACGGCCGACGATCCGGACGAGGCGCTGATGCGCTTTCTTTGCTCGACTTATGAGGCAGCGGCGGACTGCGCAGGCTGGAATCGCTCCGCACTGGAATGCGAGCTCGGCCGCCCGCGGGTACCGCGGCTTGTCGAGCCTGTCCGCCGCGTATGAGCAAGAGGAGTGTTTTGCGATGGAGGCGCGGATGCGTCGAATATTCCCGTTGGCGTGCGCTGTCGCTCTGCGCCGGCGTTCTTCCGGTACGCAGCCTCCGTTGCATCAGTCGCGCGCCTGCAGGTCCGCGATGAGATACTTCATCTCCGCAATCTCCCGCTCCTGCGCCTCGATGATTTCATCGGCGAGCTTGCGGACGCGGGGATCCGTGATGTCCGCCCGCTTGCTGGTCAAGATTGCGATCGAGTGGTGCGGGATCATCGCCTTCATGTACTCGACCTGGTTGACCGTGGCCTGGCTGCGAACCAGCCAGAGGGTGAGAGCGAAGACGGCTACGGCACCGCCGTAAATGGCGACATTGATCGCGGGCTTCCTGTACATGGGCAGCATGAAGGAGAGCATGATCACGGCCATCGTGGCGCCCATGACGAAAGCCATCCAGACGCGCGTCTCGCTCCAGAACACGTGCTCCAGGGCATAGGTGTTCAGGTACATCAGGCCGAACATGGCGACGGTGGACGTCACGATCATTGCGCCGAAGCGCCAGTATGACATTTCCATCAGGGTCCCTTCCTCCTCAGCGGGTGTGACGGCAGTGCCTTTTGCCTCGCTGCCGGAGCCGTGAGATCCGGCGCGCGGAACCGGCACAACCCCCCATACAGTGCCAAGCAAATTTCGTTCCAGCGGCGGGCGGTCGATGCGAGTGATGCCCGGACGGAGGATGCCGGCCCGCGGCAAGCCACGGTCGATATAGCGAGTGGCAGCGGCATGTAAGAGACGCGTCGCGCGCGGGAGCATTCCCTCGAATCAAGACGAGGTACGGTCTACAAGTCGTTGATTGGGAAATTAGTCTCTGCGCAACGGAACGGGTGAGGCGCATCGTCGAACAAGGCGAGACGCTCCTGCAGCGTGCCGATCCGGGCAGCACCGGAGCCTTGTGGCTCGCGATGTCGATCGCCTGGTTCTTCACCGCCGCCATCCTCATTGCGGCGCCGTTTTTCTATCGAGTTCTCGGAGAACGCGGGCTCATGGCGATGGAACGCCTCATGGGCATGGTGCTCGTGATGATCAGCGTGCAGATGTTGCTTGACGGGATCGGCGAGTTCCTCGGCCGCTAGCGCGCGCCGGGCCCCGCCGTTAGCTGTTGATGCAAATGGTTCTCGTTCAAGAAATCCCTCCCCGGAGGGATTGCACGGTCTGATTCCGGCGCCGGCGACCATCACGCACAGCGGATCCATCGCCGCGACGGCGTCGCCTCTGAATCTCGGCAACTCCGGAAAAAAGCGGACTGCCCTCCGCTGATCACCAGAGTCAGAATGACGACGACATCTCGTAAACGGCTGCGATGCCCCCGTGGCCACGCGGTTCTCACCTGTGCACAAGATTAACCTGGCCGAGACCTCACGGAGTTGGCAAGCTTTGTGACGGCACATACGCTTACGGCTTACGACAGGCGTCAGTCACGGAGGTCGCAAAGACATGGCAAATACATATCCTGTTGCGGTGGTTGCCGACCAAGCACCGCCAAGAACGAAGGCATCCTCCTACCCCGAGCCCTTTGCATCCCGGATGGCAGGCAGGCGCAAGCAGCCCCTGGGTGACCTGTTCGGCCTCACCATCTTCGGCGTGAACCTGACGCGACTCGCTCCCGGGGCGAGATCGGCGCTGCGACACGCCCACACCCGGCAAGACGAGTTCGTGTACATCTTGAGCGGGCATCCGACGCTTCACACCGACGAAGGTCGAACGAGGCTCTCCCCCGGCATGTGCGCCGGCTTCAGGGCAGGCATCGGCAACGGACACTGCTTGATCAACGAAAGCGAAGAGGAGGTCGTCTACCTCGAAATCGGAGACAGGACGCCGGGCGACCGGTGCGATTACCCGGACGACGACCTCATGGCGCAGATGATCGACGGGAACTGGAAATTTTTGCACAAGGACGGTTCGCCCTATTGATTGCCGCGCCGCAGAACGAGTCGGCCCTCCTGGCTGGAGCGGATGGCTGCAATGGCGGCTGGGTCGTAGCGACGCGGTACAGCGACGCCGGCGGCGTCTGCTGTTTCGTCGTCGACTCGATCGCCGAGCTTTTTCGGCGGCAGCCCGTCCCGGATCTTGTCGCGATCGACGTCCCGATCGGGCTTCCGGAGAGCGGACCCAGGCAGTGCGATGTGGCCGCTCGCAGGCTACTGGGCCGTTTTCGGGGCACAAGCGTCTTTGCTGCGCCCGTTCGTGCGATGTTGCCGACCAGCTCGTATGAGGATGCCTGCCGGACGGGCAGGGCGGTCGATGGGCGGGCTCTTTCCCGGCAATGCTGGTCCATTCTGCCGAAGATCCGCGAGGTGGACGAGCTCGTAACACATGATTCTCACATTCGGGCCCGCGTAAGGGAGGTGCATCCTGAAGTCTCCTTCCGGGCGCTGGCTGGAGCTCCGATTCTGGAACCCAAGAGGAGCAAGAAGGGTCAGGCACAGCGCCTGGAACTGCTTGAAAGGGTGTATGACGGCGTCGTTCATCATGCAATTACGGGCTGCCGAAAGGATGGGGCGAAAGCTCATGATGTCCTTGATGCTTTCATTGCCTTGTGGAGCGCGGCGAGAATCAATAACGGCTCGGCACTTGCTATTCCGAACAGATGTGAAACAGACTCCTGCGGGCTAAGCATGCAGATCTTCGCCTGATGCAAGTTCCGGTGTCGAAGGAAATACAAATCCGCTTCTACGCCGAACTCAACGATTTTCTGCCGGCGGACAAACGGCAGGTCGCCTTTCCGCATTTCTTTGAGGGGACGCCGTCGGTCAAGGACACGATCGAGGCCATCGGGGTCCCGCACACCGAGATCGACGCGATCCTCGTCGACGACCGGTCGGTGGATTTCACGCACAGGCTCCAGGGCGGCGAACGGGTATCCGTCTATCCGACATTCGAGCGCTTCGACATATCGGACGTGACGCACCTTCGCCCCGCGCCGTTACGCGTCACCCGCTTCATCGCCGACGCCCATCTCGGCACCCTGGCCCGCTACCTGCGACTGCTCGGATTCGACACGGTCTGGGAACGAGAACTCACTGATCGGAACATTATCGACCGATCGTTGCGCGAGAAACGCATCATTCTGACGCGGGACAGGGGGATTCTCCGGAACGGGCGCGTCAGCCACGGCTATTGGCTCCGGACGACGGATTCGCAACGGCAGCTCGAGGAACTCGTGCGCGCGCTCGATCTATCCGGAGCGATCCGACCCTACACGCGCTGCATGGAGTGCAATGGCGTGCTCCGAGCGGTGAGTCGGACCGAGGTCGCAGGCGAGGTTCCCCCCCGGGTTCTGGAGCGCTACCGGGAATTCTCGAAATGCAACGACTGCGGACGCGTGTACTGGGCCGGGTCGCACCGCAAGAAGCTCGACGCCATCGTGGCGCGCGTCGTGGGCCGCTAGTGCCCCTGCCGGGTGTCGGGCTCGGGGCAACCACACGGCCTCTCGGTATGCGGTTTGTAACGATGGGCCGCCGGCGGCGAGTCACGCCGGCGCTGAACGGCCGGGCTCGTGGCGAGGCTCCGTCCACATCCAGATCGCCAGCAGGGTGAACAGGGGAACCATGCCGATGACGAACATCGGCAGGCCGCCGGCCGCAAGCCAGGCAGGACCGATCGAACGTCCGATGAAGCCGAGTACGAGTCGCACGGCATTGAACAGGAAAAGTATCGATATCGCTCGCTTCCATCCGCCGAGCTGCCAGAACGCGAGCCCGAACAGAAGGTGGCCCAGGGCCCACAAGGGATTGCGCACTTCACGGATGGCGCCGGAAAGATCGCCGAGCAGGCGAAACTGAGCCTCGAAGCTCATCCGACCGGCTTCGTCCGCGGCGGCCATGTACGCCGGGCTCCATCGATAAGTCCCGGCGAAGAGGTCGATACTCCGCGGCACCAACTCCAGAACCTGCCACAGCATGAAGACGACGAACCCCGTCGCGATCAGCGCCGTCGCTCTCTGTATCATCTTCAGCGCCGCGCCCCAGAGCGCCAGGAACATCAGGAACACCTGGATGAGGATGGTCCATGACTGAGCAACGAAAATCGGATGCGAATAGAGCTCAATCAAGGCGGAAGGTGATGCGGCTTGCGGATAACCCCTCAGCCCCAACTGCGCTATGAGGACACAAGCGGCGGCCCCTGCCGAACAAGCCGCCATTGTCCGGAAGAACGCCGTACCGATCGCCATAACTTCCCCTTCTTCGCTTCCGTGTACAGAGAGCGTGCGCGACTCTCATCGAAAAGCGCTGCGGGCGCGAAGAAAACGCGCAGCAATCGTACAGCACCCGGCGTCCGATCCACATTCGAATGCTTCATGAGCGCGGCTAGCTCAGAAGTCCAGCACCGCTCAGATCGAAGGTCGAGCGACACCGCTGTGAGGCTCCGGGATTTTCGAGGCTCGTGGCGCGACTTCAGAATTGCGCCGCTTCAACTGGCACCGACCAGCACTTGACATCTGATGCGTGATGCGCAAGCATCAGGTGTATGAGAACCACTCTCGACATTGACGATGACGTGCTCCAGGCGGCCAGGGAACGGGCTCGCCGGGAGAGCCGGACGATAGGGCAGGTCCTGTCCGCACTGGCACGGCGCGGACTGACGGCGCGGGACGAAGCGTCCGGGGTGGCCGAACCGAAAGCGGTGTACGGCTTCAAGCCTATTCCGCGCCGCGGCGCCGTGGTCACGAACGAGCTGATCGACAAGTTGCGCGACGACGACGCGTACTGATGCGAGCGCTGCTCGACGTCAACGTTCTCATCGCGCTGCTCGATTCCGACCATTCCCTGCACGATCGAGCCACGGCATGGCTAGCGGATCACGGAGCAGAGGGTTGGGCATCCTGTCCGCTGACACAGAATGGCTGCATCCGGATCATGTCGCACCCCAACTATCCGAACGCACCTTCCTTGCAGACGGTGATGGTGCGGCTTGCCGAGGCGACAGCGGACGCAGTGCACGAGTTCTGGCCGGACGACATCAGCTTGCTCGAGAGCCGCATTGCCGATCCCACGCGCATTCACGGCCCCCGCCAGATCACCGACCTTTATTTGCTGGCGCTTGCCGTCAGGCGTGGCGGGCGGCTGGTGACGTTTGACGGCTCGATCGTGCGCGAGGCCGTACGCGGGGCAGAGCGCCGCCACCTGCTGCAGCTATAAAAGGTTTGCCATAGCGCCGTCTCCTCGCACCTGGCGCACCCGTTTCGCGTGGCGGGCTGTGGCACACTTTCCGGCACTCCCCGACAGAGCACCCGCATGTCCATCGCCTACGGCAGCCGGCAACCCTGCGACGAGGCGCGCGCCGCGTCCGCGCGCGAGCCGACGTTTCCTTGTCCGCAGCGGGACAAGCCGTGGGTGCTCGCGACCGCGATCCTCGGTTCCAGCCTCGGGTTCATCGAAGGCTCCGTCGTCAATCTCGCCCTGCCGGCGCTGCAGTCGGCTTTCGAAACCACCTCGACGGGCGTGCAGTGGGTCGTCAACGCCTACCTGCTGATGCTCGGCTCGTTCATGCTGATCGGCGGCTCGCTCGGGGACCGTTACGGGCTGCGCCGTATCTTCATCGTCGGCACCACCGTGTTCGGCCTCGCGGCGCTCGCCGCCGCGTTCGCACCGTCGCTGCCGCTGCTCGTTGCCGCGCGCCTCCTGCAGGGGCTCGGCGGCGCACTCCTCGTGCCGACGAGCCTTGCGCTCATCGGCAGCCATTTCGAGGAGCACGAGCGGGGACGGGCGATCGGCACCTGGGCGGGAGCCTCGGCGCTCACCACCGCGCTGGGCCCCGTGCTCGGCGGATGGCTGGTCGACCAGTGGGGCTGGCCGGCGGTCTTCCTGCTCGTCGTGCCGCTGGCCGCCCTGACCGTCGGCATCTGCTGGTGGCGCGTGCCGGTGAGCCCGGTCCGGCGAAAGCAGCGGCTGGATTACCCGGGCGCGTTGGCATTGGCCGCTTCACTCGGCTTGCTGATCTACGGCCTCGTCGCAGCGCTGACGGGAATCGGGCGGGCTTTCTTTCTGTCACTTGCGGCTTTTGCCGGCGCTGCGTTCCTCTGGCGCGAGCAGCGGTTCACGGCGCCCATGCTGCCCCTGCGCCTGTTCCGCTCGCCGGTGTTCAGCGGCGCCAACGCGATGACGTTTCTTCTGTACAGCGCCCTGAGCGGCGCGCTGTTCTTCCTGCCGTTCAACCTGATCCAGGTGCAGGGATACTCGGCGACCGAAGCGGGTGCCGCGTTTCTGCCGTTCAGCCTGATCATGGGATTCGGCTCCACCTTTGCCGGCGGTCACATCCGCAAGGGGAATCCGCGGGCGATGCTTACGATCGGCCCGCTGATCGCCGCGCTCGGCTTCGCGGCGCTTGCGATGCCGGGGCAGAACGCGGACTACTTCACAGGCTTTTTGCCCGGCATCCTGCTCATCGGCGTGGGCATGACGCTGGCTGTCGCGCCGCTGACGACCGTCGTCATGAGCTCCGTGGGTCCCGGCGAGACGGGAATCGCATCCGGCGTGAACAATACGGCGGCGAGGGTGGCAGGCGTGGTTGCAATCGCCGCGCTGACCGCGGTCGCGGTCTGGCAGTTCGGCGGCGCCGTCACGAGCGAGCTGCGGGCGCGGGAAGTTCCGCCGGCGCTCATCGAAGAGCTTGGGCAGCGTGCTTCGCGCCTCGCCGAGCTCGAGGCGCCTGAGGCGACCGCACCGCCCGTTGCGGCCGCCGTCTCCGACGCGGTCGCCTCGGCCTATGTCGGCACGTTCCGAGCGGTCGCTCTCATCTGCGGGCTCGCCGCGGCGCTGAGCGCACTCATTGCGTGGTTTTCGCTGGCCGCGGACCGCCCCCCGGAGTCATGACGCGCTTTCCCCCAGGCACGACCTGCGAGGCGGCGGCGGAGCGTGGCGGCCTGGCCGGCCAGTGGGCGCTCAGCAGGCCGGCTGGCACCGCGGACAGAACCAGCACGTCCGCCCCGCGGCCTTCTTCTTCTCGACCTCACCGCCGCAACGGGGGCAGCGGCCGCCTGCGTGACGCTGCGGCAGGAGAAAATCGTCCGGCATCTCCTCCGGCTGCGCACCCGCCGCGATCGCGGCCTCCGAGACGGAGCGGATCGCGCCGTGCAGCCGGTGCAGGTCGTCCTCGTCCAGCCGGGCGACCGGGCATTCCGGATGAATCCCGGCCTGGAACAGGATCTCGTCGGAGTAGACGTTGCCGATGCCGGCGATCGCCTGCTGGTCCATGAGCCACGACTTGACCTGGCCGCGCCGGCCGCCGGCGAGCTCTGCGAGCGCCGCCTCGTCGATGGCGAGCGCATCGGGTCCGAGACGGCGCTCGCCAATGAAATTGCCGATCGAGTCCGTGAGGGCGAGACGCCCGAGCTTGCGCGGCATGATGTATTCCAGCATTGCGCCGTTCTCGAAACGAAAGCAGGCTGCGTCGTGCGGATGCGCCTCGTGCGCCTTGCGGGAATAGCGCAGCCGGCCCGTCATGCCGAAGTGCAGCACCAGGTGCGTCTCCGGGGCGAGCGTCGCAAAGAGGTACTTGCCGTGCCGGCAGGTCTCCGTGAAGCTCCGGCCCTTGAGCGCGCGCCCCAAACCCTGCGCGTTCGTGCCTTGCAGCACTCCCGGCGACAGCACGTGCACGCTCGCAACGGGCTGGTGCAGCGACGTGCGGTTCATGTACCGGCGGTAGACGTCGACGTCGGGCAACTCGGGCATCGCCGCCGGCTCCCGCCGTCAGTTGCCGGGCTTCGGCGCCGGATTGAAGATCCGACCCCAGGTCGACTTGTTACCCCAGATATTCTGCCGCAGACCTTCCAGCTGCAGGATCTGCGAATGGTCAATGAACAGGTTCACCTCGTTACCGTAGTTCTTGATGTACCACTCGAAGACCTGCGGATCGGCGGCCTCGAACA
>CAZTAE010000050.1:0-1121 GCA_964611535.1 uncultured Woeseiaceae bacterium
CGCGCCCCCGGCCGCGCCTTTCACCAGGTTGTCGATGGCGCACATGACGGCAACCCGACCCGCTGTCGTCGTCACGCCGATGTGGGCGTAGTTGCTGGCGACAACGCTCTTCAGCCTCGGCATGCCATCCACGATCCGCACGAACTCGCTGTCGGCGTAGAAGCGGCGAAAAATCTGCACGACGTCATCCTGCAAGGCAGAGGGCTCGATCGCCGCCTGCAGCGTCGCGTAAATGCCGCGCGCGTAAGGGCCCGAATGCGGCACGAAATGCACCGCGGTCCTTCGGCCCGAGCGCGCGGCGAGCAACTGCTCGACCTCGGGCACGTGGCGATGAGACAGCGGCTTGTAGGCGTGGAGGTTCGAATGCCGTTCCGGGTGGTGCGTGCCGGCCTGCGCCGTCTTGCCCGAACCGGTGCTGCCGGTGACGGCGGTCACGAACAGCTCGCGGCAGCCGAGGGCGGGCTCCGTCAGCGGCATCGCGCCCAGGAGGATCGCGGTTGCGAAGCAGCCCGGGTGACCGACGTGCCTCGCACCGATGTCGGCTGCGTGCTCCGGCACCGCGCAGCGAAACTCGCCGAGCAGTTCCGGCGCGCCGTGCGCGCTGCCGTAGACCTGCGCGTATGCCGCGGCGTCCGGATAGCGGAAGTCGGCGGAACAGTCGACGACCCGGGCTTCGACATGCCGCGCCGCGGCGGCCTCGAGCGTCTCTGCCACCAGTGCCGCCGAAGCGCCGTGCGGCGCGGCCGAGAAGACAGCGAGCTGCGAGCCTGCGTCGCTGCCCTCCAGCGTCTGCGCGGGTCCCACGAACGCGGCGTCGGGATAGGCGGCCGCGAGATGCGGAAAGGCGGTGCCGATTTGCCCGCCCGCGTGGCTGCGGGAGACCGCCGCCTTCAGCCGGAAGACGGGATGCGCCGCCAGGAGCCGCAGGAACTCGCCGCCTACGTACCCCGTTGCGCCGAGCACGACCGCGTTGATCGCAGCGGCAGCCATCAGACAGCCGCTCCCTGCCGGCCCGCGGGCAGGCTTTCCGCGATCCGGTCGCCCAGCGCCGCGCCGTTCGTCAGCGCGTTGATGCCGGTGAGAGACAGCCGCTCGGCGATCTGCTCGATGCCGACGGCGTT
>CAZTAE010000050.1:1221-13167 GCA_964611535.1 uncultured Woeseiaceae bacterium
CGTTGATGCCGGTGAGAGACAGCCGCTCGGCGATCTGCTCGATGCCGACGGCGTTGTCGGTCGCGGGCCCCGTCACCACGACGGGCTCGATGCCGTACTGTTCACGGAGGATCCTCGCGCCGCCCCAGGCGCCGACGGGGTCGTTGGCGCACAGGACCAATGCGGTGAACGCGGCCCGGATGCGCGCGTCCGTGAGGATCGCCTCGACGCCGTAGGCGCCGAGCAGGCCGTCGCCGAGCTCGATCACGATCACGTCCGGCTGCGAGGCCGCCAGACTGGACAGGAGTGCGCGCGTCAGGACCGGACCGCTGTCCGCGGTCGTCGTGACGATGCCTAGATCGGAGAAGATCATGGTATTGGCGGCGCCGGCGTCCTCCATCGCCAGGATGTCGCGGCGCAGGGCGACCCCGGTCGCCTTGCACGCCGCCACGCGCAGGCCGCGATGCCGCAGCCGGCTGACGATCGCGCAGGCGGCCGCCGTCTTGCCGGAATCCATGCAGGTCCCGGCAAGCGCAACGACCGGCACACCGCGCGTATCCAGCGCGACGTTCGCATCGAGCGGCCCGTTGCCCGCGCGCGCCGGGACGCCGATGCGCTCCGCCAGATACGGAAAGTGAAGCACCGTGCCCAGCACTTCGCAGTCGAAAGGCGCGCCGACTTCCGGGTTCGCCGAATCACAGATGCCCAGCACGCCGCCGATGTTGAGGATCTGCACGATGGCACCGACTTCCAGGGATTCCGGCAGGTGACCCGAGTAGCCGAGCAGGGCCTTGCGGTGGCCCAGTGCGCCGACGACGACGTCGCCCTGGTTGACGGTGGCCATGCGGCCGCTCACGAGCTCGAGCTGGTTGTAGCGCGACTTGTTGTTCAGCACGCGCGCGGCGAGCAGCACGCCTTCCTCGCAGGGAATCTCCGCGGACACCCGCAGCTCGTGTCCCAGCTTCGAATGCTGCGCGACCGAGGCAATCTTGTCGACGAACACGGTGCGCATCGCGTTCACGGCGCCTCTCCTGCGCCGCCGGCCCGGCTTTGCAGCATGCCGGCCAGCGAAGCGATGCGCGAGAAGCCGAGCGCGTCCGCGGCGTTCCATTCCCCGGCGGCCTCGCCGTAGACGCCGCGCGTCGCCGCCAGCAGCGAAAAGGGCGAGCTGACGCCGGTGATGAACAGATTTCCCGGCCGCAGCCGGAAATGCACGCGGCCGCTCACCCGCCGCTGCGACGATTCGAGCAGCGCCTCCACGTCGCGGCAGGCCAGGTCGAGCTGACGGCCCTCGTGGACGAGGTCGCCGTAGGTCGCCGCGATCCCGTCCTTGATGCGCGATTGGGCGGCGCTCAAGACGAGCTTCTCGAGCTCCCGGTGCGCCTCGATCAGGATCGCCGCCGCGGGCGCCTCGAACGCCACCCGCCCCTTGGTGCCGAGCAGCGTGTCGCCGAGATGGACGCCGCGGCCGATGCCGTAGCGGCCGCCGAGGTATTCCAGCTTCTCGATGAGTGCTACCGGCGGCAGCGCCTCGCCATCCAGCGCCGTCGGCACTCCCTGCTCGAACCCGAGCGTGTGGTCGGAGGGCGCGGCCGGATCATCGAACGCGGTTTTCGACAGGACCCAGGCCTCCTCCGGCAATGCGCTCTCCGACGTCAGCGTCTCCCGCCCGCCGATCGTGACGCCCCACAGGCCGCGATTGATCGAATACGCGGAGCCCGACGGAGGCAGCGGCAGACCGCGCGAGGCCAGGTACTCCACCTGCGCCTCCCGCGTCCACGCGTTGTCGCGCACCGGCGCGAGTATCTGCAAGTCCGGGTTCACCGTGCGCAACGCGATCTCGAAGCGCACCTGGTCGTTGCCCGCCGCCGTGCAGCCGTGGGCAACGGTCGCCGCGCCGCGCTCCCCGGCCACCTGCGCGAGCCTCGTCGCCTGCAGGCCCCGCTCCGCGCCCACGCACAGGGGATACAGGTGACCGCGGCGCACGTTGCCGGCGATCAGGTAACGGATGACCGTATCGAAGAAGTCCTGCTTCGCATCCAGCAGGACGTGCTCCGCCGCGCCGAGCGCGAGGGCCCGCTCCTCGAGCGCCGCCGCCGCGGCGGCGTCGATGCCGCCCGTGTCCACCGTCAGCGTGACCACCTCCGCGCCGGACGTCTCCCTGAGCCACGGGATGCAGAAGGACGTGTCGAGGCCGCCGGAGTAGGCGAGGACGATCGCGGGATTCGATTCGGGCAAGTCGGATACTCCCTGTCGAGGGCGCCGCGGCTCAGGCGCGGCCGCTGGCGCGGTGGATGCGGCCGAGCAGGGCGCGTTGCGCGGCGGCGTTCGCGGTCGCCGTGAAGACGGTGTCGTCGCCGCCGACGTTACCCACGATTTCCGGCCAGTTCGAGCGGTCGAGCGCGAGCGCCACGCGCTGCGCCGCCCCGATGGCCGTCTTGATCACCAGCAGGTTCGGCCCGGCGGGCGCCATGCCGCGCAATAGCTCCGCAACCTGCGCCAGCTCGTCGCCGCGGTCCGCGTCGCCGCCCGGCAGCTCGTAACCGTCGGGCGTCTTGACGGCGCCGAGGTCGGCGAGGTCGCGGCTGACGCTCGACTGCGTGGCGTGAAAGCCGTCCGCGGTCAGCGCCTCGACCAGCTCGCGCTGAGTCGCGGCGGGGCCGCGCTCGAGCAGGCGCTTCAGGGCGGCGCGGCGCTCGGTCTGGTTACCGGGGTTGACGGGCATCGGGCGGGCTATCGCATAAATATGCGCATATAGGTAACATAATGCGCATAGCTGGGTCAAGCGGGATGTGCTGTTAGTATTCGCTGCCTCGGTGGCCGGCATCGTTCACGAGCGTTTGAGGTCTGTCGCAGGCAGGACACCGGCCGGGGGGAGTGTCTTTCAGGACCGCCCATCAACCCGTCCCTGGGGGGCTTCGGGGAAAACATCCCTGTTTTCCACGATCCTGAAAGACACTCCCCCCGACCGATGCCCTGCCGGAACCGTCGTTGCGCTCGTGAACGATGGCGGCTCGCGGGTTTGGGCAGGGCGGGCTTCGTCTGACGGCGCCGGTCCGGCAGCTGTCAACCTGGACAGGAAGGAGATGGTGGAGATACCGGAGTGCGTGGAAGTGGAGGTGGGGCGGCAGCCCGATGCGAGCGTGGTCTGGCTGCATGGGCTGGGGGCCGACGGGCACGACTTCGAGCCGATCGTACCGGAGCTCGCGCTCGATCCGGGTCTGCGGGTGCGGTTTCTGTTTCCGCACGCGCCGATGCGGCCGGTGACGATCAATGGCGGCATGACCATGCGGGCCTGGTACGACATCATGACCCTTGATCGCTCGGGGCCACAGGACGAGGCCGGCATACGCGAGAGCGCAAGCCTCCTCGAGGGGCTCATCGAGCGCGAGCATCGACGCGGCAGCGACTACGGCAGGATCGTCGTCGCCGGATTTTCGCAGGGCGGCGCGATTGCCCTGCACACGGCGCTCAGGTATCCGCGCCGGCTCGCGGGTCTCGCCGTGCTGTCGAGCTGGCTGCCGCTCGCCACGACGCTCGAGGACGAGATCAGCGAGACATCCCGCGCGCTGCCGGTCTTTATGGCGCACGGCAGCTACGATCCGATGCTGCCGATCGGCCTGGGCCAGGAGTCGCGACGGACGCTCGAGCAGGCCGGCTTTCAGGTCGAGTGGCATGAGTACCCGATGGCGCACGCCGTCTGCGCGGAGGAGATCGCCGAGCTCTCGCGCTGGATCAACGGGGTTTTCGGCCCCGCCGGCTGATCCCGCGCGAAAGCGCGGGCCATCTCAGCGGATGGGGAATTCGAAGCGCGACTCGCCCGTGGGATTGCCCGCGCTGTCGAAGCGGCGTTCGACGATCCGGACGTCGCCCGACGCCGTGACCGACAGCACCGTCGAGCAGCGCGTGCCGAACTCCGGCGTGACGATGAAGGGCGCGGACACGGCACGGGCGACCTCCGGCGGCACGCCTTCCGCCTCTGCCTCGCCCATGGTCGCGGGCTCGCGGTCGGCCAGCAGCCCGAACAGCGCCTCGACATCCACCGTGTCGTTCTTCAGCAGTTCTGCGAGCCTCGCCTTCGCGCGCCGCACCTTCGGCCAGGGGGTGTCGAGCGAGGCGTTGCTGAGCCCGTAGAGGCCCGACTCGAGCGCGCGCGGCGCATCGCCGCGGTTGGAGGCGTACGCCATGGCGTTCGGTGTGGCCGCCAGCAGGCTGAAGCCGGCGTACCGGTCGCCGTCGGTGGCCTGCAGGAAGTCGAGCGGCGCGCCGTCACTCGCGATGAAACGGGCGACGAGCTCGCCGCGCGAGCGTTCCGCCGGCTGCATGGACAGCGTCTCGCGGTAGTTCGTGACGGTAGCGAAGCGTCCGGTGTCGCCGATGGCGAGCCAGGTGCCGCCGGCCGCCAGGTCGCGGCCCGCGAGGATCGAGGGAGCATCCTCCCACCAGCCGAGCGGCGCGGCCGGCCTCGCGTGGAACTCGTCCCGGTTGGCCGCGAGCAAGAGGCGATACCGGGGGTGCGCCCGCCAGGCGAAAGCGACGAGGCACATCAGCGCAGGCCGCGCGCTCTCGGTGCCCCCGCGTGGTCGTGCGCGTGCAGCCAGTCGTCCACGAGGCGGCGGGCGATCGAAATGCGATAGGGCAGCTTCGGGAATCCGGACTCGAGTTCCTTGCGGGTGAACCAGCGGGCGTCCTCCAGCTCGGCATCGTTCAGGGCGATGTCGTCGCTCAGCGCCTCCGCCGTGAAGCCGAGCATCAGGGACGACGGGAACGGCCAGGGCTGGGAGCTGTGGTAGACGACCTCGTGCACGCGGATGTTCGTCTCCTCCAGCACCTCGCGCTCGACGGCGTCCTCCAGGCTCTCGCCCGGCTCCACGAAGCCGGCGATGGTCGAGTAGCGGCCCTCGGGCCAGCTCGGCTGCCTGCCGAGGAGGCAGCGGTCGCGATTCGCCACGAGCACGATAATGGCGGGGTCGACGCGGGGAAAGAGGCGCACGCCGCAAGGCTCGGCGGTGCAGAGGCGCGTGTTGCCGCCGGATTCGGCGCGCGTTGCCGCGCCGCAGTGGCCGCAATGCCTCTGTGAACGGTGCCAGAGCACGAGCGCGCGCGCGTGCGCGCACAGGTTGGCTTCATCCTCCGGCAGCATGCTGCCGAGGTAGCGGAGATCGTGGAACTGGCCGAGATCCTCGAACGGCGGGTCTGCGGCCTCGACCGGCACCGCGAACGCCGGCCGGTCGCGATAGACGCCGAGGAACACGGCCTGGTCCGGGTCCAGCAGTCCGGCGATTCGGGGACGGTCGACGAGCACCGCCCGCACGGGCTCGCCGGCGGCCAGGCACTTGTCGCCCCACACCGGCACGAACGCGGCCTCTTCGCTTTCCATGGTAGCCCGCAGCCACGCCGGATCCTCGCGCCGGTAACCGGATCGATCGACGAAAGCGCCCGCAAAGACGTTACGACCCATCATGCCGAAGCGGCGCCTGTCCGGAGTTGCCGGTGCCGCTGGCGCCGGTGTTGGCTGAAGCAGGTGGCCAGAGCAAGAATCCCGTTGCGAATGCTGCGGAAGGCGGCATCAAGTCGAATTCTACCGCAATACATCTCCCGGCACGGTCCTGAGCGAGCCCCGCCGTGCCCCATGCCGGACCTCGACTATCGCATCGGAATCAGAGCGGGACGCTCACCCTGCGCATCCTTGCGTCACGATAGTGTACTCGTGCACCGGCGTGCCGGACCGCTTGCTCAGGTACCGGCCGGAAGCCGCTAGAGCCTGCCGCTGAGGGAATAAAGGGGCTCGAGGACCCATTCGTAGAGCTTGCGGTGTTCGCCCAGGATGTCGGCCTCGAGCTGCATGCCGGGGAGCAGCGCCTCTCGCTTGCCGTAGGCGATGACGGATTGCTCCGGCAGGGCGACGAGGACCCGGTAGTGCGGCTCCGTGCCGGTTGTGCCGCCGATGAGCCCCGCGAGCTCGCGCGGGCCGAGGGCGTGGCGCGAGATCCGCAAGACCTGCCCGCGGTGGTGGCCGAACTTCTGGTGCGGATAGGCCTGGTAGCGCAGCTCGACCGCGTCACCGGGTTCGATGAAGCCGGCCGCGCGGCTCGGCACCAGCAGTTGTGCCTGCAGTTGCGAGCCCGCCGGCAGCAGGCTCAGGAGCGGCTGCCCGGCGGCGACGGTCTGTCCGCGCTCGATCAGACGGCTCGCCAGCAGGCCCGCGACCGGCGCCTGCACCATCACCTCGCCGCCGGCCCGAACCTGCAGGCGCTCCTCGTCGAGCGTCGCCAGCTCGCGGGTACGCTCCGCCGCCAGGGCGGCAAGCTCCGCCGGCAGCGCCTCGAGCGCCTGCGCGAGCTCCTCAATGTCGCGTCGCGCGCCCAACGCCTGCCGTTCAAGCGCCTGCAGCGTTGCGACCTGCTCCAGGAGGCTCTGCTCCTGCTGGCTCAGCTGCAGGCGCGAGGTGTGTTGGTTGGCCGACAGCTCGCGGAAATGCGCCAGCACCTCTTCGGCGATCGCCACGCGCTGCTCCTGCACGGCGATCGCGGCCTCTATCCGGCGGAGCTCGTCGTGCGCCGTGGCCAGCTGCTTTTCGCGGCCGCGCGCGGCCAGCTCCAGCAGGTCCTTCCGCGAGGCGTACCCGCGGTCGATGGCGGCCCGCCGGGTTTCGAGCTCGCGGAGCACGTCGGTCGTCACGTCGCCGCCGGCCGTCGTCGCACGGGGCGTTGCGATCACGACCAGCGGCTGGCCGTCTGCTACCTCCGCGCCCTCGTCCGGCATCGGGGCGGCTACCACGCCGGCAACGGGCGCGACAACGGTGACGAGTCCGAGGTCCGGCACGAGCTGTCCTGCCACGCGCGAGCGGCGGGTGTATTCGCCGAAGGCGAGAAAGAGGACAACCATGGCGGCTGCCGTGAGCGCGAAGGCCGCCAGTGCCCAGAGCGGCAGCGGCTGCGCGAGCGTTGCGTCGCCGAGCCCGCTGCGGCCGCGCGCCTCCAGCACCTCGCGACGGAAGAGGGTCTCGTCGTGGCCCGTCGTCATGCGGCCGCCGTTTCCGCGCGGGCGGCGTGCTGGCGGCGCGGCCGAAGCTCCCGCGCGATACGGCCGCCGCTCATCACGAGGATGCGGTCGGCGCTCGCGACAGTCTCCGGACGGTGCGCCACGATGATCCGCGTGAGCTCGAGCTTCGCGATCGCCTCGTTGACCCGCCGCTCCCGCGTCAGATCCAGGTGGCTGGTCGCCTCGTCGAGGAACAGAATGCGCGGCCGGCGGTACAGCGCCCGCGCCAGCAGGACCCGCTGCTTCTGGCCACCCGACAGGACGGTCCCCATGTCGCCGATCAGGCTGTGATAGCCCATCGGCATGGCCGCGATGTCGTCGTGCACTGCGGCGAGACGCGCCGCCGCCTCCACCCGCGCCTGGTCGACCGCCTCGCTGCCGAGCGCGATGTTCCCGGCAACGGATCCCGCGAACAGCTGATCGTCCTGCATCACGGCGCCGACGATTGTCCGATAGTTGCCGAGGCCGACGCTGCCGATGTCGCGGCCGCCGACGAGTATCCGGCCTTCGCTCGGCCGGAGAAGGCCGAGCATGAGCTTGACGAGCGTCGTCTTGCCGCAGCCCGAGGCACCGACGATGGCGACCGACTCGCCGGCTTCCACCCGGAAGCTCAGGTGCCGTAACACCGGCGGCTCGCCCTCGGCGTAGCGGAACGAGACCGCGCACACCTCGAGGCCCGCTGTTGCCGGTGGCTCCGGCTCCGCCGCCTGCGCCAGCCTCTCTTCCGGCGGCGTCAGCGCGATGTCCGCCAGCCGTTCGCCGTGCAAGCGCAGCATCCGCAGTTCCATCCACTTGTCGATGAGCGCCGCGACGCGCGTGGCGAACTGGTCCTTGTAGGAGAGGTAGGCGATGAGCATGCCGACGGAGAAGACGTTCTCGAGCGCGAGCAGCGCGCCGATCCAGATGACGGCGATGCGCTCGACGCCGAAGACGAGCCCGCTCGCGGTGGTGAAGCCGAGCGACAGCCGCGCCAGCACGACGTCGCGGTTGACGGTGTCGTTCATGAGGTTCGCATAGCTGGAGATCCGCTGCGCCTCGATGCCCGCGACCTTGACCGACTGCATGCCGCGGATGGTCTCCAGCAGGTGGCTCTGCTGCCGCGCCGCCGCGACGAGCTGCCGTTCCGTGCCGCTTTTCACCGTCCGGAACAGCACGCTGCGCAGGGTCAGATACAGCGCGACGGCCGCGAGCGAGACGGCGGCGAGCTTCATGCTGTAGATCAGCATCATTGCCAGCGTCGCCACCGACATGAGCCCGTCGATGACCGCCTCGACGAAACTCGTGGTCAGCGTGCGCTGGATGCTGCGGACGCTGGTCATGCGGGAGACGACGTCGCCCAGGTGGCGCTTCTCGAAGAAGTCGAGGGGCAGCCTCACCAGGTGCGCGAATACGTTGCCCAGCCACACGAGTCCCAGCCGCGCCGACAGCCACACGACCGCCCACCCGCGCAGCAGGCCGACGCCGACCTGCAGCAGGAGCACGAGCCCGTAACCGAGCGCCAGGACGGTGAGCAGGTCGCGGTCCGCGGACACGAGCACCTGGTCCACGGTCCATTGCAGGAAGAAGGGCCCGATGACGACGAAAACCTGCAGCGACAGCGACAGCAGGAGGAGGAGCGTCACGGCGCGCCCCAGTCCCCTCACGCGCCCGGTCAGCTGGCGCAGCGAAACCGGCCGTGACGCGGCCTGCGGCTGGAACCCGGATGTCGGCGCCAGCTCGAGCGCCACGCCCGTGAAGTGGCCGGAGAGCTCCCCGCGGGTCAGCCGCAGCCGCCCGCGAGCGGGATCGTGGATCACGAAGCGAGACCGGCCGGCGGACTCCAGGACCACGAAGTGATTGAGATCCCAGTGCAATACGGCAGGCAGCCGCAGATGGCAAAGCTGAGCCGGCTCGAGCCTGAGCGGCCGCGCTTGCAGTCCAAGGCGGTCGGCGACCTTGATCAGGTCGCGAAGCGTGCCGCCCTTGAGCGACAGCGGAAAGCGCTGCCTGAGCTCGTTGAGCGAAAGGCGCAGGCCGTGGTGGTCGGCGACCATCGCGAGGCAGGCGAGGCCGCATTCGGAGGACGCCGCCTGCAGCACGCTGCGCATGCCGTCACCGTCTTCCCTGACGCGTGCGATTGCCGGCGCTCGCCTACACGCGGGCGAAGCTCGCCGTGCCGGGCCTGCGCCGGCGATGGCGCAGGATCTCGCAGCTGGGGCAGACCCTGTGGTCCAGGGCGTAAGCGTCCTGCACGTAGGCGCTCCTGCAGTCGCCACACTGCGCGAGGTAAAGCTCGTCGTTGCGGGACACGATCTGCAACAGGTTCCACGCCCATTCGAAACTCAGCCGCGGCGACGGGTGCAGGAGAAGATAGGTCTCGTACGCGCGGCAGACGCGGTGGCCGTATTCGACGTCCGGCCGCGGCCAGCAGGCATGGATCCGGTTCGACGCGTCCACCCGGAGCAGCAGGCTGGCGCAGTAGAGGGCGACGAGCGTCGTCGCCTCGAGCTGGTTGAGCGGGTTCTTGACGAACAGGGATACCTGCCGCGGCGACTTGCCGCGGCGGCGCCTGACAGCCTGCCCCGCGTCCCGGAAGTAGGTGGCGTAGAGCTTGCGGATGCGATCGTCGGAGAGGCTCGTGCAGGCCCGGATCGTGCGGGTACGCGCCTCGTGCCGGATCATCCGCAGCGCGAGCTCGAACTGCTGTTTCTCGGTGGCGTAGCGATCGTCGGTGAGGCGCATTTTTTCTCTTTTTGTGCTAGTTTTAGCCCATATGTTGTGAACAAAAAGCTTATACGATTAAGGCATGGGAAGGCAATCCATAACAGCGTAACTGGCGAATCCCGGCAGAAAATGCGCGCGAAGGAGGGAGCGAATGGAGTTCACCGGACCTGTCGCCACGGATTTCGAGAACGTTCGTTCCCTGAACGGCGCGTTCCTGGCGCTGCTGCGCCAGGACGCCGCGGCACGGCGCTGCCTGCAGGAGCTGCCGCCCGGTCTTGCCGATCGCCTCTGCTCGCTGACGGACGGGCAGGCGGAGAACCTGGCTTCCGCGCCATTCCTGCTGTTTTCATTTCGCGAGCGCGACGACGAGTTCTGGCGGTCGCATCTGACGGATGCGTGCAGCGGCGACCTCTTCGCCGTCGCCGAACCGCCGTCGGACGGCGTCGGCCGGCTGATCGCGGCGGGATTGAGCTTCGTCTGGCAGCTCGCGAAACAGAATGCCTACGCCGCCAGGCTCATCTGCGGCGCCAGCCTGCACTGGTGCGAGGAACTGACGGAGCGCACGATATTTCACGTGCTCGCGACCGCCGGCAGGAACCCGGAGGTGCTCACGCTCCGCTGCGACTCGGACGCCGAGCTCTGGTCCAGGCTCGTCCAGGGCGGAGTCAGCCGCGAGCTGCTGGTACGGCGGGCCACGCACATCAGCGCCCTGCAGGCGCTCCTCACCCGCGCCTGCCTGCCGGCGCGCCGGAAGTGGGCGGCTGCCGCCTGCGTGTCGAAAGCGCCCTCGCTGAAGGTCGCCGAGCGCCCGGATAGCTGACGCCTTGCCCGCCCGCGCCCGCCCTCGCCGGTTCCACGCGGCATCGCGGCCGCGTATACAATACGCGGCTCCATGCACGCGTTATCCATCCGCAAGCTCAGCAAGACCTACCCCAACGGCGTGCAGGCGCTCAGAGGCATCGATTTCGACGTCGACGCCGGGGACTTCTATGCGCTGCTGGGGCCGAACGGCGCCGGCAAGACCACGGCGATAGGCATCGTCTGCTCGCTGGTCAGCAAGTCCGGCGGCGAGGTCGAGGTATTCGGGCACAGCATCGACCGCGATTTCGAGGCCGCCAAATCCTGCATCGGACTGGTGCCGCAGGAAGTCAATCTCAACCTGTTCGACACGGTGCTCAACATTGTGCTGAACCAGGCGGGCTACTACGGCATCCATCGCCGGCTCGCGATGCAGCGCGCCGAAAAGTACCTGAGCGAGCTCAGGCTGTGGGATCGTCGGTTCGAGCCTGCGCGCAACCTGTCCGGCGGCATGAAGCGGCGCCTGATGATCGCGCGCGCCCTCGCGCACGAGCCGAAGCTCCTGATACTCGACGAGCCGACCGCCGGCGTCGACATCGAGATCCGCCGCTCGATGTGGGACTTCCTCAGGCGGCTGAACCACGCCGGCACCACGATCATCCTGACCACGCACTATCTGGAAGAAGCCGAAAGCCTGTGCCGGCACGTGGCCATCATCGACAAGGGCGCCATCATCGAGAACGCCCGCATGAGCACCGTGCTCAGGAAGCTGCAACGCGAGGTGTTCGTGCTGAGCCTGCACGAGCCGATCGCGCAGGCGCCGGAGCTGCCGGGATTCGAGACGGTCCTGCTCGATGACACCGAGCTCGAGGTGGCGGTCGATGGGCGGCACGACCTGAACGAGCTGTTCGAGCTCCTGAGCGGGCGCGGGATCCGCGTGATCAGCCTGCGGAACAAGGCCAACCGGCTCGAGGAGCTGTTCATGGGGCTGGTCGGTGGCGGGCCTGCCGGAAGGGCCGCGGCCGCGGACTGACCGGCGCATGAACCTGTCCCTCAACTGGGTTGCGCTGAAGACCCTCGTGACCAAGGAATTCCTTCGGGTACTCCGGATCTGGATACAGACGGTCGTGCCGCCGGCAATCACGATGACGCTCTACTTCATCATTTTCGGCAGTCTGATCGGCCGGCGCATCGGCACGATGGACGGTTACGACTACATGCAGTACATCGCGCCCGGTCTCATCATGATGTCCGTCATCACCAATTCCTACGGCAACGTCGTCTCTTCCTTCTTCGGCGCGAAGTTCGGGCGCCACATCGAGGAGATGCTCGTCTCACCGATGTCGTACGGCACGATCATTCTCGGCCACGTCGCCGGCGGCGTCATCCGCGGGCTCCTGGTCGGCAGCCTCGTGACGCTCG